>CAXTUS010000088.1:0-11812 GCA_964247475.1 uncultured Acidobacteriaceae bacterium | reverse complement strand
ACCCGCGGCTGCCCGGCGCAGTGCACCTTCTGCCTGTGGCCGCAGACGCTCTCTGGCCACGCTTGGCGCAAACGTTCGACCGACGACGTCGCAGCCGAGATGGCCAACGCGAAGAAGCTCTTCCCGCATGTCAAAGAGTTCTTCTTCGACGACGACACCTTCAACATTCAAAAGGCGCGCACCATCGAGCTCTGCGAAAAGCTGAAGCCGCTCGGCCTGACGTGGTCCTGCACCTCTCGCGTGACGACCGACTACGACACCCTGAAGGCGATGAAAGACGCAGGCTGCCGGCTCCTGATCGTAGGCTACGAGTCAGGCGATCCGCAGATCCTCAAGAACATCAAGAAGGGTGCCACCGTGCAGCGTGCGCTCGACTTCACACGCGACTGCCACAAGCTCGGCCTGATCATCCACGGCGACTTCATCCTTGGCCTGCCCGGCGAAACCAAGGAGTCCATTCGCAATACCATCGAGTTCGCCAAGCAGATCGACTGCGAAACCATCCAGGTGTCGATCGCGCACGCCTTCCCGGGAACCGAGTTCTACGACTTCGCCGAGAAGAACGGCTTCATCACCAACCAGAAGATGGAAGATGAGCAGGGACACCAGATGGCGCACATCGAGTACCCGGGCCTGCCGGTCGAGTACGTCATGGAGATGGTGCACAAGTTCTACGATGAATACTACTTCCGTCCAAAGGCTGCGTTCCGCGTGGTGTGGAAGGCGATCGTGAACCGCGACGTGCCCCGCCTGTATGTGGAAGCCAAGTCGTTCATGTCGCTGCGGTCGAAGCGAAACAAGGCATCGCGCAGGATGAAGGAAGAGAACGCATTGAAGGCTCAGGAATCGATCAGCATGAACGCCTGATTGCGCTTCCCTTTCGAGAGCAATCGAGCCCCGCGGTGCAAAAGCCGTGGGGCTTTGCTTTGGCTCCTCTTCAGCGCCGCAAGGGCAATCCGGGCCGCACGCTTCATGCCAGCACATCAACTCCCGTAGAATTAGAACAGATGAAGCACAAGCTTTCCCCGGAACAATATGGCGTCCTGCTCCTCATCGTCCTCACCGCGGCGATCGGCGACACCCTGCTGTCGCATGGCATGGCGCAGGTTGGACCGGTTGACATGCAGCACCTTGGCCTGCTGCTGGTCGCACTCAAAAATTTGTGGGTGATCGCGGGCATCGTCCTGCTGATCGGATTCTTCGCAAGCTATCTCACAGCGTTGAGCTGGGCGGATCTCACCTTCGTTCTACCCTCAACCTCGTTCAGCTACGTGGTCGTTGCGTTTCTCTCGTACTTCTGGCTGCATGAGCACATCTCGCTGGCACGCTGGACGGGCATCCTGCTGATCGTCTGTGGCGTCGGCTTTGTGTCGCAGGGTCCTGCCCTGACCGAGCACCCGGCGGCGGAGCACGCGCTGCCCAAGGCTCCAGCAGCATGACCAACACGTTGAGCCCGACGCACCTCTGGGTGTCGATCGTCGCAGTCGCCGCCACCGCGATCACGGGTGACGTGTTGACCGCGCGCGCCATGCGCAGGATCGGCGACCTCGACGAGATCCGCGCGCACTCCGGAATGGCGGGCGCGATCCGTGCCGTCGTCACCGAACCCAGCTTCATCCTCGGCGTCAGCGCCATGGCCGTCAGCTTCTTTTCTCTGCTCTTTGCGCTTGCGCCGCCCGCACCCGTATCGCTCATCGCACCCGCGACAGCATCGTTGACCTACATCGGCAACGCACTCGTAGCCCGTGCCTTCCTGCACGAGAACGTAGATCGTCGCCGATGGCTCGCCGCGGTGCTGGTCTGCATCGGCGTCTACCTCATCACGAAGTAGCTTGAGCGCGCGGCGCTCTTCACTCCCTGCGCGTGGTGCCAGCCAGCATCCGGGCTTACCTGCCTCTAGCCCTTGCTCAACCAGCGCATCAGCCCGGAAGCCGGCAACTCCGGTGCCAGGAACCTGCCTGGCTTGCCCGCGATCGCCCCTGCAGCCAGCCTTCCCGACCGCACCGCGCCCTCCATCGTCGACGGCCACCCAGTCCTCGTCCAGTCCCCCGCCAGAAACAAGCCCGGCATCAACGTAGCTTGCGCGGGCCGGTGAAGATCAAGCCCGGGCATGCAGGAGAACGTGGCCTTCGCTTCCTTCAACACGCTCGACTTCAACAGCTTCGCATCGCGCATCAGCGGAAAGAAAACCTCAGCTTCGGCGATCGCTGAAGCCAGGATCTGCTGCCGGCTCTGCTCGAGCTCAGGCCAGGATGCGCTGATAGTCAGCTCAAGGTAGCTGCCCTTCCCGGTCGAAGCCCGGATGCGGGATTTGTGGAACATCCACTGGATCCTGGTGTCGAGTAGAACCGCATGGTCGAGCTCCGATACCTCGCGATCAAACCAGAGGTGAACCGTCGTAATCGGCGCAGAAACAAAGGGCGACGTACCGGTCAGCACCGGCAGCCCTTCAAGCAGCTTCTGCGTGTGATCGAAGTTCATCGCGAGCACGACATCCTTTGTTACAAATTCCTCGCCGCCGGCATGGATCGACCAACCCCCGTCCACCTGCGTCAACCTGTCGACGCCGCTCTTCGCGCGAACCACCGCACCCCGGCTGCGCACCAGGTCAAACACCGGCGCGAAGAACTCGGTCAGAGGCTTGGTCGGAATCGCAAGCCGCCCGCCCCCGGGCGAGCGCAGAAAAGTCTCGTGGAAGACCTTGCCCGCATACCTGGTCGAGCAGCGTTCAAAGACATCGTTCAAGGCGCCCCACACCACAGGCTCCCAGAAGTGCCGGATGGCGCGCTCCGGCTGATGCGTGCGCTTGAGCCACGTGGCGAAGCTCTCCGTATCATCGCCCGGGTAACCGCGCAGAAACCCGGCCAGACCACGTGCAATTGCCATCTTGTCAGACCACGAGAGCATCGGCGCACTTAGAAAACTTTGTGTTTGGTGCGCCGGCGCGGGCAGCCAGCCAGGCTTCATCACGCTGCGATTGCCGTTCGGCTCCAGAAAGGTCAGCTCGTCGTACCAGCGCAGATCACCGCTGCATTGAGCCTGGTCGCAAAGCTCCAACAGGTTGGTGCAGCAGCCAAGCACCACGTGCTGCGAGTCAATCACCTCGCTCAGTGCAGGGTGCATGTAGGAATAAGCGCGACCGCCTGCCTCGGGACGGCGCTCAAGCAGCGTGACCTCCGCTCCATCGCCGGCAAGCGCAGCCGCAGCAGCAAGACCGGCCAGTCCGGCACCCACCACGATCACATCCTGCATGGTCAGTGCGCCCTCAGTGACTTCGCCGCACCGCGCAGAAGGGTCAGCATCTTGTCGCGCGCAGGCACGCTCAGGCGCGTGGAAAACACATCCCCCTCGCTTGCATCGATCTTCTTCAGCAGACCGCTATAGATCTCGACCAGCACCCACAGCGCAGCGCGGCTATCGGCGTCGATCAACGGCAGCAGCGCACGCGCCGCCTCGTAGTACTCCCACGCCTGCACCGAAAGGCCGATCAGCATGGCCCGCTCGTTCGCCTTCAGCGTGCGCCCGCTTGCCAGCGCCATGACATCGGCGTTTGTCACGCCAAACTCCTCGAGCAGATCCTGCGGGAGGTAGATACGCTTGCGCTCCGCATCTTCCTTCACGTCACGCAGAATGTTGGTGAGCTGGAAGGCCACCCCGGTCTTTTCCGCCAGCAGCTCCGCAGAAGGATCGGTGTAGCCGAAGATGCGAATCGTGACCAGCCCGACCACCGAGGCGACCAGGTAACAGTAACGGTACAAATCGGCAAAGGTGCGATAGCCCTGGAGCCCGTCGCCAAGATCCACGCGGCCGTCTGCTGCCGTCCCCGGCTCGGCGAGGTCCATCGAAGTTCCCCGTACCAGGTCCTCAAACAGATCATCACTGATGGCAAATCGCTGCTGTGCATGACGTACTGCAACAAAGACGCGGTCGTTCGTGGCTTCGGGCTGCCGCGACGCGCGCCAACCGTCCAGCCACTGCTGCATCCGCTCGCGTCGAACATCGACTGTTACAGACTCATCATCCGCGATGTCGTCCGCACGCCGCATGAAGGCATACACCGCGCACATGGCATCGCTCTTTGCCTTCGGCAGGACGCGAAAGGCATAGTAGAAGTTCTTGGCTTCGCGCTTTGCGATATCGCGGCAAAAAGCGTACGCCTCGCTGATCGTGAACGAAGCGGCCGGGGCGGAACTCATCGTGCGTGTCTCCCTGGCTTTGCCGGTCTCTGCTGCAGGGTTGTCGGCGGCATCAACATCTGCGCAGCCTTCATCGAGAGCGCGCCCGCGAGCAGCCGCAGCTTGGTTCGCTTCGATACCGAAGGACGCCGGCTGAGTACGTCGTAATCCTGGGCCACGACACCATCAAGCGCCGCCCGTCCGCCTCGCTCGAACAGCTTCAACGTCACGCCAAGCTCGCCATCGACCTCGGCCGAGATCCGTCCGCCCTCAGCCAGCATCGTGCCCGCATAGGTCGTAAGGTATTCCATCGTTGCGCGAAACTCCGGTGTGCAGCGGCGCTCCGCAATCATCTCATCCGTCGCGCCAAACCGCTGCATCACGTCCGCGGGAAGATAGCGCCGCCCGCGCTCCCAGTCTTCGACCACATCCTGCCAGAAGTTGGCAAGCTGCAGCGCCGTGCACACCTTGTCCGACAAGAGCCCACGCTCTTCATCTCGATATCCCGAAACCCAAAGCACCAGCCTCCCCACAGGGTTTGCGGAAAACTTCGAGTAGAGGATCAGGCTTTCGAGCGACTCATGCCTGGTCACCACCTGGTCCATCGCAAAGGCGGTGATCAGGTCATCGAAGAGCTGCAGCGGCACGCCGGTCTCGTCGATCGTCTTGCGCAGGGCAACAAAGACCGGGTGCTTCGATCGCTCGGGCGTCTCATAGCACTCGACCAGCATGGCCCGCCACTCACCCAGCAGGCGAGTCGCCGTTGCGGTATCAGCCACCTCATCGCCCAGGTCATCGGCGGTACGGCTGAAGGCATAGATGCTCTCGAAGTACGGACGCACCCGCTTTGGCAGGAACCAGGTCGCCACGTGGAAGTTCTCATAGTGGGTCGTCGCCAGATGCCGGCACCAGCCTTCAGCCTCGCGAAGGCTCGGTCGTTCGGCAGGCATCGCGTACTCCGCCGGGGCTCCTTTCAGCGCGCCTTCAAGCACCGTCCGGCTCACGCGGCACCCATCAGGATAGCGGTCTTGATATCCCGCTTGCCGTTGCTGACCGAGCGCAGAACCATGGCCTGGAAGACCTCCGGAACCTCGCTCAACGGTGCCGTCCCGGTCACAAAGTCCGCACCCTGAAAACGCCCGCTTGCGATCAGGTCAAAGGCAGTCCGGCAGGTCGAAGGAGTGTGGTGAAAGCTGGCCTTGAGCGTGATGTCGCCATAGTGCAGACGATTGGTATCGAGCGCAACCACCGTGCCGCTCGGCGGGCCGCCGAAGAAGTTCACAAGGCCGCCCTTCCGCACCATCGCCACCGCCCACTCCCAGGTCTCGGGCGTCGCTACCGCCTCGATCACAACATCCGCACCACGCCCGCCCGGGGTCAGCGCACGCGCCGCGGCAATGATCGCTGCCTGATCCTCGAGACCTTCAAGCGACAGAGCCTGCCTCGCTCCCAGGCTCCGCGCAGTCTCCGCCTGCTCCGCACGTTTCACCACTGCCGTAACGTCAAGCCCCGCAAGCGCGGCGGCATGCATGAACATCAATCCAATCGGCCCCGCGCCGATCACGATCATGCTGTCACCAGCCTTCGCGCCGCTCTCTTCAAGGCCACGAACGACACAGGTCAGGGGCTCGGTCAGCGCCGCAAACTCGAGCGGCAAGCCTTCAGGCACCAGCAGCGTATTCTTCTCGACGATCCTCGCCGGCACCTTCAAGTACTCGGCATAGGCGCCATTGTTGAACAAAAGATCCTCACAAAGATTCTGCTGATCATGCCTGCAGAAAAAGCACGCGTCGCAGGGCGCGGAGTTGAGCGGCACCACCCGGTCGCCAGCCTTGAAGCCAGTCACGCCCGGGCCCACGGCCGTCACCGTGCCGGCGAGCTCATGCCCGAACGGCATCGGAGGCTTCAACATCTTCGCATGATAGCCACGCCGGTACACCTTCAGATCGGTGCCGCAGGTAAGCGCCGCACCCACACGCACCACCATCTCACCATGCGCCGGCTCAGGAATCGCCACGCGCTCCATGCGGAGATCTTCCTTCCCGTACAAAACGGCCGCGTTCATCCACTCCAGCTTCATCCCTTCTATCTTCTCACCTCGACGGCCACCTTTCCGCACCCAAACCCGGGCCGTTGTGCATCTGATAAAGTGAGCCTACCGACATGCCCGCTGCCTCCTCCGAGAGCTTTGCCAAATCGAGTGTTGCCGCCATCCAGGAGTACTCCCTGCTCTCCGGCCGCGCCGTCCGCAACATGTTCTCGGGCCCGCGTTACTGGGCCGATATCTTCACCCAGATGGATTCAATCGGCGTCGGATCGCTGCCCATCGTCATCCTGACCGGCTTCTTCACCGGCTGCGTGCTCGCCCTGCAATCGGAGACGGCACTGCAGGAGTTCGGCGCCGTCAGCCGCACCGGTTCGCTGGTCGCACTGTCGATGGTCAAGGAGCTTGGCCCGGTCCTGACCGCGCTCATGGTCTCCGGCCGCAACGCGTCCGGTATGGCATCAGAGCTCGGCTCAATGAAGGTGACCGAACAGATCGACGCCATGCGCGCGCTCGGCACCGATCCCACGCGCAAGCTGGTCACGCCGCGCCTGGTCGCCACGGTCTTCATGCTCTTCTTCCTGACCATCGTCTCGGACGCGGTCGGCATCGCCGGCGGCGCCCTGGTCAGCGTTCTCATGCTGGGCCTCAACACCACGGCCTATCTTCACTCGTCCTATCAAACGCTCGCCTACGGCAACGTCGTCGAGGGTCTCACGAAGGCGCTCTTCTCAGGCTTCATCATCGCCACCGTCGGCTGCTTCTACGGCATGCGCACCCAGGGTGGAACGCAGGGCGTGGGACGGGCCACGACCCAGGCCGTGGTCGTCTCCTCGGTCTTCATCATCATCGTTGACTTCCTGGTCAGTCGCCTGATGATCGCCATCTTCGGGAGCTGAGAACAGATGCCCGAAACCCTTGAAGCGCCCGCCACACAGGCTCAGGAAGAAGAACACGGACCCGTAGTCGTCTTCAAAGACGTCTGCATCCAGTTCGACCGCAATCCTGTCCTCAACGACATCTCCTTCACCGTCGAGCGCGGCGACACGCTCATCATCCTCGGTCCCGCAGGTTGCGGCAAGTCCGTCCTGATGAAGCTCGCCAATGGCCTCCTCAAGCCGGATTCCGGAGAGATCTCCGTCTTCGGCCAACGCATCGACACCATGCGCGAGCAGGACCTCTACAAGTTCCGGGAGCGCATCGGCATGGTCTTTCAGGAGTCGGCGCTCTTCGACTCCCTTTCGGTCGAAGACAACGTCGCCTACCGCCTCCACGAAGAAGGCATGTCGACCGACGAGGCGCACAACAAGGTCGTCGAAGCCCTTCACTTCGTCGATCTCGACAGCGCCATCACGAAGTTCCCGTCGGAGCTCTCGGGTGGCATGCGCCGGCGGGTCTCGATCGCGCGTGCGATCGTCTCGCAGCCCGACCTGATCCTCTACGACTCCCCGACCGGCGGCCTCGACCCCATCACCTCAACCACCATCGTCGAGCTCGTCGTCAAGCAGCGCGACGTCTCGCATGCAACCTCGCTGCTGATCACGCACCGGCTGCAGGATGCCTTTATGCTCGCAACCCATCGCTACAACGAGGAGTCGGGAAAGATGGAGCCGATCCCCGATGGCGGCATCGACGACACGACCCGCTTCCTGGTCATGAACGACGGCAAGGTCGTCTATAACGGAAACACCCAAGACCTGGTCCACACCGAAGACCCGTGGCTGCGGGAGTACCTCTCCTAACCTGAGTCCTATCTCGGCCATCGCGGAAACACGTCCACTTGGTGAACCATCGCGGCTGACGCAGGGTCTATGCGCCCCCACAGAGTGGCGTCCGCCCCACGCACCGAGGCAGTTGCTCCCGCCCGTCTACTCGCGCCGGCCCTTCTCCCACTCTGCATAAGGGATCCGCGGCATCGTCAGGAACGCATCGCGCGTCTTCACGTAAGATCCGAGTCCGTTCATGCGGCCGATCGCATGCAGCTCTTCAGCCTTGATATAGGGCCCCGCAGGATCCACGAACTCATCCTCGACATACATTGCAACCACGCGCCCCAGAATAATGCGCGATCGCCCGATCTCAATCGTCGCATGCTCCACACACTCAAGCGCAGCATGCGCGGAGGCGATGCGCGGAACCTTGATCACCGCCGACGGCGCGGTCCTAAGCCCCGCCATCTCGATCTCACTGACCTCCGCCGGAAACTCCGTCGCGCAGATGTTCATCGCCTTCGCCAGGTCCTCGGTCACCACGTTCACCACGAACTCCCCGGCGCGGCGAATGTTGCGCGCCGTATCTTTCGGAACAAACTTCCCCTCGGGACGGTTCATCACGCCAAGCCCCACCACGGGAGGATCGGTGCACAGGTAGTTGTACGCGCTATAAGGCGCGGCGTTCACCATCCCGTTCTCATCCACACTGGTTACCAGCGCGATCGGCCTTGGCGCCACCAGGCCGATCAACAGGTTATAGATCTCTCGCGGCGTACTCTTTGCTACATCAATGACCATTTGCTCTCTCACCTGCAACCAGTCGGATGCAGAAAGTGCATGCACCAACCCAGCTTCGACCCCAGCTTCAACCGAGCATCGACCCAGCTTCAGGCGAAGGCCGCAAGCAGCGCCGCCCTCACCTGGGGCCATGCTCGACTCTGGGGATCGACAACATCGAAGTGGTCCGCACCCTCGATCAGATCGACCGTAACGTTGTCACCCAACCGGGTCCCGTTCTCGGCCCAGCGGCGCGGCACCCCGGGCGGTATCTGATCGTCCTCACTGCCCTGCACCAGCCACTGCGGCGTTGCGATCGGCACCAGCATCCCCGGGTCTCCGGAGCGATAGCGCTCGGGCACCTGGTCGGGCGTGCCACCCATGAAGTTGGCGATCTCCTGCCGGTCGTGGGCGAAGGTAAAGGCACCCGCCAGGTCGAAGGTCGACCTCAGGTCGATCGCGCCAGCCAGCGCCACCACCCCATGCAGCGCAAGCGCAGGTACAGGATCATGAAGGACGCTCGTCTCCGGGATATTCGGCCGACCGGCGAGCCAGAAAGCGAGATGTCCGCCCGCGGAGTGCCCGGCGACCACCACCTTTGCCAGATCGACCGGCTCGGTCGCGGCAAGGCTTTTGATGAAATCAAATCCCATGGCAACATCCTGGAACGTGCCGGGCCAGCCGCCGCCCGCGTCACCCACCCGCCGGTACTCGATCGACCAGGCAGCCATGCCAAGCCGCCTGACGGCCTCGCAGAGATGGCCGCCATAGTCGAGACCATAGCCGTTCTTCCACCAGCCGCCATGGATAAACATCAGCAGCGGCGCCTTACGGCCCGGGCCGAGTTCAGGCAGGTAAAGATCGCCGAAGTGCAGGTCGCCCGGCCCGTACTTCAAACGCCTGGCGGTTGCTGGCAACTTGCGATCCAGCAGCTCCTCACCCATCACATCCTCCGTCCAGCCCGTCCAGCCCGTCCAGCCCTGGGATCGAAAGCAGACCTGACAGGGGATGCCTAGCGGGAGTCAGCCTTGAGGCTGGTCGCAGGTTTCTCATTGGGGAGAGTCACAATCACCTCGCCCGGGCGAGTGTAGTGCAGCTCCGCGCGCGCCTGGTGCTCGATCGCCCCGGGGTCGCTTTCAAGCCTGCCGACCAGACCCTTCAGCTGCTCGTTCTCATCCTTCAGCAGCTTTTCCTGTTCGGCGAGCGCGCTCGCATCCTGACGCTTCTGCTCATACGCGGTCAGCCCGTTCTGACCGAAGATCACGTGGTATCCCATCCCGAGCGCGAGCATCGCCGCGGCCACCGTAGCGGTCCTGCGACGCTGACCATAGATCAGCCCCAGCACACCGCGAAAGCCTACCGACCGACCACCCTTTTGCTCGAGCGAATACCCTTTGCTCATAATGACTCCATTTCATCGGGAGGAGATAGGCTGGTCAAGTGGATAACCGATCCCGGCCGCTCATGTACCAAGTTCATCACCAGCCACGTTGACCGAAACGGGCAACCAGGCCGCCTATTCTCTGTTCCACCAGCAGAAACTGAGTGCGCTTGCTATCCTTGGATGTCGCATGAAGATTCTCTACATCATCGCGCTGGTCAGCTTCGCCACCCTCGCCTTCGCCGCCTTTGCGATCGCGCGGCACGTCCGGCGTAACGCCGCGGCCGCCCGGCGCGACCCCGCCATCGATCAGGAGATGGCGCAGGCGATCGATCTTCGCCTGTCGGATCTTTCACGACCTCCGACGCAGAACCGTTCTCAGCTGGAACGAAACAGCCTTGGCGGTTTGTCCGCGGAAGGTCAGGCCGCAGAAGGTACAGGCGGCGAAGGCGCCGCACGCGCGGGCGGCACCGTTCAGCCACCGGCCGGGCACGCTGCAGCAAAGCCGCTCAACCCCCGCGCCCCGGGCAACGCACAGCAGCAAGCTGACCAGGCACGCCCCGCAAGACCCTTCTACCTTGATCCCGAGCCGGAAGAGCGACCGGAAGATGGCGAGGAGGATCGTCCCTTCTACCTTGCGCCGCTGCGCCCGGAGACCGAGCAGGAGAGTGAATCGGACCGTCCGTTCTACCTCGAGCCAGAACCTCTCGAGCCACGTGAAGAAGATCACCTTGACCGTCCGTTCTACCTTGACCCGCTTCCCCCGGAGGATGACGTGCAGGAACGACGCCCGGATCGTCCCTTCTATCTCGATCCCGAGCCCGGGCATGAATCTCTACCTGGCGATCATCGTGACGATCATGAAGCCCGGCCCTTCTATCTCGAGCCTCGATCCCCTTCTCTCACCGGCGAAAGAAGCCCGCCGCGCCCCTTCTACCTCGATCCGGAGCCGGATGAAAAGCACGAAGACGACCGGCACTAGCGTCAGGCACCAGCTCACAGCGCGGGTTAGCAGAGGCCGCTCCACTCACCTCGATCTGCGGCGGACAGCTGATTCAGCTTCACCTCAGATCCCGATCCTGAAAGGATGACTCTCATGAACACCGCGAGCCCCGCACACAGCCTGCGCCCCGTCCTCACCGGCGCCTTCTCTTCTTCAGCCGCCGGCAAAGCCGTCCTCGTCGTCTCGGCCAGCCTCTGTGTCGCGGTATGCGCCCACTTCACCGTGCCATTGCCCTTCACGCCCGTCCCGCTCACCCTGTCAGACCTGGCCGTACTCATCGTAGGCCTGCTGCTCGGACCCGAGATGGCCTTCGCCGCACTCGCGCTCTACCTTGCAGAAGGGGCCGCGGGACTGCCCGTCTTCGCACCCGCAGGCCCGGGCGGCCTGGCCCAGCTGCGCGGCATCACCGCCGGCTACCTCATCGCGTACCCCTTCGCCGCGGCGCTCGCCGGCTTCCTGGTGCGCGCCCTGCGCCCGGCTCCGCGCTACGCCGCAGCCGTCGCCGCAGCTCTTGTCGCAAGCGCCCTCATCATGACCTCGGGCGCCGCCTGGATCGGCTTCTTCACCCATCACCACGCTGCCCTCACCTTCAGGCTCGCGGTCGCGCCCTTCCTGCCTGGACAGGCGATCAAGGTCATCGCAGCAGCCGGCATCTACACCTCGCTCAGCCGCTGGCGTCGCGCTTAGTGGCGCCGCGCTCAATGGATCAGCACTCCCAGC
>CAXTUS010000087.1:5289-14709 GCA_964247475.1 uncultured Acidobacteriaceae bacterium | reverse complement strand
CCGCAGCCCGGGCCAGCAGCCGCCACGCGTTTGTCCCGGCCTGCGCAGCCCACCACAGCAGCAGCAGCGGCGCCACCAGGCCCACCTGCTCATACCAGTGCCAGGCGAAGGGGAACCAGTAATCGCGAGTCATGGCGACGCGCACGTAGTCCGCGGATTCAGGTGGAGCCATTGCTTGCAAAGCGGCGGCCACGGCCAGCGTCACGATCGCCAGGACAGCCGGGCCGAAGCGCCTGGTCCTGGTGGATGTTGAGCCGGAACAGAGCAGCAAAGCCACCGCGGCCACGCCGTAGCCTGCCATCAGGGGGTGGAGCAGCCCGGCCAGCAGCAGTGCTGCACCTACCTTGAGCAGGCAAGTTCTTGCCAGTCCGGCATCGGCTTCCTGCGCACCGGCGCCGAACACATCAGCACCGGGCCTGCAGGCATCAAGCCCCCACGCAAGGCCCATCAGGATCAGCGGCGTGGTCAGGCTGCGCGCGGTCACGTACGGGTCAAACAGCATCAGCGACGTGCCCGCTACCGGCAGGGTCAGCCAGCAGCTCAGCAGCGCGACTGCACCCAGCCGGGCTCTCAGGCCGGCGGCTACGCGGCACGCCAGCATCCAACCGGCGTAGAGCGTCGCCCAGACACAAGCAAAGTAGATCCCCATCAGCACATATTCAAGCCGCAGGTGGGTGGCCCGCGCCAGCCGCGCCACGCCTGGAGCGAAGACTGAAAACCTCAGGTGCTCGGTCACAAACTCCGTGTACGCCGGATAAAGGGAAGGGTCGAGCAGCTTGCGAATTCCGGCAAGGTAGACGCCGCCATCCTCGGCATAAGGATGGTAGCCATGCACTGTAATCGCGAACGTCGTCATCAGCGTGACGGCCGCTACGGCCAGCGTCGCGTGCCACCCGGTCCCCTGTTGCTCCAACTTGCTGATCCCCTCGCGCGAAAGTGCTGCCCGGTGCAGGCGCTGCCAAGCTCGTACTTGTGACAACTAAACTTTGTCGCCGACCAGCATTCTATTGCTGCCCAGCATCTTGTTGCCGCCCAAGTGTATAGACGATCAGACGGCCGTGCTTGGCTTCACCCGGCGAAAGGTAAACTGACAGTAATCACATGTATCGCACACTCCAGCAGACGCTCCTCAGCCGCATCCAGGCCCTTGTCGCCGCACGCTACGAGATCTCGCTCGCCCATCTGGCCATCGAGCAGCCGCCCTCCGTGGCGCTCGGCGAACTCGCCCTGCCGCTCGCCTTCGAGCTCGCCAAGCGCCTGCGCAAGGCGCCCCGCATCATCGCCGCCGAGTTGCAGCAGGCGCTCACTGAAGACCTCCCGAACCTGCCCGGCGTCGCCTCGATCGAGGTTGCAGGCGCGGGCTACCTGAACATTCGGCTCGACCGCGCGGCCGCCGTGCAGAGGATTGCAGACGATGAACACGCCGACCTCGGCGGGCCTGGCTTCCGGCTGATCGAGCACACCAGCATCAACCCCAACAAGGCAGCGCATATCGGCCATCTGCGCAATGCCATCCTGGGCGACACCTTCGCTCGCCTGCTGCGGTCGGACAGTTACCACACAGGCTGGCAGATCGGCGTGCAGAACTACATCGACAACACCGGCGTGCAGGTGGCAGACGTGGTCGTCGGTTTTACCCACCTGCTGGGCCTCGATCTTGAAGCCGTGCGCGAGCGCATTACGGAGATCTATGAGACCAACACGCTGATCGATTACTTCTGCTGGGACCTCTATGCCCGGGTCAGCCAGTGGTATGTCGAGCCCGGCATTACGGCGGAAGAGCTACAGCGCCGCAAGCAGCTGCGCCTCGACACCCTGCACGCGCTCGAGGCCGGAGGCAACGAAACCGCCGAGATCGCCGAGCTTATCTCGACTTCGGTCCTGCGCCGCCATCTCGAGACCATGCAGAGGCTCGGGATTGAGTACGACTTCCTGCCGCGTGAGTCGGAGATCCTGTCGCTGCACTTCTGGGACGCGGCGCGCGCGCTGATGATCGAGAAGGGCGTGCTCTACCAGGAGGCCGAGGGCAAGAACAAGGGCTGCTGGGTGATGAAGCGCGCGAACACCGAGGGTCTCACCGCGGATGGTCCGGACGAGGAGGCAAAGGTCATCGTGCGCTCGAACGGGACCGTGACTTACGTGGGCAAAGACATTGCCTACCACCTGTGGAAGTTCGGCCTTCTGCCAAAGGATTTCTTCTACGAGAAGTTCCACGAGTACGAACACCACACCTGCTGGAGCTCAACCGGCCTCGAGGCCGCGAACGACCAGGCGCACCCGGTCTTCGCGAAAGCCGACGCCATCTATAACGTGATCGACTCTTCGCAGTCGGACCCGCAGAACAACGTCGTCGCCGCGCTCGCCGGCATGGGCTACACCGAGGCCGCGGCGCGCTATACCCACTTCTCCTACGAGAAGGTGGCGCTGACGCCGCGCTGTGCGCTCGAGCTTGGCTACACCATCTCCGAGGAAGACAGGGCTCGTCCCTTCATCGAGGTCTCAGGCCGCAAGGGGCTCGGCGTGAAGGCCGATGACCTCCTCGACAAGCTGATCGCCGCGGCGAAGGCGCAGGTGGACGAACGCCAGCCCGAGCTTGAAGAGACCGAGCGTACGCTCATTGCAAAGCAGATAGCCGTCGGTGCCCTGCGCTACTTCATGCTGCGCTTCAACCGCAACACGATCATTGCCTTCGACTTCAAAGACGCACTGTCGTTCGAGGGCGAAACCGGACCTTACGTCCAGTACGCGATCGTGCGCGCAGCCAACATCTTCCGCAAGAGCGGCAGCACGGAGGAGGATGCGATCCGCGGCCTGCCCTCGGCCGTTGAGCTGCAGGCGCTGCTGGCCACAGAAGACGGCACCAGCCTGTGGGAGACGTGGCTCGCCGCCTCGCGCCTTACCCAGCTGCTTGAGCAGACCATCGCTACCGCCGAGCCGGCGATCCTGACCAAGTACGCCTTCCAGCTCGCGCAGCAGTTCAACAACTTCTATCACCGGCACCACATCCTGAACGAGCAGGACCCCACCCGCCGCGCGCTGCTGCTTGCGACTGCCGCCGTTGCGCGGCGCGAGATGGTGCGTGCGCTCGGCTACCTGGGCATCGAAGCCCCGGCAGCGATGTAAGCCTCAACGGCTGGCCCGTAGGTGCGGAGCCTGGCTAGAAGCGTGGATTGCGCCCCGCGCCTGCCACTGCTGCGCGCTCAAGGCTGCGGCTAAGATCCGCCCTGCGGCGCTCGGAAAGCTCAAGCGTACGCACACGTTCCTCAAATAAGCGTGCCTGGACTGGTACGGCGTACCAGTCCGCACCCTCAGCATCTACACGTCTTGAGTGCGTTGCTGCGCCGCCGCTGCCAAAACTGGCTTCGTGGCCGTTGGTTCGGTGGCCCAGCGGCTCGCCCGCCTCCTGGTCAACCGGTTGCTTGAAGTCCAGCAGAATTGGTCCAAAGAGCAGAAGAAGAATCAAACCAACAAAGACCCACTCAAACATGTTCGAGCCCCGAGAAATCTATTCCAGACAAAGGCTGGGAGCGCCCTGCCCGCGCGCGCCCGGCTTCCGCGTAAACGTCCGCCTCAGCTACTATGCGCAGCCAGCAATGTCCTTTGACAAAGGTGTAGCAGGAGCAGCCCGCACGTGTCAGCAAAAACTTTTACGCCGCTAATTTCGATCTCCCGAAGCTTCTCGTCATCCCGTCGCGTGCGGGGCAACGTGCACAGTCGGTTCCACTATCCGACTTAGCAGATAAGAGCGAGAACGCAAGATAGGGAGCCACCATGAGCATCTTCAATCAGCAAGACAAGTCCGGCCCGCTGACCGGAAAGCGTATCGCCATCCTGGCTACCGAAGGCTTTGAAGAGGTTGAACTAACCGAGCCGAAACAGGCGCTTGAGGATGCCGGTGCCGAGGTGCACATCATCGCGCCCGAGGCAGGCATCAAGGCAGGCACCATCAAGGCATGGGACAAGACCGACTGGGGCAAGAAGATCGAGGTCAACCTGAAGCTGAGCGAGGCCGACGCCCAGAGCTACGACGCGCTGCACCTGCCCGGCGGTGTCATGAACCCGGATCACATGCGCCAGAATATTGACGCCGTTGGCTTCGTGCGCAGCTTCTTCAACGCGGACAAGCCCGTTTCGGCCATCTGCCACGCAGGCTGGATGTTAATCGAGGCGGACGTCGTTGAAGATCGCACCCTTACCTCGTGGCCTTCGCTGCGGACGGACCTGCTGAACGCGGGCGCACGCTGGGTTGACAAGGAAGTCGTCGTTGACGGCAACCTGACCACCAGCCGCAAGCCCGAAGACCTCCCCGCCTTCAACAAGGCCATCATCGAGGCCTTCAGCCAGGTCCCGCAGCACGCCTGATCGCCGTCAACAAGCCCGGCGAAATGAGAGCCCATCACAATGATGGGCTCTCACTGTTTCTGCCTGGAATAGCGGCGCTGGGTTAAGCAGACTTGGAATGGCGTTTAGTAGCTCCGTACCCATTCGACGATCGTGCGTACCGCGATCCCGGTAGGACCCTTCGGCAGCCAGGGCTTCACCTCTTCGTTCCATGCACAACCGGCAATGTCCAGGTGCAGCCACGGCGTGTCACCCACGAACTCCTTCAGCAGCATCGCCGCGTTGATCGCGCCGCCCGCGCGACTGCCCGCATTCACCATGTCGGCAATCTGGCTCTTGATGCCGTCCTTGTACTCGTCCGTGCAGGGAAGTCGCCAGAAGCCCTCGCCCGAGAGTCGAGTGCACGCCATGAACTGCTCCCACGCCCGGTCATCATTCGAAAAGACGCCGGCATTCAGATAACCGAGCGCCACCACGCAGGCTCCGGTAAGGGTTGCCGCGTTCACCAGGTGAGTGCAGCCGAGTGTCTTCGCATAGTGGAGCCCGTCTGCCAGCACCAGTCGACCCTCGGCGTCGGTGTTGATGATCTCGATCGTTTTACCGGACATCGTCCTGACGACGTCGCCCGGCTTGAAGGCCTTGCCGTCCGGCATGTTCTCGGCCGAGCAGATCACGCTCACCACCTTCACCCGTGGTTTCAACTCGGCGATCGCCCGCATCGCGCCGATCATCGCCGCCGCGCCCGCCATGTCGTACTTCATCTTCTCCATGTTATCGGCGGGCTTGATCGAGATGCCGCCCGTGTCGAAGGTGATCCCCTTGCCGACCAGCCCCATCACCGGCGCGCCTTCATCAACTCCTCCTTCAGGCGTGTAGGTCATCACGATCAGCGCCGGCGGCTCGGCCGATCCCTGCGCCACGGCGGCAAACGCGCCCATACCCAGCTCGAGCAGCTTCGCGGTCGAGTACACCTCGCACGTCAGCCCTACCTCGCCGCACATCCCCTGCGCACGATCGGCCAGCACGGTAGGGGTCAACACGTTACCCGGCTCGTTCACCAGGCCGCGGGCGAAGTTCTGCGCGCGCGCCACGATCGTCCCTTCGGCGAAGCCCTGGCGGATCTCCTCGACCGCCCTGCGCTCGCTTTCGTTCACCAGCACCTGCAGCGCCCACACGCTGTGGTCCACACGTTCGGATTTGTAGGTGTCCCAATCCGGCTCGGCAATCTCGGCGCCTTCAACCAGCGCGCGCGTGGTATGAGCCGCGGGCAGGCTCTCCAGGTGCTCGTCGCTCAGGGCACGATCCTCGGGCAAGGCAATCGCCACGTTGCGGATGCCGCGTGCCTTCGCCGCCCGGATCGCCGCGCCGGCACCCTTCCGAACCTCGGCGATCGACAGCTTCTTCGCCTTGCCAAGCCCCACGACCAGCAGGCGCTCGGCTTTGAGCCCCGAAGGCGCATGCAGCAGCAAAGTCTCGCACAATCCAGCCTTGAACTCACCCGGCTTCAGAAACTTTTGCGCCGCGTTCGAGATCAGGCTCGAGGTGGTCAAGAGAACCGGCATCGGCTCGGCGCTGGTGCCGTTTGCAATATCCACGGCAAAGACGGCGAGCATCTCCGCCGGCGTGTTCGCCGCATCTTCAAAAACTAACCTGGTATCCATGGCTTCATCCTACCCGAGGCTTTAGCAGCCGTTTCGTCGAACAGCTTTCTCACCGGAGCCTCGCCCCCTGGAGCGAACAAGCTAGCGCCGCTGGCTCCGTGCGATCGCCGCCTTGGCCTCGTTATCGCCCTCGCGCTTCTTCTCGGTGGCGCGCTTGTCGTATTCCATCTTGCCCTTCGCGAGCGCGATCTCGCACTTCACCCGGCCATGCTTGAAGTAGAGCCGGACCGGGATCAGCGTATAGCCCTTCTGCTTCGTTGCGGCCTCAAGCCTGCGAACCTCCTGCTTATGCAGCAGCAGCTTGCGGGTGCGCAGCGACTCATGATTCATCGCGTTGCCATGCGAGAACGGACCGATGTGCGCGTTCAGCAGGAACGCCTCGCCATCCTTCAGCAGGCCGTAGGCGTCCTTCAGGTTTGCCTTGCCTTCGCGGATCGACTTGACCTCGGTGCCGCGCAGCGCGATGCCGGCCTCGTACTTATCAGTCAGAAAGTAGTTGAAGCTCGCCGAGCGATTGAAGGCGGCGTCGCGCTTGCCGGCCGCCACCGGGTCGCGATCCTTCTCCTTCACGACTGGCTTCAGAGGAGTGGTGGGTGTCGTGATTTGCATGCCGCGAGCCATAGGAATCTATAAGTTTAACATGCGGTTACGAGCTTTCGGAAACGACGCCTGGGTCCCGTCCGGCCACGGCCTGGCTCACGCCCGACCAAGCGCCGGCCCGAAGTGGAGCATCTCAGGCGAAAATTCAGCCTTGTTTACCTACCCTTGCCGCACCTGCACGTCTAAACCCCACGGGGCCGCCAAGCGCAAAGCTTTCAAACCCGGAGACGCTCGCAGCAACAATCTGTTTTGGATCTTCCGCTGTCACTTTTGTGGTACCTGATTGAGGCCCTTCATCAAACCCCGAATGCTATACTCACCCCTGCCAAAGGCTCTAAACGCTCCTTCCAGAGGGCATCCGGACCACCTCCTGTACCCCTTTCGCCAACGTGCCTGCCAGTTCCGTATTGCATGAGATCCTGACGCGGGAAGTCAGCTCCGCGACCTCAGTCCAGCGAACTTCAGCTAACCCCTCACCGTGCATAGAAAGCGAACCGATAGAGCATGAGCCGTGGGCCTCACCATCTTCTCCGTACCACCACCGTCCGGTTAGAGCAGGCGCTGCGCTACGGACCCTATGCTGCCGCCACGCTGCTCGCGCTTTCAGGCGCCTTCCCGGCTTCGGCCCACGCCCAGTCCGCCAATGGCTGGGATAAGCGAGGCGCGGCCGCGGAGCTTCGCGAGGACTACGACACCGCCTACGAGGACTACAAGAAGGCGCACGGGAAGTCTCCCAAAGACCTGAAGTACACGGCGCACTTCGACCGCATGCGCTTTCTTGCCTCAGTCCAGCACGTCGACCGCGGCCGCGTTATGCGATCGAACGGCGACTGGAATGGCGCCATGCAGCAGTTCCTGCGGGCACGTGAGATCGACGGATCAAACCAGGCCGCGCAGCAGGAGATCGAGATCACCCAGCGCGACCAGCCCCCGCCTGCGCCCTCCGGCCCCTCCGCCGCCGCGGCCCTCATGCAGAACTCACAGGCGCAGAAGGTGCAGGATCAGATCAGTTCGATCGCCGGCCCCATCGTGCTGCGGCCGGTCTCAAACGACCCCATCACCTACCATGCTGTAGAAGACGTCAAGAATATCTATACGTCCATCGGCAAGCTGGCCGGGCTGAACGTCATCTTCGACCCCAACTACACGTCGAAGCGGATCCCGGTCGATCTCACCAACGTCAGCCTATCGGAGGCCCTGCGCATCGTCGGCACCATCGCCGGCACCTTCTACAAGCCCATCACCGCAAATACTATCTTTGTTGCGCAAAACTCGCGTGTGAACCACACCGACATGGACGAATTGGCGGTCCAGACCTTCTATCTCGCGAACTCGTCCCAGCCCGCGGACGCGAACGAGATCCTGACCGGTCTACGCCTCATCCTCGACCCCTCGGTCAAGCTCTATCTTGTGCCGTCGCAGAATGCGATCGTCATGCGCGCCACCACCGATCAGCTGCTGCTGGCGCAAAAGCTCATCGCAGACTTCGACCGCGCACGCCCGGAGGTGGTGGTCGACGTCGCCATCCTCGAGGTGAACCGCGACAAGATCCGCAATCTCGGCATCACGCTGCCCACCTCGCTGGGCCTGACGCCGCAGCTGCCCACCACCTCGACGACCTCGACGACCTCGAGCACGACCACGACCCCAACCCAGCTCACGCTCTCGAACCTGGCCAAGCTCAACTCGAACGACTTCGCGGTGACCGTTTCGGGCGGTACGTTGAATGCGCTGTTGACCGACATCGACACCCACGTACTCCAGAACCCGCGTATCCGTGCGACCGACGGCCAGCGCGCCACGCTCAAGATCGGCCAGAAGATCCCGATCGCCACCGGCAGCTACAACGCCGGCGTTTCGACCGGCGTGGCGTCGATCGGCGTCCAAACCCAGTTCACGTATCTTGATGTCGGGGTGAACATCGACATCACGCCCACCGTCCACTACGACCGCGAGGTCACGCTCAAGACCAAGATTGAGGTCTCGCAGCAAAACGGTTCGCAGACCATCTCGGGCGTCACCGAGCCCATCATCGCGCAGCGCGTCATCGACCAGGTGATCCAGCTGAAGGAGGGCGAGCCGTCGATCCTGGCCGGCATCGTCACCAAGCAGGACAACAAGAACGTCTCGGGAACCCCCTACCTGGGCGAGATCCCATTCTTCAAGTACTTCTTTAGCTCGCAGAGTAAAGAGACCCAAACCGACGAAATCGTCTTCCTTTTGATTCCGCACATCGTGCGCGAGTCCGTGCTGACCCGCGTCAACCTGGCTGCGATCGACACCGGCACCAGCACCAGCGTCGAGCTGCGCCGGGACGAAAACCGCAACCTGGCCAATGAACAATCGGTGAACTACGTGCCGTCAGCGACCGCAAGCCCCGCCACCGCGGCCTCGGCGGCCTCCGCGGCCATCCTCCAGATGAACCCGGACCGGAGCCGGCCCGCCGGCGCCGCCGCTATCCCGAACGCGATCGCCGCCAATGGCACTGCGCCTGCGCTGCCTCCTCCAGACTCGCCGAGCAGCGGTGGCTTCGCGCCCCCGGTCGTGCTCTCGGCCAGCCCCGCCGAATCCACCCAGACCGTCGGCAGCACCTTCCAGGTTGCGATCAAGCTCGACAAGGGACAGGACATCTTCTCGGTGCCGATGCAGCTCCAGTTCGATCCGAAGCTGCTGCAGCTGGTCAACGTGGACTCCGACCCGAACGCGTTCCTGTCGCGCGACGGCAAGATCGCGCCCGTACTCCATCGTGACAACGGCGACGGCCAGGTGAACATCGTGGCCACGCGTCCGCCGCAAGCCACCGGCATCACCGGTTCGG
>CAXTUS010000087.1:971-5279 GCA_964247475.1 uncultured Acidobacteriaceae bacterium | reverse complement strand
GGGCACCGTCTGCACGCTTACCTTCAAGGCGGTCTCGGCTGGCGATGCGAGCATCAGCTTCGCCAAGGCAGGCGCAAAGAACAGTGCGCAGGTCGCCATCGCGGCCTCGAGCACCCCGGCCACCGTTCACATTCGATGATCTCTCTAACCCCAAGCCGCACTGCTTCAAAGGTTCGACCGGCATTTGCCTGCTCGACAGACACTGTGCGGTTTCGCTCGGACGCAGGGCTGACGCTGATCGAGCTGATCATCACCTTCACCATCCTTGGCATCCTGGCCTCCGCTGCCGTGCCCATTGCCAGGTTCCAGGTAAAGCGTGAAAAGGAGCGTCGGCTGCGGCAGGATCTATGGATGATGCGCGATGCGATCGACCACTACAAGGACGCAGCCGACAAGGGCGGCATTCAGACCAAGGCTGACTCTTTCAACTATCCGCCGGACATGCAGACCCTGGTCGACGGCGTCGACGTCCAAACCAAGAAGGTGAAGTTTCTGCGCGCCATCCCCACCGACCCGATGACGCAGTCCGCCGAGTGGGACTATCGCTCGATGCAGGATGATGCGGACGCCAGCACATGGGGCGGCCAGAACGTCTTTGATGTCCATACCAAAAGCACAGGGACGGCCCTCGACGGGACGAAATACAACACATGGTAACCAGTAAAACGCCAAATACCGGGTTTTACCGGTTCAGGAAATTTGTAACCGCCCAGAGCAGGTTTTACCGGTTACGTATGCCCGCGCAGGTTGCCAAATCCGCTGCAAGCCGTACCCGGAACGGGTTTACGCTGCTCGAACTCCTCATTGTGATGACGATCATCTCGATCCTGGCGGCGGTAGCGATTCCGGCCTTTATCTCGAACGTAAAACACGCGCGCGAGGCGGTGCTCAAGGAAGACCTGCACACCATTCGCAGCGCTATCGACTCT
The DNA here is from genome assembly GCA_964247475.1 of uncultured Acidobacteriaceae bacterium. Taxonomy (GTDB): domain Bacteria; phylum Acidobacteriota; class Terriglobia; order Terriglobales; family Acidobacteriaceae; genus Edaphobacter. Next base: position 4,350 of record CAXTUS010000087.1, on the reverse strand, counting down.
TACACCTACGACAAGGCGAAGGCTCCACAGACGCTCGACGACCTGGTCACTTCAGGCTATTTGAAGGCGATTCCGAAGGATCCTTTCACCCAGCGGACCGACACCTGGATCGCGGGCCAGAGCGACTCCTACACGTCGATCGATGAAACGCAGTCGGGCGGGATTGACGATGTTCACTCGGGTTCGCAGCAGGTTTCGACTGAGGGAACGAGCTACAACACCTGGTGACCGGGTCCTGGTGTAAAGCCTGGTTTCAGAGCAGACCGCGCCACCACGAGGTACTGCAAGCCTGAAACGGAACACGCGACATTCTGCGCGAATCAGCGTCTAATCGAGTGTAGGGCTGCGTCCAGAAGCACGGCAGCGGCTCCTTCAGGAGTCCTCCACATGCCACACCTTTCCAAGCTTGGCCTCGCTGCTGTTCTCGCCGTCCCCGGCATGATTCCGGCTGCGCTGGGCGCGCAGGTCACGACGCCTTCTACCCCGACGCAAACCTCGCCGAGCCCAAGTCAGACCCCCGGCCAGACCCTGCCTTCGCCTTCGGCGTCCGGACAGAACGGGACGCCGTCCCCGCAAAATCCGGCAGGCACTCCTTCCCCTATGCCGAAGCCTGATCCGACCACGACACCCGCTCAGGCCAAGGTCGCGGCGGCGGACGCGAAGAAGCTCTCAGATTCGATCCCTTCACCCGGCGAGGCACTGAACCCGCACATCAAGGCGGGCAGCGAGGACGATGTAAACGCCATCGGGACGCGCAACATCGGCGGACGCGGCATGCTGAACTGGTACTCGACGGACTGGGAGATCCGCGTCGGCAAGCAGTATTCGATGGAGGTGGAGAAGTCGGCACACATGGTGACTGACCCCGTGATCGTCGAGTATGTGAACCGCATCGGGCAAAATCTGGTGAAGAACTCGGATGCCAAGGTGCCGTTCACGATCAAGGTGATCGACTCGGACGAGATCAACGCAATGGCGCTGCCTGGCGGCTTCTTCTACGTGAACTCCGGGCTGATCATGAACTGCGACGAGGAAGCAGAGCTTGCGGGCGTGATGGCACACGAGATCTCGCACGTGGTGGCGCACCACGCGGCACGTCAGCAGACCAAGCTGAACTATGCACAGATCGGGTCGATTCCGCTGATCATTATGACCCAGGGCACGTGGACCGGCTATGGCATCTACGAGGCGTCGCAACTCGCAATTCCGATCTCGTTCCTGAAATTTTCACGCATGGACGAGGCCGAGGCCGACTACCTTGGAGTGCAGTATATGTACAAGGCCGGCTATGATCCGCAGAGCTTCATCACGCTGTTTGAGAAGCTGGACTCGCTCGAGAAGCACAAGCCGGGCACCCTGTCGAAGGCGTTTTCCGATCATCCGCAGACACCGGACCGGATCGCCCACTCGGAGGACGAGATCGCCACGATTCTACCGGCGAAGCCTGACTACGTGGTGACCACCAGTGAATTTGACGATGTGAAGGCGCGGCTGGCGCGGCTTGAGAACAAGCGCAAGATCAATGGCAAGGGCGACGGCAACAAGCCGACGCTGCGGCGTGCGGGCGGGTCGAACAGCGACCCGAACAAGCCCGATACGACGAACACTGATGACCGTCCAACACTGGGCCGGCGCAACTAGACGACTTCCAGCATCCTCCGGGTGCTTGTGCTTCAACCCGCACCCGGAGCCTGGCTTCCGCGATAGACTGGAGACAATGATCCGCAAAGCACTTCCCCTGCTCGCTGCCCTTGCTTTCACTGCATCCGCACACGCGCAACTCGCAGCCTATGGTACCGTGACGTTAAATTCGCTGGGTGGCAGCGGCACTTCACCGCTCGCGCCAAAGACCGATGCGAGCGGTAATCCGGTGCAGTACCTCAATAACGTGAATCCCATCGGTGGCACGTTCGGCGTTTATTACGACTTCAGGAACGTGGGCCCGGTGAGGCTGGGCGTCGACGCCCGGGGCGTCATCACCAACGGCAGCCGCGGACCTGAGCTTGGAGCGCAGGGCACGGGTGTGCGCATCGGCTCTGGCCTGGCTGGCATCCGGGCCTCCGTACGTGCAGGGTTCGGCGGGGCTTGGGAAGAGCGATTACGGCATCCTGACCAACAGTATCGGGCGGCCTCAGACGGTGAATAACTTTGAGTACCATGTGTACGCCGGAGCTGATCTGCGGTTTCTGCCGGTTGCCGACTGGCGCGTCGTCGAGCTTGGCTACGGCGGACTGAACCCCTTCGGAACAGACTCACACAACTACCCGCTGCGCAGTGTGAGCACGGGTATCGTCTTCCATTTCCCGCAGTTTTAGCGCGGTAAAATAGAGGGTAATGCGCACTCAAAACACAGGCTATACCGACACCCATGCCGCGTCGGGTCTCGACCATACGTTCCCTCCAATCGATGTATGGGAGAACCAGTTCCCGGGCTACGAGATCTTAATTGATGATCCGGAGTTTACGTCGATATGCCCGAAGACCGGGCTGCCTGACTTCGGCGTTCTGACGATCCGCTACATGCCGAAGAAGGAGTGCATGGAGCTGAAGTCGCTGAAAGAGTACCTCTTCGAGTACCGCAACCTGGGCATCTTCCAAGAGAACATCGTCAACCAGGTGCTGAACGACGTGGTGAAGGCGACAGACCCGCAGTGGGCGATCATCAAGGGCGACTTCCGTCCGCGCGGTGGTATTTCGACGACTGTAACGGCCACCTACCCTCGGCCGGTGGACGCTCGGCCTCCTGCGAGTACCTAGAACAAGCGCAAGCGCGTGCTTACGACGGACGGGCATCACTCCGTGGATGTGAGCGCTGGCCCGCGTGAGCAGCTGAGGAGCTACTTCTACTGTTTACGCTCGTAAGCGCTTCCATCACACGAAGTGGCGCCTGCCCCCTGTCATGGCGCAGTTTCGATGAATTCTGGGTTGTTCGGCAGCCCCGGATGGTCGGTCGGACGTGGGCCAAGGGGCCAGTGAAAGAGGCGAACGGCTTCGCTGATCTGGATGTCGTTGATGCTGGCCTCGCGCCGGCGCATCAGGCCTTCAGGGTCGAACTCCCAGAGCTCGTTGCCGAAGCTGCGCCACCACTGGCCGGTTGGATCGTGGCTTTCGTAGACGAAGCGGACGGCCATGCGGTCTTCCTTGAAGCCCCACAGCTCCTTGCACAGGCGGTAGTCGAGTTCGCGTTGCCACTTGCGCGTAAGCAGGTCGACGATGGCGTCGCGGCCGGTAACCCACTCGGTGCGGTTGCGCCAGCGGCTATTGGCTGAGTAGGCGAGCGAGACGTGATGCGGGTCGCGGGTGTTCCAGGCGTCCTCGGCCATGCGTACCTTGTGGATGGCGGTTTCAAGCGTGAAGGGCGGGAGGGGCGGTCGTGTCA
>CAXTUS010000087.1:0-961 GCA_964247475.1 uncultured Acidobacteriaceae bacterium | reverse complement strand
CCACTTCGTGGAGTGGGAGCGCTGGTGCGCGGGAGATCGAGGTAGAGCGCATGCAACTTATGCGCGCCAGCGCTTCCACCCACGAAGTGGCGCCCGTCCGGCGTAAAGACGCGGTTGCTGTTGTTCTATGATCGCCACAGATGCCAGACTCTGCCCAGTCTCCTCGTGCTTTGCCTGTTGCCGGTGCCGCGGTTGCGCTGACGTTGCTGACGGCGTTGAACTTTGTGAACTACATTGATCGCTACATCTTGCCTGGAGTCCAGGAGCAGGTTAAGGGCGAGTTCCATGTTTCGGACGCGCAGATTGGCTCGCTGACGCTGTTCTTCATGCTCGCTTATATGTTTTCGGCTCCGTTGACCGGATGGCTGGGCGATCACTTTCCGCGTAAGCCGATGATTGTGATCGCGGCGCTTTTCTGGTCTGGGATCAACCTGGTGACGGCTTCGGTGCATTCGTATGCTTCGTTGAACCTGCGGCACGCGGCGCTCGGCATTGGCGAAGCGAGCTTTGGCATCTTTGCACCGGCGCTGCTGGCGGACTTCTATCCCGAGGACCAGCGCAATCGTGTTCTGACGATCTTCAACATCGCGGTGCCAGTGGGCGCCGCCATGGGTTACCTGGTGGGCGGATTCGTGGGCCAGCACTTCGGCTGGAGGATGTCGTTTACGATATCAGCGGTGCCGGGAATTTTGATCGCTTTGCTGATCGCGATCTTCATGAAGGAGCCGTCGCGCGGAGGGAGCAAGGGCGAGAAGGCCAAGCTCGAGAAGAACGTGTTGTTGTCGCTGGTGAAGAATCCGGCTTATCTGTGTTCAGCGGGCGGGTATGCCGCGGTGACATTTACGACGGGTGGATTGTCGGTGTGGATGCCTACGTTCCTGCAGAGAACAGATGGGAGGTCGCAGGCTTCGGCGGCTTTCATCATGGGCGCGATTACCGTGGCTGCAGGGTTGGTGGGAAC
>CAXTUS010000086.1:13517-14720 GCA_964247475.1 uncultured Acidobacteriaceae bacterium | reverse complement strand
GGTCGAGGGTGATGCGTTCGCGGTCGCGGCCTTCGCGGCCGTCGCTCGGGACGGTGCAGGGGAGGGTGCCGCCGCCTTCGGGGGTGTCGTGCCAGTCGTGCGCCATGTCCGGCCCGCAGGTGGGGTCATTGCCGATCACGACGATGGCGACGTCTGACTTCTTCGCCGCGTCGATGGCAGCGTTGCCGGTTTCGTCGGCTGCGTAGTTGACCTGGACGTTGGGCCCGGCGGCTGTCCGGATGCCTTCAAGCGGGGTGACGAGGTAGGGGGCTTTGCCGCCGTACCAGTCCCAGTGGACGGAGTCTGCGAGTGGGCCGATGACGGCGATGGATTTAATGGCGGACTTGTTGAGCGGCAGGATCTTGTTCTCGTTCTTCAGCAGGACGACGGATTCGAGCGCCATCTTCTGCGAGATGGATTTGTCCTTGTCGCCGAGCCAGGGTTCGGGCGTGTCTTTGATGTTGGCGTAGGGGCCGGTGTTTGGCGGGTCGAGCAGGCCCAGCCTGAGCGAGATGTCGAACTTGCGGCGGAGCAGTGCGTCGATCTCTTTCTCGGTGATGCTGCCGTCTTTCAGAGCGGCCCTGGTTTCGTCGATGTACGTATCGAGGAACTGGTTGATGCCGGCCTTGAGGCAGGCGACGACGGCTTCCTGCTGGGTTGTGAAGACTTTGTGCGCGGTGACCAGGAGCTTGACGGCACCGCCGTCGCTTGAAAGGACGTCGACTCCCCACTGGTCTTCGACGATGGTTTTGAGGATGGGATTGATGGCCATGGGTGTGCCGTTCCAGCGGTTGTAGGAGGCCATGACGCCCTTGGCGCCACCGTCGAGGAAGCCCATACGGAAGGGCACCGAGTAGTACTCCCAGAAGAGGCGCTGGTCGAAGTCAGACGAGGAGCTGGTGCGGAGGTTCTCGTTGCTGTTGGCGAGGAAGTGCTTGAGCAGGGCGGCGGACTGCCAGTGGTTCGGGTCGTCGCCCTGCAGACCCTTGACGAAGGCTGTGACCATCGTCCCGTTGAAGAAGGGGTCTTCGCCGTAGACCTCTTCGCTGCGTCCCCAGCGTGGGTCGCGTGCGAGGTCGGCCTGGGGCCCCCAGAGCATGAGGAGCTGGCGGTCGTAGCCTGGGGTCTGGGTGATGAAGCGGGCTTCGTAGCCTTCGACGCCTGCGGCCTGGCGAACCAGGGCGGGATCCCAGCTTTCGCCCA
>CAXTUS010000086.1:0-13507 GCA_964247475.1 uncultured Acidobacteriaceae bacterium | reverse complement strand
GGATGGGTTCGCGATCAGCCTTGCCGCCGCCGCGCTGGACGACGCCGTGGATGCCTTCGGAGCTGCCGAAGCTTGTTACGCCGAGACGGGGAATGGCGGTCTTCGTCCCGAGGCAGTCGATCTTTTCTTCGGTGGTCATGAGCGACAGGAGGTTGTCGATGCGCTGGGGGCCGGGGAGCGCGGGATTGCGGAAGGGGAAGGGCGTCGGCTGGGCGTGTGCTGAGGCGATGGCGAAGAGGGCAAGTGCTGTGGTGAGGGTGAGCTTCATCGCGTACCTGTGGCTCCTGATGCTGGCCTGGGGGGTTGAATCGATTTAGCCGGAAGTGCTGCGGCTTGTGGCTGTGGAGACGGGGAGGGTGGGACCAACTGTGGTCTCAGGAAATCTAAATGGCTGGTGAGGCGGCTGTAAAGCCGGGCGGCGGTACCGGGCGTATGCCGCTGCAGCCGCCGGGATTGATTCCGGGAGGTCGCGTGCGTGCGGTGACGGGAGGTCAAGTTCCTGCGAGACTGTGCGTGGGGTCGAGCATCTGACTAGCATTGCGATTCGGGGCCATGGGCCGGGGCAGGCGGAGCGAAGCTTGGGCGGACGTCGTTGAAGCAGGTTCCTGCAGGTGGAAAGAACGAAGGTTGTGAAAGGGAGAGCATGGCTGAGACTTCGACGGTGAACGGGCGGGATGGCACGAAGCCTGCGGAGCGAGCGTCGGCGAAGCCTGAGCTGACGGTTGAAGAGCAGAGGCTGCTGCAGTCGGACACGCGCGAGGCGAACTGGCAGCGCTGGGGAACGTACCTGCCGGAGCGGCAGTGGGGCGTGGTGCGGGAGGACTACTCGGCTGAGGGGAATGCGTGGCTGTTCACACATGACATGGCGCGCTACCGGGCGTACCGGTGGGGTGAGGACGGGATCCTGGGGTGGACGGACCGGCAGTGCCGGCTGTGCTATTCGACGAGCTTCTGGAACGGCAACGATCCTATTTTGAAGGAGCGGCTGTTTGGCCTCGGCAATACCGAGGGCAACCATGGCGAGGACGTGAAGGAGCAGTTTTACTACCTGGATGCGACGCCGACGCACTCGTATGCGAAGGCTTTGTACAAGTATCCGCAGAGGGCGTTTCCGTATGAGGAACTCGTCCAGGTGAACCGTGACCGGGGCTACGATGAGCCTGAATATGAGTTGATCGACACGGGGATCTTTGCCGGGGAGCGGTACTTCGACGTGTCGGTCGAGTATGCCAAGGCCGGGCCCGAGGACACGCTGATCCGGTTGACGGTTTCAAACCGTGGGCCGGAGGAGGCGGGGCTGACTGTGGCGCCGACGCTGACGCTGCGCAATAACTGGTCGTGGCGGAACCTTGAGCCGGATACGGAGACGCGGCCGGGGATGCGGATGGAGACCGGCGGGCAGTCGGTGTTCGCGAGCCACAAGGCGCTCGGTGAATTTCGGTTCATGCCTGTGCTTTCTGCAGGGAACGAGGGGCCTGAGGAGTTTCTGTTTACCGAGAACGATACGAATGTTCATCGGCTGGACCCGGGTATGAGGGGGAGCGGAAGCTTTCGAAGGATGCGTTTGATCGTTACCTGGTGCAGGGTGAGAAGGCTGCGGTAAACCCGCAGCAGGTGGGTACGAAGGCGGCTTGTGTGTACCGGCTGAGCCTCGGTGCGGGCGAGACGAAGGTGCTGCGGCTGCGGCTGGTGCGGATCGATGAGGGCGAACCTGCGGGGCTTGATGTGGAGGGATTCGACGATCGCCTCGCGCAGCGGGTCCGCGAGGCGGATGAGTTTTATGCGTGCAGGCTGCCTCGAAGCTTCAACGACGATGAGCGCAATGTGGCGCGGCAGGCGTATGCGGGGCTGCTGTGGTCCAAGCAGTTCTACTACTATGTGTCCGAGCGTTGGCTGAGCGGCGATCCGGCTCAGCCTGCGCCGCCGAAGGAGCGGCTGGACAGCGAGAATGTGAACTGGCGGCACCTGTTCTGCCGGGACGTGCTTTCGATTCCGGACAAGTGGGAGTACCCGTGGTTTGCCGCCTGGGACACGGCGTTCCATATGATCCCGATGGCCGAGATCGACCCCGCGTTCGCGAAGAACCAGCTGCTGCTCCTGCTGCGTGAGTGGTACCTGCACCCGAACGGGCAGATGCCAGCTTATGAGTTTGCCTTCAGCGATGTGAATCCTCCGGTGCACGCCTGGGCGGTGTTTCATGTGTACCAGATCACGGAGCGGGTATGCGGCGAGAAGGACCTTGACTTCCTGGAGCGTGCGTTTCAGAAGCTGCTGCTGAACTTCACCTGGTGGGTGAACCACAACGATGAGAACGGCCACAACCTTTTCGGCGGCGGCTTCCTCGGGCTCGACAACATCGGCGTCTTTGACCGGTCGATCGACCTGCCCGATGGCGCGTCGTTGAACCAGGCCGATGGCACGGCGTGGATGGGGCTTTACTGCTCGACCATGTTGAGCATCGCGATTGAGCTGGCGCAGTCCAAGCCCGCTTATGAAGATATCGCCAGCAAATTCTTCGAGCACTACATCTCGATCATCGATGCCATTAACGGCGTTGCTGATGGCGGCGACGGGACCGGCGTGGGCGGCACGGCGGGACTTTGGAACGAGGAGGAAGGGTTCTACTTCGACCAGCTCTCAAGCGGCAATGACGAGCCGACAGCGTTGAAGGTGCGTTCGATCGTGGGCCTGGTGCCGCTCTACGCAATCGGCATCCTGCAGCATGACGAGGTGCAGAAGCTGCCCGGCTTCCGCAAGCGGATGAAGTGGTTTCTCGAGAACAAGAAGCAGCTTGCTTCGCATGTGACCAGGGCGGAGACGGGCGATGAGCGCTACCAGGATGCGCAGTTTGTAGCGTTGGTGCCGAAGGATCGATTGCTGAGGATTTTGAAGCGTGTGCTCGACGAGAACGAATTTTTCTCTCCGCACGGGATACGCGCGCTTTCGCGCTATCACCTGGACAAGCCTTACGAGATCGAGCTTGCGGGCAAGCAGCACGTGGTGCGCTATGTGCCGGCGGAGGGCGACAGCGGCATGTTCGGCGGCAACAGCAACTGGCGGGGGCCGGTGTGGTTCCCGGTAAATGTGCTGCTGTTGAATGCGCTGGAGCGGTACTACGCGGTGTATGGCGATGGATTGAAGGTGGAGTGTCCGACCGGCAGCGGCAACATGGCGACGCTGCTCGAGGTCGCGGAGGAGATTGGACGTCGGCTGACCGGGCTCTTTCTACGCGATGAACATGGAAGGCGGCCTTCGCATGGAGACGAGGAGCGATACGTGTCGGACCTTTACTGGCGTGACCTGGTGCTGTTCAGCGAATACTTCCACGGTGACACCGGGCGTGGCGTGGGCGCGAGTCACCAGACGGGCTGGACGGCGATGGCTGCGACCTGCATGGCGAAGATCCATCGTGCGCGGGGGAAGGGGACTGTGGAGTAGGGAGAGCAGGCAACCGCGTCCTGACGCCGTATGGGCGCCGCTCTGTGGGGTGGAAGCGCTTGCGCACGCCAGCGCCTCCACCCTACGGAGGGTCTGCCGTCCGCGGTCAGGACGCAGTTGCCTGTCTCGGCTATTTCAAGGCGAGCCCTTCGCGCGGGCCGAGAGAGCCCACTTCAAGGTAGATGTTCGTGATCTCGGGATGCCTCCCGCGTATTGCGGTTTCTATGCGGTCGACGGCGGCTTCAATGGCTGCTGCCTCAAGACCTTTGCGGAACTGCACGTTCATCGTCAGCAGCACCGTGTGCGGTCCGAAGTACATGGTGAAGGGATAACCTACGCGATCGATATCGACGTCGGCCTGGGTGATCGCGCGGATGTGCAGGAGCGTAGGCTGCTCGGCGCCTTCTCCGACGAGCAGGGTCTTCGATTTGACGATGAGCAGAAAGGCGACCGAGATCAGCAGCAGGCCGATGATCACCGACGCGATGCCGTCTGCGCGGAGCCAGCCGAAGGTATGGCTGAGGAAGATGCCGATGAGGGCGGTGACAAGGCCAAGCAGCGCGGCGCTGTCTTCGAAGATGACGGTGAAGCTGCTGGGATCCTTGCTCTGCTCGATGGCGCGCAGCATGGGCTGGCCTTGATTGGCCTGCTTGAACTCCTTGATGCTGACGTAGAAGGAGTAGCCTTCAAAGGCGAGTGAGACGATGAGGATGCCGTAGGCCCAGAGCGCATCCTCCGCAGCGGCGGGTTGGAGGATGTGCTCGATGCCTTCAACGATCGAAACGCCTCCGCCCACGATGAAGATGAGCAGCGCGACGATCAGTGTCCAGAAGTAGAGCTCTTTGCCGTAGCCGAAGGGATGCGTCTCGTCGGCGGGCCTAGCGCTGAGCCGCTGGCCGAGCAGCAGCAGGCCACCGTTGCCGCAGTCGACCAGGGAGTGGATGGCTTCTGACAGCATCGCCGAAGAGCCGGTAAAGACGAAGCCGACCACCTTTGCAACGGCGATGCCGATGTTGGCCAGGATGGCGACGTAGATGGTCTTGCGGGAAGAGGACATGGGCTCGCACTCCTGGGGCGTGGTGCAGGTGCTACGCCTTAGGATGCGGCTTCAGTTCTTTCGAGTCTGCATCGGTTCGCTTCAGTTCTCTTCAACGATGGCGAGGTCCCAGGGGGCGAGTTCTACCTGTGCCTGCGCGGCGATGGCCTTGCCGGTGAGCAGGTCTTTGCCGGGCTTGTCGGTGTAGGCTAAGTGCTGCGTCTCCCCGGTGTAGTTCAGCAGGTAGTGCAGCGTCTTGCCCTTGCCGTTGATGCCGCTCTTCTCATGGACGCCGGCGGGCATTGGCGTCGTGGATGGCAACAGGTGCGCGTCGGCGAGGACGTCGAGCATGACCTTCTGCTGCAGCTTGTCGTCAAGGTAGGTGCCTTCGTAGGTCAGGGTACCCGATCCGTACTGGTTGCGCGTGATGGCGGGCCAGCGTCCGAAGAACGGGTGGTCATAGCTTGCGAGCGCCTTCGCGTGGTCGAGGTTCAGGAACTCGGCCCAGTACATGACCTTGTTGTCGTCGCCGGCTTTGAAGGGATCGGCCTTGAGGGCCAGCGGCTTTTCGAGGTTTGAAAACTCCTGGTAGGTGAAGCCTGCGGCCTCGGCGAGCGGGCCTGGCGCCTTCACCCAGCGGACGGCGGAGTTCTCGTTCGCGAAGCCGGACTTGAAGCTCATCAGGACGTGGCCGCCGCCTTTGACGTAGTTCGAGATCCTGGTCAGCAGCGCGTCATCCGCAATGTAGAGCGGCGGGATGACGATGAGCTTGTACTGCGAAAAGTCGGCATCGGCGGGGAAGATGAAATCGGCTCCGACGTTTGCGTTGAAGAGGGCGCGATGCAGCTGGTGGACGAGCGCGCTGTAGTCGGCGAGGACCGGCCCCTGCTTCCACTGGCCTGCCATCTGGAGCGCGAAGGGCATGAAGTCGAGGGCGTTGGCGGAGTCGACGCTGTAGAGGATGGCGACGTCGTTTTTGATCCTGAGATTGACGAGGTCGGGGCCGATCTTCTTGAGCTCGTGCGCGGTCTTTGAGACCTCGGCGTAAGCCCGGTTGGGTTCGAGATCGTGCGAAAGGACGCCCTTCCAGTAGGTCTCCTGGCCCGAGTGGATGGAGGCCCAGTGCCAGTATTCGACCATGTTGGCGCCGCTTGAGAGATGGGTGTAGACGTCGAGGCGAAGCTGACCGTCGTAGGGCGGGAACTGGTAGGCGGAGGACCAGTCGGTGGTCTGCGCGTTGGTCTCGGTGACGAGGTAGTTGGCGTGCTTGAGCGAGCGGGTGAAGTCGCCCTGCTCGGCCTGATTCTGGCCGTCGAAGTGGTCCTGGGTCGCGTGGTAGGGGTTGTTGGCGGTGATGTCGAGCGACTTCGCGACCTCGGCTTCGTTTACGTCGCGCTTCATCGCTCCGCCGTAGTCCTGGGTGACGAACTGGTTCGGTCCACGGTATTCGCGCACCAGCGCGGCCTGCCAGGCGAGGAAGTTGGTGACGCGCATCTGCTCCCAGCGGGTCCACTCTAATTTGTAACCGGTACTGATCGTGCCGTCGCGCGGCGGCATGTTCTCCCATCCGTTGACGTCTTCGCCCCAGTAGTTGAGGCCCCATGCCTTGTTGAGCGCGTCGGTCGAGCCGAACTTCTGCTTCAGGTGGCTAACGAAACCGGTGAAGACATCCTGGTTCGACGCGCCGTAGGAGCCGGTCTCGTTATCGACCTGCCAGCCGATGACGTTGGGGTTGTTCTTATAGTGCTCGACGAGATTGCGGATGACGCGCTGCGCGTAGAAGCGGTAGGTGGGGTTGTCGGTGTCCATGTTCTGACGTATGCCGTAGAAGGTCTGTGCGCCGCCGAGCGGGCGTGCGAGGACCTCGGGGTGCGCATGGTACATCCAGGTGGGGATCGAGTAGGTGGGCGTGCCCATGATGACCTTGATGCCGGCCCTGGTCATGGCATCGACGACGCGGTCCATCCAGGCATACTCGAAACGGCCGTCTTCCGGCTCCCAAAGGCTCCATGTGGATTCGCCCATGCGGACGACGGTGATGCCCGCCTGCTTCATCAGGGCGACGTCCTTGTCGAGGCGCTCGTAGGGCATGTACTCGTGGTAGTAGGCGGCGCCGTAGAGGATGTCGTTCATCATGCCGGGCTGGGCGCCGGACTGGGCTCCGGGCTGGGCGCCGGGTTGGACTCCGGGCTGGGCTCCGGGCTGGTGCCGGGAAGCCTGTGCGTGCATGGGCGCCATGGCAAGGGTTGAGTAGAGGATGGCGGCTAGCGCAAGGTTAAGACGCGTCATGTGGGTTTGCCTTCGTGCGGGACATTATCTGTTACTTGTTGAGCATGGGCAGGGCATGAAGGCGGATGCGCACGATCTGCGGGACGCCTGCGTGGAACTGCAGGCCGCGATCGGTCTGATCGCCGTTCCAGATGCGTGTGCGCTTCCATGCGCCATTGTCGTAGGCGCCTTCTTCGGCGGAGAGGATTTCGAGCTGCTGGTTGTGAGCCTGTTCGAATTGTTTTGAGAAGCGGAAGCTGACGCTTGCGTCGACGCCGGTGACGAGGAACTCCATGGCGCCGGTCTGGGCGACAAGCGCGCGGCCATGAGTCTCGGCCGAGCCTGGCGGCTCTTCGCCGTCCTTCTGCGGGAAGCCGAAGGAGGTGGTGGCTTCGATGTCGCCGAAGGTGAGCGCCTTGCGTGCCATGCCGGGTTCTTCGATGGCGGTCTGGAGTTTGCCGTCGAGATTGAGCTGGGCGATCTCGGGCCCGATCGGTGCGAGCTGCGCGTAGTCGCCGCTGAGGAACTCAGGAATTTCGTGCTTCCTGAGGGTCCAGTCGGTGTAATCGATGCCGAAGGGGGAGAAGCCGAGTGCGCCCTGGCCGAGCGCGTAATAAAAGTAGCGGCCGAAGTTGCGTGCGATGCCGGTTTCGGGGATGAAGAGCGGGTTGTCGGGGCGTTTGTAGGCCGCAATGACGGACTTGTAGAGGGCGAGGTCGTCTGAGTAGAAGTCGGGTGCGAGCATGTCGATCGACGGTGCGGCGGCCTTCCAGATGGCGATGTTCTGCTGCTGCGCCCCGCCGCTCGGGTACTCCTGGCCGGCGCTCGGGCGGTCGCGGTTTTCTAGCGCATGCACCGGGTAGGTGACCCAGACATTGCAGTACATGGGCAGCGGGTACTCGGCTTTGCCGGCCTTGGCGACTTCGCCGATGTAGCTTGCCGTGGCGTAGGCGGCGAAGCTTTCGTCGGCGTCGGCACCGAAGGCGTCGGACCATGTGCCGCTGGGACGCTTGAGCGTTTTGGTGAGTGCAGACGGGGCCGTGCCGGCGAAGAGCTGGTTGGCGGCGGGCGAAAAGTCGCGCACCGAGCCAACCGAGCCGGACTCGTTTTCGACCTGGATCATGATGACGGTGTGCTTGTCGCCATCGATCTCCCTGAGGTGATGCATGAGCGCGGCGAAGGCGTGCTTGTCGGCTTCAAGGGTGGCGGTGCCGTGCGGGCTCATGACGTCGAGCAGCTTGCCGTAGGCGGTGATCTCGCGCGGGTACTTCTTCGGGTCGGTCTTGATCCACTCGGGGACGTAGTGGTTCTGGCCGTTCTTCCAGGTGCCAAACCATAGCAGGACGAGGTGCAGGTTGTGTTCGCGGGCCTGGTTGACCAGGAGGTCTACGCCCGAATAGTCGAAGGTGCCGGGAACGGCTTCGAGCTGCTCCCAGTAGACGGGCGCTTCGACGGTGTTGACGTGAAGATCGGCGAGCGCGGGCCAGACGTTGGGCAGGGTGGAGGCCCAGGAGCTCGAGTTGTTGTTCTGTGGGCCTAGCACGAGGTACGGGTGGCGGGCGACCATCATGGCGAAGGGGTGGGCGTTGTGTTCGATGTGGGGCAGGGGGCGTTGGGCGCTGGCCGGGGGTGCGGTGCAGAGTGCCAGCAGGAGAGCGGAGAGGATCGGGCGTGCGGGCTTCAAGGCGGCTCCTGGAGAGGGATGGCGGGCTGGTCGCGATGCAGATAACGTTTTCGCGGCGGAGCCTGGCGAACCGGCGGTATCGGGACGGCTTGCGAGGATTTTCACCGTGGTGGAACGTGAGCTTTGGTGAGCGACGCGATCTTATCTGCTCGAGGCCTGGTATGTCGAATGGAATGCACGGTTTGATGCGGATCATGTATCCGCGTACATTGGGAGCGAATCAGCGAGTGACAAATTGCGCGCAATCAACGGTCGTCCCCGGCGTGATCGGGAGCGGATTCGTGGTGAACGAAGGAGATGACTTGAGCGATCTGAGGTTCTGCCTGCCGGCTGCCGGCGCTGCGTTGCTGCTGGTTGCGTCCTGCCACGGGCAGGCTGTCGCAGGGTCGGCCGAGATTCGTGCTGACGCGACGACCGAGGTGTGGCGGCTTTCGGCCGGCGAGATGACCTACGTGGTGGGCGTGAACGATCAGCATGCGCTGCAGACGATCTACTGGGGATCGCGGCTGGGCCCGGATGCGGCGCCAGTGCGGGCGAAGGCTTACCCCGAGGCCGCGTCGTTTGACCCTCCTATCTCAACGACGCCGCTTGAATACGCGGGCTGGGGCGGCGGCCTGTCGACGGAGCCGGCGCTCAAGATCAGCTTCCCTGATGGCAACCGGTCGCTCGTGCTGGACTTCCAGGCCGCGAAGGCCATGGGGACGGACGGGCTTGAGCTTACGTTGAAGGACCGGCTGCAGGAGGTCTATGTCCACCTGTTCTACAAGGTGTATGCGCAGGGTGTGCTGGCGCGGTGGACGAAGATCGAGAATCGCACGACGGCGACGGTGACGGTTGAGCAGGCGGCGTCGGCGACCTGGAACCTGCCGCCGAGCGACCACTATGAGATGAGCTGGCTGACCGGGCGCTGGGGCGCGGAGTGGCAGCTGCACACCGAGGCGATCGAAGCCGGGCACAAGGTGCTTGAGAGCCAGCGGGGGAGTACGTCGCACCAGGCCAACCCGTGGCTTGCAATCGGCAAGGCCGGCGAGACGACCGAGAACGCGGGGCCGGTGTGGTTTGGCGAACTTGGCTGGAGCGGCAGCTGGCGCATGGATGTGGAGCAGACGGCGAGCCGTCGGGTGAAGATCACGGGTGGCTACAATTCCTTCGATTTCGCCTATTCCTTGAAGGCTGGCGAAGCACTTGAGACGCCGGTGTTCTATGCCGGGTATACCGCGAAGGGAAACGGTGAGGCTTCGCGGATCCTGCATCGGCTGCAGCGTGAGGCGATCTTGCCGAAGGGACCGGATCCGAAGCCGCGGCCCATCATTTACAACTCGTGGGAGGCTACCGGCTTTGATGTGAACGAGGCGGGGCAGCTTGCGCTGGCTGAGAAGGCGGCAAAGATCGGCGTCGAGCGGATGGTGATCGACGATGGCTGGTTCGGGCAGCGGGTGACGGATCATGCGGGCCTGGGCGACTGGTATGTGAACAATAAGAAGTTTCCGAATGGGCTGAAGCCGGTGATTGATCGCGTGCATGCGCTTGGCATGGACTTCGGCATCTGGGTTGAGCCGGAGATGGTGAATCCGGACAGCGATCTTTATCGCAAACATCCGGACTGGGCCATGAACTTTCCCGGGCGTCCGCGGACCGAGGCGCGCAACCAGCTGCTGCTGAACCTGGCACGCGAGGATGTGAAGGAGTATGTGCTGGGGTGGCTCGACAAGCTCGTCACCGAGAACGACATTGCATTTCTGAAGTGGGACTACAACCGCAACTGGTCCGAGCCGGGCTGGGACCAGGTGGCGCTGCCGGAGCAGAAGGAGATCTATGTCCGGTACGTGAACAATCTTTATGCGCTGCTGGCGGAGCTGCGCAGGCGTCACCCGAAGCTGGAGATCGAATCCTGCTCGGGTGGCGGTGGCCGTGTGGACCTCGGCATCCTGAAGGAGACGGATGAGGTGTGGCCGTCCGACAACACCGACGCCTTGGACCGGCTGTCGATCCAGGATGGATTCACGCATGCGTATACGCCGGGGATCATGGTGGCGTGGGTGACGGATGTTCCGAACTTCCTTGACCGGCGTTCGATCCCGCTGGAGTTTCGCTTCATGGTTGCGATGACCGGGGCGCTGGGTGTGGGCAGCGATGTGACGAAGTGGAGTGCCGAGGAGACGGCCCTGGCGACGAAGCTGGTGAGTTTCTACAAGACTGTGCGGACGACCGTGCAGCAGGGTGACCTGTACCGTTTGATCAGGCCTGAGAAGAGCGAGCAGTCGGTGGTGGAGTATTTGGCTAGAGATGGGAAACAGGCGGTGCTGTTTGCGTTCCTGCATTCGCAGCACTTTGGTGAGCCATTCCAGACGCTGCGTGCCGAAGGGCTTGATGCCGCGGCGCGTTATCGTTTGAAGCCGCTTGACGATCAGAAGGTATCGGCGCTGCCCGCGGAGATGACGGGCAGTGAGTTGATGGGGTTGGGTGTGAATGTGAATCTGCACGGGGACTATGACAGCACGGCGATCGTGCTTGAGAAGATCAACCGGTAAACGAATTTCAAAGTGCAAGCGAAGTTGTAACCATGACAGGAGCTTTATGGATCGCAGGAATTTCTTGAAGACGGGTGCGATGATCGCCGGTACTGCCGCGGTACCGGGTGCGATCGCCGAGGCGGCAAAGGGACCGGGCACGCCGGGCGGACGCATGGTGCTGCCGATCAACCGTGGATGGCGCTACAGTGCGAAGACATCAGAGGCAGGGCATAGCACGGCGTTTGATGATTCTTCGTTCACCCGGGTGGTGGTGCCCCACACCAACATCAAGCTGCCATGGCACAGCTTCGAGGACAAGTCATACGAGTTCATCTCGCTCTATCGTCGGCCGATCAACGTGCCGGCGGAGGCGAAGGGCAAGCGGGTCTTCGTTGATTTTGAAGGGGTGATGACGGCGTCGACCGTCTACCTGAATGGCACCAAGCTCGGGGAGTACCGCGGCGGCTACACGCCCTTCTCGTTCGAATTGACGAAGCACCTGAGTGGTGATGGCAAGAACCTGCTGTCGGTGGATGTCGACTCAACCGAGCGCAACGATATTCCTCCGTTCGGCAACGAGATTGATTACCTGACGTTTGGGGGCATCTATCGCGAGGTGCAGCTGCGTGTGGTGCCGCAGACGTTTATCGAGAACATCTATGCGCGTCCGAAGGGCGTGTTGACGGCGACGCCGACGGTGGATGTGGAGTGCTTCCTTGACCGCGCGCCCGACACGAAGCCGGGCGCGTTGAGCCTGCATGCGGAGCTGCGCGAGCTGAAGGATGGCAAGGTGCTGGCCACGGCAACGCACAAGATCACCGAGCCCGCGCCGGCTGCGCACCATGCGGAGGATGCGGACCAGGCGATGGGCGCGCTGCCTGCCGTGAAGCCGCTGCCAGGTTCTTACACGCTGACGCTTGAGAAGCTGGGGAACGTTGCGCTGTGGGATCTCGATCATCCGAACCTGTACGTCGTCTTCGTGCAACTGATGGAGAACGGCAAGGTGATCGATGAGGACACGCGGCGCATTGGCTTCCGCGAGGCGATGTTCACGCCGCAGGGCTTCTCCCTGAATGGCAAGGTGATCAAGCTGCATGGGCTTGACCGTCACCAGACCTTTCCGTGGGTAGGCCAGGCGATGCCGGGGCGTGTGCAGAGGCGGGATGCGAAGGTGCTGAAGCATGACCTGCGCTGCAACCTTGTCAGGACGTCACACTATCCACAATCGCGGCACTTTCTGGACGAGTGTGACGAGATCGGCTTGCTGGTGCTTGAGGAGATCCCGGGCTGGCAGCACATCGGGGAGAAGGCATGGCAGGATGTGGCGGTCGACAATGTCGGCCGGATGATTCGCCGGGACTGGAACCATCCCTCGATCATCCTGTGGGGCGTGCGCATCAACGAGTCGCGGGACAACCACGACTTTTACACGCGTACCAACGCGCTTGCGCATGTGCTTGATGACCAGCGCCAGACGGGCGGCATCCGCTACTTCCAGGAGTCGGAGTTCCTCGAAGATGTCTTCACGATGAATGACTTCGGCTTCCCTTTGAAGGCGCCGAACCACCCGCTCTACCTGAACACGGAGTTCGTGGGGCACACCTTCCCGACCAAGACGATTGACAGCAAGGAGAGGCTGCAGGAGTTCGTGGTGCGGCATGCACGGGTGCATGACCAGCTGGCTTCGAACCCGCAGTATGCAGGCGGTATCGGCTGGTGCGCGTTTGACTACAACACGCATGCGAACTTCGGGTCGGGCGACCGCATCTGCTATCACGGTGTGATGGATATGTTCCGCACCCCGAAGTCTGCTGCGGGCTTCTACAAGTCGATGTGCGAGCCCGAGGAGGAGATCGTGCTTGAGCCTGCGTTCCACTGGGCGCGCAACGATGAGTCGACGGGCTTTACGACGGCCATGGTCTCTTCGAACTGCGACCATCTGAAGTTCATGGTGGATCATGGCAAGGGCTTCGAACTGGTGGCCGAGGGCGATCCCGATCGTAAGCAGTTCGCGCACCTGAAGCACCCGCCGTTCAACATCATGCTGGGCGAGCAGCTGCGCAACTGGGGCGATCTGCGGATCGATGGCTTTATCGGCGGCAAGCAGGTGATCTCGAAGACGTACTCGGGCAAGGGGGCGGACCAGCAGTTCAAGCTGCTGCCCGATGACCGTGAACTGATGGGCGATGGCGCCGACGCGACACGGGTCGTAATCCGGGTCAACGATGAGTTTGGCAACATACGCCCGTTCGCGCAGGATGCGATTGTCTTCGAGATCGAAGGGCCGGGCGAGATCGTTGGCGATAACCCGTTTGCGCTGGTGGGTGGAACGGGTGCGATCTGGGTGAAGGCCAAGGAGGCGGCGGGGACGATCCGGCTGAAGGGAACGCATCCCTACCTGGGTGCGCAGAGGGTTGAGTTCCAGTGCTCGGCGGTTCCTGTGGAAGTTGCCTAGCGATTGAAGGTGGCGGCAGGGGAGATGGGGCGGACTGAGCGGGGAAGACGGAGCGGGGAAGACAGCCTCGGTCCTTCCCTTGAGCTTGTCTGCAGAGCCCTGCCCGCATCCTC
>CAXTUS010000085.1:0-14758 GCA_964247475.1 uncultured Acidobacteriaceae bacterium | reverse complement strand
GACGACACTCGCTCTCTGCGGCACGTTGCTGAAGGTCAACGTCTGCGGCTTGATCATGACCGTTGCGCGGAAGATCTCGCCGGCAGAGACGGTGAAGTGCCAGGGTGAGGTGGCGCGCTGCGCGCTCAACCCGGCGGCGATCTTTCGCGAGCTCAGGCGCACGATCTTCGGCAGGATCCTGGTCTCGAGGGCTGCATCCGAGAAGCGGGTGGCTGTCCGGTTGAAACGAAAGACCTGCGTACCGGGATGCGGCCACGCGAGCGGCAAGGGATACTCTTCATGATCTGCTGCGATCGAGAACTCTTCGTTGTTGTAGAGCAGGTACTCGGGGCCCGCCGGAACGATGGGTGCCACGGTTGCGGTGTAGGCCACCTCGATGCCATCTGACAACGCCACCGAGGGTTGGCTGGTGTCGATCTTCGCGATGGCTTCGCGGGCGGAGCTATCGGCCTGGCTGGCTGCGAGCGGCCCCCCGAAGGTGGAGGCCGGAAAGAGGTCGATGAGGCGGGTCTGCGTGGCGAGATCGATGTGCAGGCCGCTCAGCGTCAGGGTGGACGGCTCTTCCGTGAGCGCGTCGCAGAGCGGCAGGTTGATCGTGCCGCTCAGCACCGAGGGCGTTACCATCTCCTGATCGGCCCCCGGCTCACCGATAGGCAGCCTGGTCTTCACGGTGAAGCGGAACTCGGAGTTGACGAGGATCGGCGCGTCCAGACCCTCCTGCTTCTTCGCCTCGGCCGGCGGCTTTGCGGCTCGGCCTTCGGTGACGTCGATGCGAAACAAGCCGGCCTGCGTGTCGCTGTTGAAGGCGAGCATCGAGGCTCCGTTTTCACCCGCGGCGGTTGCGGCGACCCCCAGCTGGCCGGTCATGAACTCGAACAGCGGCGGCGGCGGCACCCCCGGCAGATCGTCCCCGAAGGAGATATCGAAGCTGACCACGAAGAGGTGGATGGTGGCCCTGCCGCCAAAGGGCGGGGTGTGGATCACCAGGTCGACGCCGATCTCGTGACGTCCGAAGAACTCGAACCAGACGGTCACGCCCATGCGCGCGAGGATGAAGAACGGATCCCACTGGATCAGCACGTCGAGGTAGACGTCAAGGCCCGCGCCGATGCCTGCGAACTTCGCATAGAGCGAGACCGAGGCGCCGGCCATGAGCGCCTGGGGGGTGCAGGCGAAGAAGCATTCGATATCGACGTGGATGAAGTTATAGACGAGCGCCTTGACCCCAACCCGGGTGAGCGCCGGAAAGTGATCGGGCTTGCGGTAGAAGGGGTGATAGCCGCCGATTGAGATCACGAAGTCGCCCGCGTGCGGCGCCGCGTACCAGACGCCCATGCAGAACTGCCCCTGCAGGCTGAAGATGGCGGGATCGATCAGGTAGCTGTTGGGCGACATGCCGGCGATGAGCAGGAAGTGCTCCTCATCGGCGGTCATTGCGAAGTCAAGTTCAAAGTAGGCGATGGGCTTGATGCCGTAGGAGAGCATGCCCAGCAGGTTGAAGGAGAACTCTTTGCCGAAGGAGACGGCCACGATCACCTTGCCGTTGATGACGGCGAAGCAGGTGAACTGGATGCCGGCGGCGATCCAGTACTGGCCATGCTGTACCACGAAGGATTTGCCGAGCGTGACCAGCGATCCCTGCGAGTCGCCGAGATCGAGCGAGATCTCACCGCGCATGACCTTGAGGAATGGGTGATCGCCCAGCAGCTCTGGCGAGGGCAGGTTGCGGTTGAAGCCAAAGCCGCCCGCGACCCCGGTGATGAAGAACCATGGGGGCCCGCCCAGCGGGGCGATCAGCGCCGCGAAGATGAAGAGCGAGGCGTCGCCATGGTCATCCTGCGAGTAGCCGCCGATGGCCGAGAGCTGAAAGAGGCCGACCACCGACACCACGGCCGCTCCGATGTAGTCGCTCGGCTTGCCTGCGCCCTGCGAGACCTCGAGGAAGATGCCGGTAAGCGTGATCCCGCCGCCATCGAAGGACAGCCCGAGCCCATGGAGGAAGAGCGATGCCGCCAAGGGTGAGTATCGGATGGTGATGCCGAGCTCATAGACCACCACCTTGATGGGGCCGAGCGAGAAGAACAGGTCCACGCCCACGGTGAAGGAGTCTTTGCTGAACTCGACCAGCAGGGCCACGATTTCGAGCGGACCGATGGTGCGCTGGATCGGGATCTTGCCGCCACCGGTGATGCTTGGCAGGGTGTCCCCGCTCTTCCACGCGACCGCGATGTCAAAGCCCTTGACCTCATGCAGGTTGGGAAAGAGCTGGGCGACGATGCCGCTGGCGCTCGAATCACCGCCGGCGCCGAGGCGCAGGTCGCTGAAGCCGAGCGAGAAGCCGGCGATGGGCTGGGCAGCGTTGCCGAGGGAGAAGCTGGCGCCGAAGTCGATCGACGCGATGCTGACACCGGTGTCCGCGAAGAAGTCCGGCGGAACGGGTCCGAGCGACAGGCTGGGAGCCAGGATCCCGTCGGGCAAGATCGCCACGGTCAGCAGATCGCCAACCTTGAAGCTGCCGCTGTCGCCGGCAATCCCGGCAACAGCGGAGACCAGGTCGTTCACGCCGGGCGGCGCACCCGCGATGGCTGCCTTCGCGAAGTCGACGAGCGCGGTGGCGGCGCCCAGCATGGGGTGCGCGGGCTGGCCCAGGATTGAGCTCAACATCCATTGCAGCAGGTGCGTGACCAGGCCGGCGGCGCTGGCCGGGGTAAGGTCGGGCGGCAGCGCCAGTCCAAGCAGCGGCGCAGCGAACCTGTACTCAATCGGCAGCCCCTCGGCGAGCACAAAGCCAAAGCTGTAGTCGCCGTTCATGGTGGGCGCGTCCGGCTCATTGACGCTCTGGGTAAAGACCGTAACCTCGAAGCCCGCGGGCGTAGTCGCACCGGTGATCGCGTTCGAGCCATAAGTGAGCGGCAAAAGCGAGCCGAGCATCGAGGTAAGCGCCAGGAACTCCGCACCGGCGGGGACTGCCGGTCTTTCGAGTGATGCCCCGTTGAAGCGTGCGATGACGAAGCTTGCGACCTCGCCGGGCATGCCACGGCGGAAGTCGATGACCAGCTCGAGCGAGTTTGCCGCGGCGCCCGGGCGAATGCCGAGCCACGCACCGCTTTGGCCATTGGCCGAAGCGTAGCTGCCGGAAGGAGGAAAGCCGGTGGGCGGGAAGGCATCCGGAAGGCCGCCGCCAACGACCAGGGGAAAGTACGAAGACCCGGTCAGCAGGTCGGGCGCCTCGTTGCCGGTGATGAGCGCGCGCAGGTGCCACAGGAAGGTCAACGCGCCCGGGCCTCCGTCGGCAGTGGTGAAGATGGAGCTCTTCCACGCTTCAAAGCTCGGCGTCTGCCCGGTCGCATCAAGCGGTGGAAGGGGCTCGATCGGACCAGCTGACGGGGTCGACCCCAGCATGGGGAACAGGTGCTGATCCAGCCTGTAGAAGAACCCCTTGTCACCCGGCGCTCCCCCAGACTTGGCTGCGACCCAGGAGCGCACGATAAAGGCGGCGACGCGCATCGCATCCCACGCGAGGAAGGAGGCCGGGGGCAGGCTCATCGACTCGGTGACGCCGGCGCTGTTCTCCGCCTTGAGGGTGAGCGCGAAGTGATCGGTGTAGCTAGCCGCAAGGCTCGCGGAGTTCATAAAGAACTTCGGCACCGGGAAGGCGCCGGTGAAGAACACCTGTCCGAACTCGCTCCTGATCGCACCGCCGCTGATGCTGAGCATGCGCGCCACCATGCCCAGGGCAAGTGCCTGGTCCGCTGCGTCGAGAGTTGCACTGGCGCCGAAGCCGATCTGCAGCGGATCCGCCTGGGCGCTGTTCCAGATCAGCCCAAGACCAACCGTGTCGGCAGGCTTTACCGGCTCCCACTCGAGGTTTGCGGCCGCATCGAAGACCTTCGTGCTCAGGTCCGCGGGCTCGAGCAGGGCCTGCATCAGGTCCCTAAGGTTTTCGCGTTGGAGCGGCATCGCGTTGAGCGCGTTCGTCAGCGGGTCCGCGAGCCAGGCGAACTGCACTTCGCCGCTGGCATCCATGAAGCCGATCAGCTTGCCGAAGGCGATCAGGGCAGGCGCAAGCTGGGCCATGATCAGTTCTCCGCCAGGACGCTTACGATCAGCGACTGCGCATCGGTAAAGAAGCCGCCAAGGGTGACAGGACGCGAGCCGAGCTGCACTGACATCCGCGCCAGCGAAGCTTCAACCCCATCGAGCACCGCATCCCACATCACGCGCTCGAGGTCGCGCCCCCAGGCGTCGGCCAGTGCGGCCGCAGCCGGAGTCACCGCGTTGATGGTGCATGCGGCCTCGTTGCCACTGCCCTCCGCTCGCCGGCCCATGAAGAAGACGAACTGAAGTGTGGCCCGCCTGGTCTGATCAGTCTCAAGGTCAAGCGAAACGAGCAGCCAGCCTTCGACCGAGCGGACCTCGAGCGAAGCGGTGTGAAGGAGGACATGGCGCCCCTTCTTCTGCCACACCACGTCTGCCGTGAGAGCCCCTGCGCGCAGGTTCGAAAGCATGCGGCGGCCAAGCTCCGGGGTGGCAATCGATAGCTCGAATGCGGTCATACTTTCCTCCAAGCGGTGCGGGGCCTGGTCTGCGTCACGTTGCAGGTGAACTCGACTTGCGTGACTGGGAGCCCGGGAACGAGGAAAGCTGGCCGATTGCGTCGGGGTGAATACTACCCCCGATTCCTTGTCGTTTGTAAAAACAATTTGCGAATTCAGAGGCCGCATGTGGAGCGCATCGGAGGCGCGTGTCGGGCGTGCCGGCTTGCCCTGGCAAGAACCAGCCACGCGCGTGATGCGGTCGTAACCCAGGCACCACTCCAATTGACGACCAAATTGGTCCTGATTACACTGAAGGTGGCTCGCATGGGTTCGAAGCCATGCGGTAGCTCCGCCGGAAGTTGATCCGGCCTATGTCCTCTAGATGGGATTTCAGAGATGCTGCAGGCATTTATCATCACGCTCCGCGAGGGAGTGGAAGCTTCGTTGATCGTTGGGATCGTCTTCGCTTACCTCGGCAAGATCGGACGTCCGGAGTTGAAGA
Organism: uncultured Acidobacteriaceae bacterium; assembly: GCA_964247475.1. GTDB lineage: Bacteria > Acidobacteriota > Terriglobia > Terriglobales > Acidobacteriaceae > Edaphobacter. The sequence continues at coordinate 9,718 of CAXTUS010000085.1, read as the reverse complement.
AGACGGTCTTCTGGGCGCTTGGTTCGGCGCTTGTCGCGAGTGTTCTCACAGCCGTCATCGTTGCGAAGCTGCAGCTCAACTCGGACGTGATTGAAGGCTGGGTGATGCTCGCAGCGGCCGTCTTTGTGATCAGCATGATCTGGTTCATGCAGAAGACTGCGCGTTCGATGAAGGGTGAGATCGAGGCGAAGATCGCGAAAGCTACCAGCCGGGCATCGCAGCTTGAGCTCTTCTTCTTCGTGTTTCTGCTGGTGCTTCGCGAAGGGGTGGAGACGGTGCTGATCCTGTCCGCCGTATCGATGAATTCGACCGAGATCCTCAGCTTCACCGGCACCGCGCTCGGCATCGCTGTGTCGGTCGTCTTCGGCGTGCTGTTTATCCGCGGCAGTGTGAAGATCAACCTGCAGCGCTTCTTCCGGGTGACCAGCATCATCCTGTATTTCGTGACCTTTCAGCTGATCGTCAGTGGCTTGCATGAGCTTTCAGAGAACGGCGTACTGCCTTCGAGCACAGCCGAGATGCGCTACATCGGCCCGATCGTACGCAACGATCTCTTCTTCTTTGTGACCATGCTGGCGCTGGCCGGCCTGATGATCCTGATGGAGCAGCGCCGCCGTGTTCCCGCGTCACTGCCGGAGGATGCGAGTGCTGCCGACCGCCGCCGGGCCGCCTGGTCCGCGCGCCGCGAGAAGATGTGGATGACGGGCGTCGTCGTCACCAGCTTCCTGTTCATCTTTCTTTCAAGCGCAGAGTTCATCTATGCCAAGAGCACGACTGCGCTGAGCGCGACCAGCCCGGTGACCCTGGTCGGCGAGCAGGTGACGGTGCCCACAAGCCAGATCACCGACGATCAACTGCACCGCTTCGGCGTGCACGTCGATGATGGCCAGGGGCATTCCCCCGAGGTGCGCTTCCTGCTGTTCAAGAAGCCCGACGGCCACATCGTCTCGGTCGCCGATGCGTGCTCCATCTGCGGCCCGGTCGGCTTCTATATCGGCTCGCAGGGCATCACCTGCAAGATGTGCGCGAGCCCGTTGAATGCGGCTTCGATGGGGCAGGTGGGCGGGTGCAATCCGATTCCTCTGAAATCGACCGAGGCAAACGGACAGATCACGATTGCAGCCGCTGATCTGAAGGCGCTCGCACCCCGGTTCGAGAGGTAGGCCGGGGTGTTCCTCAGGCTGCTTTGGGAGAGCTTTCGACGTCAACGCCGGCGCAAGCTGCTGGCCGGCGCAGCGATCCTGCTGGGTACGACGGCCGTCACCGCGATGCTTGCGCTTGCGCTCTCGATCGGCGACCGGATCCATCATGAGCTCGCTGCCTACGGCGCAAACATCATCGTGTATCCGAAGGGCGAACAGCTCGCTGTCAAGGTAGGCGGCATCGACGTGAAGCCTTCGACCGGCGGCGCCACGTTGAAGGAGAGCGATCTTGACAAGCTTAGAGGGATCTTCTGGGCGAACAACATCACGGGCATCAGCCCGGAGCTGAGGTTCACAGCCAACGTGGCAACGCCTTCGGGCGAGGGCCGGACGGCAGCGCTGCCTGCGGTCGGGATGTGGTTCAATCATCCCTTCCTTGCGGGCCTCACCGGGGCTCCTCAGCTGCATCCCTGGTGGAAGATCGCGGGGGCCTGGCCCGATAGCACGAAGGATGCGGGGGACGCAGCCATCGGCTCGCGTTTGGCCGGACGGCTGAAGCTGCAGGTCGGTGATACGTTGACGATCGCGCCTGCGGGTGCGCTTGCAAAGCCTGAAAGCTTCCATGTAACCGGGATCGTAAGTACGGGTGACGCGGCTGACGACCTGCTGCTGCTGCCGCTTCGATCCGCCCAGGCGCTGGCCGGAACACCCGGTACTGTTTCAAGGGTGGACCTTTCCGCGCGCACCAAGCCTGAGGACGCGCTTGCACGCGAGGATCCGGATAAGATGTCGGCCAAGCTGCACGACGTCTGGTACTGCCGTCCCTATGCGAACTCGATCGCGTACCAGGTTCAGGAGGTGATCGCGGGCTCGCGTGCTGAGCAGGTGCGCCGGGTCGAGCAGACTGAGGGCACCGTGCTTTCGCGCATCTCCGGGCTGATGTGGCTGGTCAGTTCGGCGGCTCTGCTGGCGGCTGGTTTTGCCGTCTCGGCGGCCATGGCAACCGCCGTCCTCGAGCGCCGTCGCGAGATCGGCCTGATGCGTTCGCTTGGCGCCAGCCGTTCCTCGATTGCGATGCTGTTTTACGCCGAGAGCGGGTTGCTGGCGATCTTTGCCGGAGCAGCCGGCTACCTGGCCGGATCGGCGCTCGCCTTCTGGCTAGGAGCGCGCATCTTCCCCGGCGCCTCCGCCGCGCCGCTGCTGAACCTGGTCCTGCTCCCGGTGGTGGTTGCGCTTGCGCTGGGGGTTGCCATTGCGGGCAGTGCGCCGTCCATTCGCAAGGCGCTCGCCATGGATCCTTCGAGGGTGCTGCGGGTGGATGCTTGAGCCGAGCCGCAGCCAATCGGCCTGGACTCTGGCATGTGCTCAGGCGCTCCCTTGTCCACCGTCGTGCACGCAGCCTTTCTGCCCTGGTGGCGCTTACCGTTTCGGCCGCGGTAGCGACCGCGCTGCTGACGCTCTATGCGGATCTCGATCAAAAGCTGCACCATGAGTTCCGCGGCTTCGGCGCGAACCTTGTCGTCACCGGCACGGCGTTTACGCCCGACAAGATCGCAAGGGCGCAGCGGGCGGCGGGCGCGGATGCCAGCCTTGCCGCCTTCGCCTACGCCATCGCCAGCACGGACCGTGGCACGCCGGTCGTCGTATCGGGGGTCGACTTCGCTGCCGTAGAAAAGCTTGATTCGTGGTGGTCTGTTACTGCATGGCCGTCGACCGCCGATGGCGCCCTGGTCGGCCAGCGCGCAGCCGAATTCATCGCTCGCAACGACGCCGTGACCCTCACCTTCAACGGCAGCACGCAGAACTTCAGCAATGCCGGGCAGCTGAAGACAGGCAGCGACGAAGACAGCCGCATCTTCGTCTCGCTGCCCACCTTCGTTGCCTGGACCCATGTGCAGCCCAACGTGCTGGAGGTGCAGGTGCCGGGCGGCGGAGCCAGGGTCGAGGCGGCGCTTCGAAAGCTGACGGCAGCTCTCCCCGAAGCCCATGTCGAGCCTGTCCGCCAGCTGGTAGAGGGCGAGTCGAAGATCGTCGATCGGACCCATGCACTGATGTTTGGAGCGGTCCTGCTGATCGCCCTTACGGTTGCCGTGTCGGTGCTTGCAACCTTGTCCGCCAGCGTGCTCGAACGTCGCCGCGACTTCGCCCTGATGAAGGCGCTTGGGGGCACTGAGACACAGATGACCGTGCTCTTCCTCTCGGAGACCCTGCTGCTTGCATGCGGCGGGGTGATCGGTGGCTGGCTGATCGGATCGCTTGCTGCGTGGGCTATCAGTGAGCTGAACTTCGGCACCGCCACCCTGCCACGCGCAACCGTCGTCCCTTTGGTGCTAGCGTTGAATCTGGTGATTGCCACGCTTGCGGCGGTGCTTCCTCTGCGTTCGCTTCGAGGCCTGGAGCCCGCGTCGCTTTTGAAAGGTGAGTAAAAGATGGTTGAAGTCGTCACTTCAAGTCTGCCGGGCAGCAAGAAGAAGAGCGGCAGCCTGACCACCGACAGCACGCGCCAGGAGTGCGCCGTCATTGCGCTTGACAGCGTCACGCGTGAGTACACGGCACGTTCGGGCGTTGTGCGTGCGCTTGACTCGGCGACCTTCTCGATCGTGGCCGGAGAGTGGGTCGCGATCACCGGGCCTTCGGGCTCCGGCAAGAGCACGCTGGTGAACCTGCTTGGCTGCCTTGACCGGCCCACCTGCGGGGTCCTGAAGATCGACGGTGTTGACGTCGCTGCGATGTCCGCTAAAGAACTTGACCGTTTCCGCGCCGACAAGATCGGCTTCATCTTTCAGCAGTTCCACCTGATCCCGTATTTATCTGCGCTTGAAAACGTCATGCTCGCCCAGTATTTCCACTCGATGACGGATGAGGCAGAGGCGCGCGCAGCGCTCGAGAAGGTAGGGCTCGGTGACCGCACCTCGCACCTGCCGAGCGAACTGTCGGGCGGCGAGCAGCAACGCGTCTGCATCGCACGTGCGCTGATCAACAACCCGCCGATCCTGCTCGCGGATGAACCAACCGGTAATCTCGACCAGGCGAATCAGAAGATCGTGGCTGACCTGCTGCGCCGCCTGCATGCAGCGGGACACACCATCGTGATGGTGACGCACGACCCCGAGATGGCTGCGCTTGCCCAGCGCCGCATCGCCCTCTCGCACGGCACCGTCTTCTGCCACCCGATCGGCAACGTCGTTCAACTGCGGTAGCCGGAAGCCTTGGCCCCCACGCAGGCTCAACGTCCCAGTCGGAGGCGCACATGCGCTTACCGTCAGACGATCTTGAAGGCCGAAACCTCGCTCACCCGCGGAGCCACGTAGTCGAGCTCCCACTGCGGGGATTGAAGCCCTGGCATCGGCGTCGCCGCGAACAGCTTCTTGCACTGCCTGGCGGTCCAGCGAGCCCAGCGCCGCGACTTTTTACGGCGTGCCGAGTCGGTCGAGATCCCGGTCCCTGCGTACATCTGCCGGTAGAGCTTTGAAAGAAACATGAAGGCCACGCGCGCCTTCAGGTTGGGCGTACACGCGGACCGCTCCCAGATGGACCTCCAGTCATAGAAGCGATCCCACACGCCCTGGGTGCGCATCTTGATCTCCTCCGCATCCATGCTGGGATGCGGCGTGAACATCTTCGGGCGGATAGCGGTCGGGATCAACCAGTACCGCGTGATCGGGATGTCCCCGACCAGAGCCGGATCGAGGGCCTGCTCCTTTTCCCAGCGCGCGAAGTCAACCGTGCCGGGGAACGGTGTCATCATCACAAACTGGGCGAAGGTGACGCCCGCCTTCAAAGCCATCTCCACGGTGGCGTCGAAGGTGGCGGGAGTATCGGTAGGCAGCCCGAAGATGAAAGAGCCGAGCACGTGCACGCCATGCTTCTTGAAGGTCTGCAGCTGCTTCGCCAGAGCCTCGCCGGAGTAGTTGAAGTCTTTGAAGACGGACTTCAATCCTTCGGGCGTGACCGCTTCGACGCCTACCAGCGCGCCCTTGATGTTTGCCCTGCGCATGGCATCGAGGTATTCGCCATCTTCACCCGCCTCCATCGTGATCTGGGTGAAGAAGACCATGTCCTTCGGCAGCTTTGCGAGCTCATCCATCAGCTGAAAGCGCTCGTTGCGGATCGCCGTCAGCTCTTCTATTCTGGGCAGGTTGTTCTGCTCACGCGCAAGCCGCAGGTCGGTCAGCGTGACCGGGTAGAAGTTGTCATCGGCCAGCGCAATGTAGCGGAAACCAAGCCGTCGCAGAGACACGATCTCGTCGATGACGGATTGAAACTGGCGCTGCCGCGGCTTCTGTCCGTCGGTCCTCCAGACGCTGCAGAAGGAGCAGTGTTTCGGGCACCCGCGAATGGTCTGGACCGACGCCCACATGTACTTGTCCTTCTGCATCAGGTCCCAGCGACCCGGCAAGAACTCGCGCCCTTCAATCCTGCCGCCCTCGTAGACATGCTGAGGCTCGCCGTTCAGGCAGTCATGCACCGCGCGGCCCCATGCCACATCGCCGTCACCCTTGACGACCGAGTGCGCCTGCCCAAGCTCAAAGGCTTCTTCCGGAAATAACGTTGCGTGAATACCGCCGTAGACCACCCACGCTCCACGCTCGCGCGCCACGCGCCCTACCTGATAGCCACGCAGCGCATTGCCTGTGTGAACGCTGATGCCGACGATGTCGCCAGGCTTGATGGTCAATGGATCGATCTGCTCGATCGACTCATCGACCAGGATCGGATCCCCTGCAAAGGCCGGGGTCGCGGCAGCAAGCACAAAGAGCCAGCGCGGGGTGATGACAGCGGTACCAAAGGCATTGTCACTGGGATTGACCAGGTGAACACTCATGAAAGACCCTTCTCAACGTGCGAGTACGGTTGCCTACACAGAGTGTCGATGAGCTGTTTTACAAAAGCGTGAGGCTGTGCCCGGACGCTTTTCGCCGAACCAGGAGGATTCCTGTCGACCCAGCAGCGAGTATACCGATCCCGGTTGTCAGTGGATATGAGGACGACAGGTTCATGCCGATTGTTGGTGTCACGGCAAAGTCCTGGCGGCCTTTTCTGTGAGCTCCTTTTGGAGCTGAAAAGCCCGCCGGTGCCAGGCTTGCGCAACGGCGGGCTTCTTCCAGCCTGCAGCGACACTCTTGAGAGAAAAGCTATTCGGAGTAGTTGATCGATTCGAGCCCGAGGAACTCCGCCGACTGGCCTAGCTGCTCTTCGATGCGGAGCAGCTGGTTGTATTTGGCGATGCGGTCGGTGCGCGAAGCTGAACCGGTCTTGATCTGGCCGGCGCCTGTACCCACCGCGAGGTCCGCGATAAAGGTGTCTTCGGTCTCACCTGAGCGGTGCGAGATGATCGAGGTGAAGCCAAAGCGGCGTGCAAGTTCGATCGCCTCGAGGGTTTCGGAGATGGTGCCGATCTGGTTGACCTTGATCAGGATCGAATTGCCGCACTTCTGCTCGATGCCCTGGCGCAGGCGCTCCGTGTTGGTCACGAACAGGTCATCACCCACCAGCTGGATCTTGTCGCCGATCTGCGAGGTGAGGTACTTCCAGCCCTCCCAGTCATCCTCCGCCAGCCCATCCTCGATTGAAACGATGGGATACTGCTTCGTCCAGCTGATCCAAAAATCAGCCATTTCGTTCGAGGTCAGTTCACGCTTGTCTGATTTCTTGAACGTGTACTTCCCCGTCTCCTTTGAAAAGAACTCGGAAGATGCGGGATCGAGCGCGATCGCAATATCCTCACCCGGCTTCAGGCCGAGCTTCTCGATCGCTTCGAGAATGAGTTCAACTGCTTCGGCATTCGACTTGAGGCTTGGCGCAAACCCGCCTTCGTCACCGACTGCCGTGCTGTAGCCCTTCTTCTTCAAGACGCTCTTGAGGGTATGGAAGACCTCGGTTCCCTGCCGCAGCGCGTCTGAAAATGTCTCCGCGCCGACCGGCATGATCATGAACTCCTGAAAGTCGACGTTCGAATCCGCATGCGAGCCGCCGTTCAGGATGTTCATCATCGGGGTGGGCAGCAGGCACGCGTTCACGCCGCCAAGGTAGCGGTAGAGCGGGATCCCCAGTGCATTGGCACTGGCCCGGCAGGCCGCCATCGAAACTGCCAGAATTGCATTCGCACCAAGCCTCGATTTGTTCTCCGTGCCATCGATCGCGAGCATTGTCGCATCGAGCAGACGCTGGTTCGTGGCATCAAGCCCCACCAGCTCAGGCGACAGGATCGATTCGACGTTATCGACCGCAGACAGGACGCCCTTGCCGAGGTAGTGATCCATGTCGCCGTCGCGCAGCTCAACTGCTTCGTGCTCGCCGGTCGATGCGCCTGACGGAACCGCAGCGCGGCCCATGGCGCCGCCCGAAAGCAGCACATCCGCTTCAACGGTCGGATTGCCGCGGGAGTCAAGGATCTCGCGTGCAGTGATGGAAACAATGTCGGTCTGAGCAGTCATTTTGGTCCTTTGCTGAGAGTTCACGTTCGCCGCGATGCGATGCGTCAATCGGTCGTTGAGTTGAGGGCGGCGATCTACGGGAATGGGCGCGGAGCCTGCATTCGCGCCGGCGATGGTGTGGACAAGCTCTGGTCCTGAAGTCACTTTGAGGATTCTAGCAAAGCGCTAGACGGCGCCTGGTTAACGGCGGCTTGCCAACGGCGGCTTGCTAACGGCGGCTGGTCAACGCGTCTTGTCAACGGCGGCTTGTCAACGCGTCTTGGCAACGGCGCCTGGTCAACACGGTCTGCGCAGAATCGTTCGGTGCGGAAAGCCGAGGCCCGTGCCGAGCGAGTGGAACGCCGCAGGCCCGGGTCTCAGTGCAGAGGGGTGGCTGTTAGCGCGAGTGATACCGGCACCAGAATTTACGTGGCGTTCGCGCCTACTCCCATCTAGGCTTCGATCAGGGCCGCGTGTCTTTGAAAAGCGACGCGTTCTCAACATCTTAGGAGAAGGCAATGAACACGAAACAGTTGGGTATGCAGGCGGCGGTGATGTTGGCGATGGCGATTCCGGTGGCTGCTGTGGGGCAGCTTGCGGGAACCAGTCATCCGGATGAGGTACCGGTTGCGACCAGCCCTGACGGCGTCCAGCAGCCCCTGGTCTATGTTCCGACGCCACCCTCCGCCGCCGCATCGATCGGCCTGAAGCCGCGCGCCGGTACCCCGGCGGATGCCCCGGCCAATGCGTTTGCGCCGTCCACGCCCGCACTCCGCACCCCCGTTCCGGCAGTCCCGGCGGCTGACTACAACCCGAACGAGTACCGGGCTTACGTGCCTCTGCATTCCACCGCGCCCCTGGCCTTCAATCCAGACGCGTCGATTGCCGGGGACTCGATGCCGGTCTCTGATGGCGACAGCGATCTCGATCGCGGCATTGTGACCCGCGTCGCCGGTCCAACCAACCGGTTGCCCGAAGGCACACTGATCCGCACCAAGACACTGGACAGCCTTTCCACCAAGCAGACCGAGGAAGGCAGCGAGTGGCGCGCCGAGCTGATCTCGCCCGTGATGCGCGATGGCCGTGTGTTGCTGCCGGCGGGCGCGGTGCTGCATGGCCGGGTCACCGAGGTGCATGGCGGCAAGCGGATCTCGGGCCGCGCCCTGCTTCACCTTGAAACGATCGCGGTCACCATGCCTGACGGCAACTCGATCGGCGTCCATGCGCAGGTGATCGACACCAACCTGAACGGCTCGACCAAGGTAGACCAGGAGGGCACCATCCTCCATCGCGATCACCGGGTTGAGCAGGCATCGGTGCTCGCTCTCACCACGGGCTCAGGCGCGGCCGCGGGCGCGCTGATCGGGGGCGTCCCGGGCGCTTTGATCGGCGCAGGGGTAGGCGCAGGAGTCAGCACCGCGATCTGGCTGAAGCAGGATCGCCAGACTGAACTGCCGCGCAACACCCAGATCACCTTCGAGCTGACTCGCGCGCTTTCGATCGGGAATGAGTAACGCACGTTTGAACCTGCGGCAGCCTCTCTGTTGTGTCTGCCGGACAAGGAGAAAGCCCCCTGATGATCGATGATCAGGGGGTTTCTCCTTTTCCGCAGCGTCGCTAATCCCGCACCTGCGCCAGTAGCCGCCGCCAGTTCTTCTGGTTGCGCCTCCACGACTTCTTCAGGTCTTCAAGGATGCGCTCGAAGTCCGAGTGGCCGCCCAGCTTGCGCCAGGCAGGATTGATTGAGAACCATGGATAGTTTTCATTTCCCAGGTAGATGGCGCGACGCAGCCAGTGCAGAGCCTCCGATTCGTCGCCTTCAAGCGCGAAGTAGGTCGCGAGCCGGTACGCCATCTCGCTGTCAGCCTCGGCCGCTGATAACGTCTCATCGACGATAAAGCTCGCCGCCTTTTCACGCTCGCCAAGCTGCACGTAGCAGAGTGCAATGGTCGGATAAACGATCCTGAGGCTGGTCGCCTCGCGGGTGACGGTTTCGAGCGTCTCGATCGCCTTCGCCAGGTCGCCCTGGCGCATCTGCTGGTACCCGAGCGAGATGCGCAGCAGCGGCTGCTTGGGCTCGAGCGTCAGCCCCTTCTCAAGCTCATCCGCCGCAAGCTCCAGCTGGTTCTGGTACTGGAAGACACGGGCACGGTTGTTGTA
>CAXTUS010000084.1:0-15035 GCA_964247475.1 uncultured Acidobacteriaceae bacterium | reverse complement strand
ATTGCAGACTCAATGAAAGACCGGCTTGCCGAACAGGGTTTTAACCGCCACAACATGATCGTCGTGGCCAATCGTGTCAGCCAGGAACCGCCGTAAGACGCGCAGATCGAGGTGGGAGCGGACGTCGAGAAGGGTATGGCAGGCATCGAGGAAAAGATCGGCAAGACGGTGAATGCGCTCTTTGGCAAGAGCAACCTGATGGAAGGTACCGGCAGTGAGGGCGATCCAAACGGGGGTGCGCTTTTCACTTTACGGGTGGATAGCCAGGCGGACGCGGATCGCGCGGTTGCCTTGTTGAAGTTACATCTTGCCGCCGATATTGAAGTAACTGAAAGTGATGCGGTGGACTACAAAGATGCGACGCTCGAGAATACCGTCTAGTGCTCTTGCTCTTCGCGCAGCGCTGAAAGGATGCCGTGTTCGAGCTTAAAGACAGCATTCATGTGGACGCGCCGATCGAACGTTGCTTTCTGCTCTCGACCAGCATTGAGCTGGTCGAGCGTACGATTGAGCTCACACCGATCGAGGGCAAGACATCAGGGTTGATTGTGGGCGGTGATCAGCTGGTTTGGCGCGGCTGGAAGTTTGGTATCCCTGCGATGCACGAGACCCTGATCACCGGCTATGATCGCCCGACCTTCTTTCAGGACACGATGGGACGTGGCTACTTCAAGCACTTTCAGCACGATCATCGCTTCACCGAGGTCGACGGACGAACGCTAATGCATGACACGGTCAGGTTCTCACTGCCTTTCGGATGGGCGGGGAGGCTGATCTCCAGACACATTGTTGTACCGCACGTCATGGATCTGCTGAAGCGGCGCTTCGCTTTGCTGCAACAGGTGGCCGAAGGTTCGGACTGGCCGCGGTACATGCCACGCGCTACAGATCAGCAGCCACCCCTCGCCTCAACCTCCTAAGCCGGCATCCTACCTCACGAGAGGTGCTTCGCATGAAGGCTGTAGTGCTGCATGAATATGGCGGTCCTGAAAAACTGAAGTACGAAGATCATGAGGACCCGATTGCAGGGGAGGGCGAAGTGCTGGTACACGTCTCCGCTGCCAGCATCAATCCCGTCGACTGGAAGATGCGCTCAGGAGATGCCAGATCCATGTTCCCGGTGGAGTTCCCGGGGATTCTCGGACGGGATGTTTCGGGCATCGTGAGGTCGCTTGGCCCGGGCGTAACTGGCTTCGAGCCCGGGGATAAAGTCTTTGCACTCGCGGATCACACCTATGCTCAACTCTGCGTGGTGAAGGCAAGCGACCTGGCCAAGGTGCCGGAAGGACTTGACTTGGTGCGCGCCGCGTCCTTACCGCTCGTGACCCTCACCGGGGAGCAGTTGATCCGCATTGGCACAGGCATACAGCCGGGGCAGACAGTATTGGTAGCCGGGGCAGTTGGAGGCGTAGGCCGGTCGGCCATCCGGACCGCGAAGGATGCGGGTGCCAAGGTGATTGCGGGTGTTCGCAAGAAGCAGATGGAGCAGGCGCAAAGCCTGGGCGCCGACGAGATCATCGCGCTCGATGATGAGGATCAGATGGAGCAACTGGGCCTGATCGACGCGGTCGCTGACACGGTAGGGCACGAGACAGCCGCGAAGTTGATCGGAAAGGTCGCGCCGGGTGGAATTTTCGCAAGCGTACTTGGTCCCCCTTCGAACGCCACCCTGCATCCGAAGGTGCGGGTCGAGGTGGTTCGTTGCAAGCCTGATCCGGAGCGCATGGTGAAGCTCGCCCAGGATGTTCTCGCCAAACGTCTTACCATCCCGGTCGACCGCATGATTCCGCTGGCTGAAGCCGGTGAGGGACAGGCAGCGGCTGAGAAGGGTGGCATCGGCAAGGTGCTGCTCCTCGCCTGAACCGTGTGAGGTTGCAGAAACAACAAAGCCGTCGCTCGCCGCGACGGCTTTGTTGTTTCTGCGTGAATGCTTACGCCTTGTACGAAGAGATCGCAGAAGCTTCGTCGTCGTACACGTCAAACACAGTGTAGAGCTTCGTGATCTGGAGCAGATCGTGGACCTTCTTGGTCAGGTTGAGCAGCTTCAACGCTCCGCCGCTGTTCTTGACCGAGGTAAATGCGCTCACCAGCTCGCCGATCCCCGAGCTGTCGATGTAGTCGACGCTGCCGAGGTTGAGCAGAATCTGCTTCGAACCCTTGGAGAGGGCATCCTGAACAGCATCGCGCAGCACAACGCTGCCTTCGCCGAGTGTGATGCGTCCGCTCAGATCAAGAATGGTGACGCCGTCCACCTGACGGCTCTTGAATTTCATGCTCATTGATTTAAGTCTCCCTGTCGCTTCACTTACTCATTCCGGGTTCTACCAGCCCTCTATGCACTACGCCGCTTGGTCAACGTAATCTCTGTGCCTGGGGATAGCTGGCGAAAGTGTACCTCATCCATGAAGGCACGCATAAGAAAGACTCCCCGGCCGGAGGTTCTCAGCAGGTTCTCCGCGGCGAGCGGGTCAGGAATCGAATCTGCGTCAAAGCCTTGGCCCTCGTCGGCAATGCGGATCGTCACCGTATCCACACTGGCCTCGAAGCTCGCCGTTACGTGCAGCGTAGTGCTGTATTTATTGCCATGAACGACCGCATTCACGGCTGCCTCACGCGCCACCATGGCGATGTTGCCTGCGTCATCCGGATCGAAGCCAGCCCGGCCGGCGAAATCGAGGGCGGTCTCTTCAACCGTTTCTACACTGCCCAGAGCAGAGTCGAGCGTCAGGCTCAGGCGACTTGTTGTCCCGTCCGTCATCGGCCAGCGTAACCTTTCCTGCACGTTCGAACGATCCGGTGCAACAGCGACAACCTGTCGGAAGTCTCCCGCCCTTGACGTTGAATGTCAAGACCGGCAAGCTATTTTCCCCGGGCAGGTAATCACACCTGTGCGACGAAGTTATCGATGAGCCTTGTCTTTCCAACTCTGGCCGCAATCGCTACCAAAGTTCCCGGTTCGATCTCGAGGACTGGAAGCAAGGTGAGCGGGTCGACTGCTTCGAGGTATTCGAGCACGACAGATGGCTCAGTTCGGACAACCTGCCTGCCTGCTTCGATCAGCGCGGACTGTTCCTTCATGCCGTTCGCGAGCGCCTGCCGCATGGTCTCGAGCGCGCGCGACAGCACCAGCGCCTGGCTGCGCTCATCGGGCCTAAGATAGGCGTTGCGAGAACTCAATGCCAGGCCGTCAGGATCCCGCACAATGGGGCAAGCCACCAGCTCAACCGGGAAGTTCAGGTCGCGGATCATGCGCCGCAGGACTGTTACCTGGACGGCGTCCTTCTGCCCGAAGAAGGCACGGTCTGGCTGAATGATGTGGAACAGCTTCGCAACGACGGTCGCCACCCCGCGAAAATGTCCCGGCCGGTGCGCGCCATCAAGTCGTTCGCCGACGTCGCCTACCTCGACAAAGCTTGTGGCGGGGCCGCCTGGATACATTTCTTCGACCGGGGGGGCGAAGACGAGGTCGACACCCGCATGCTCGAACATCCCGAGATCGGATGCAAGCTGCCGCGGATAGCGGTCGAAGTCCTCACCAGGGCCAAACTGTAAAGGGTTCACGAACAGGCTCGCGGCGACCACCTGGCACTCAGACCGGGCGCGCGCCACCAGCGAAAGATGACCTGCATGGAGAGCACCCATGGTCGGCACAAGACCAAGGTCTTTGTCTCGTCCGCGAAGTGCGTGAAGGACCTCCCGCGCAGCAGCAATCGTCTTGACAACCTGCATGGCTAGACGACCGCCCCTGCCAGTTCCTCGCGCCTGGGGCTTGACGATTGCGGCAGGTGATAGCTCTCCGCATCGGAGGGGAATAGGCCGGCTTCTACATCGCGAGCATACCGTTCGAGCGCCACGCCAATCTGCTCCGCGCCATCCAGGTAGCGCCTGACGAACTTCGCTGCAGCACGGTCAGTCATGCCAAGCAGATCATGCCAGACAAGGATCTGCCCATCGCAGTCAGGCCCCGCACCGATGCCGATCGTAGGCACTCGAAGCTCGGCCGTAAGGGTCGCCGCGACCTCGCGCGGGATGCCCTCGAGCACGATCGAAAAGCAGCCCGCATCGGCCAGCCGGTGCGCCTGCTCGCGCAGATGCTCGATGGCATCGTGGGTCTTGGCCTGCACCTTGTACCCCCCCATGCGGTTCACCGCCTGAGGTGTCAGCCCCAGGTGCCCCATGACCGGGATCTCTGCTTCTACCAGCCTGCGGGCAAGCGAAACGTGCGCTCCTTCGAGCTTCACTGCCTCGGCCCCGGCCTCTTTCACAAAGCGCAGGCCATTCTCCACACCGCTACGATCGTCCGCCTGATAGCTGCCATACGGCATATCGGCCACCAGCAGCGCGCGCTGCAGACCACGCCGCACGGCACGCGTGAAGACCAGCATCTCGTCCATCGTGACCGCCAGCGTCGACTCGTGGCCCAGCATTGTCATCGCCAGTGAATCACCCACCAGAACCACGTCGAGCCCTGCCGCATCCGCCATCCTTGCCGAGGGGAAGTCGTACGCGGTAACGCAGCAGATGCGTGCGGGCTGAGTTCCTTGCGTCTTCAACAGGAGCTGTTTGCGCTCAAGCAGCGCGGGCACGGTTACCTTCGCCGGCTGCAGTCTTTCGCGGGGCAGAGCCTCTCCGCTTGAAGGATTCCAGACACTCATCGCAATCTCCTGTGCAGTCCTGCCATGCCGCGGCAGGTACCACCGCAGCAGAGTCTACGCTTCCTGCGCTACCCGAGACAAACGCCTGAGGCTGAGCGCCTGATCGAAGATGCGGTCGGCCATCGCTCGTTTCGTCATTGGGGGAAACGGCACGTCATGGTCGGCGGTCAGCAGTACGCCTGCGTTTTGCTCCGAGTCGAAGCCCAGCCCAGCGATCGATACGTCATTGACGACAATCGCATCGACTCCCTTCCGGCGCATCTTTTCACGCCCGCGGGTCAGCGCATCCTGATCTGAACCGTCCGGCATCTCGGCGGCAAATGCGATCACCAGCGTACCGGGCGCCCGGCGCCGGACCACCTCGGCGACGATGTCACCGGTCGGCTCTAGCGTCAGCGTGAGCCCATCCGCACGGTGCAGCTTCCCTGCTGCCACCTGCGCGGGCCGGAAGTCCGCAACCGCCGCCGCCTTCAAAACCAGGGTTGCGCGCGGCAAGGCCTGCAGCACGGCATCACGCATCTCGGCTGCGGTGTTCACGCTCACGAGCTGCACGCCTGCAGGCGCTGCCAGCGCGGTCGCGGCTGAGATCAGGATCACCCGTGCGCCACGAGCTACCGCCGCCTGAGCAAGCGCATAGCCCATACGTCCACTCGATCGATTGCCCAGGAAGCGGACGCCATCGATCGGCTCGCGGGTGCCGCCAGCCGTGATCAGAACCGTCTCGCCAGCCAGGTCCTTCAAGCTGGATTGGCCTACGGCAGCCTGCACCGCCGCAACGATCTCCGGCAGTGAGGCGAGCCGGCCGCTGCCCACCATGCCGCATGCAAGGTGCCCGTCTTCGGGCTCAACTATCAGGTTGCCGCGTGCTTTCAGCGTTGCGACATTCGCCTGCACTGCGGCGTGCTGCCACATGACGACATTCATGGCGGGCGCGATGATGGCGGGCGCCGGCGTGGCCAGGTACATGGTCGTCAGGAAGTCGTCTGCGATGCCGTTCGCCAGCTTGCCGAGCACGCTTGCCGTGGCGGGTACGATCACCAGCGCGCTGGTCGTCTGGGCCTCTTTGATGTGCTCGACCGAGGACTCTCCGCCTGGCACCTCGCCTCCGGTCCAAAGCGATGTGATGACCTTGTGGCCGCTGATGGCGGCAAAGGTGAGTGGCGTCACGAACTGTTCCGCAGCAGAGGTCATGACGACGTGCGGATCGAAGCCTGCCTGCTGGAGCGCGCGTACGAGCTCAACCGCACGGTACGCCGCAACCCCGCCGCAGACTCCAAGTGTGATCTTCGGAGGTGTGACCGGTCCGCTCACCGGTCTATTCTCTCACCCGCCCGCACCGCTCGGTCTCTCACCTGCCCGCACCGGCTAGCCCGACCATGGCCCGGCGGCTTCCTGATCCTCAAGGCTACAATCAGCACTAATGATCGCTTCGCTGCGCGGAACGCTGCTCGTCAAGAACCCGAACCAGGCCATCATCGAGTGTGCCGGCGTGGGCTACGACGTGGCGATCTCGGTGGCTACGTTCTCATCGCTGCCCACGATCGGCGCAGAGGCTCGCCTGCACATCTTCACCAAGGTGGCCGAAGATCAGCTTGCCCTGTTCGGCTTCTCCGAGGTGGATGAGAAGCGCTTGTTCGAGCGGTTGATCGCAGTCTCGGGCATAGGGCCCAAGCTTGCCATTACGGTGCTCAGCGGCATCGCCTCCGAGCGCCTGGTCACGGCGATCCGCAGCGCCGATCACGGCTCTCTGGTCAAAATCCCTGGCATCGGAAAGAAGACAGCCGAGCGGATCGTGCTCGAGCTGAAAGACAAGCTCGATGATCTGCAGGGCTTTAGTGCCGGGTCTTCGACCCATACGCGCCCGACGTCGATGGGCGCTGTCCCCGACGATGCGATCTCAGCGCTGGTGAACCTCGGCTATGCACGCCCCGTCGCGCAGAAGGCGGTCGAGTCAGCCCTTGAAAAAGACGCTGCCGCCCGCCAGAACTTTGAAACTCTCTTCCGCGCGGCGATGTCTCACATCCGCTAACCCGAAGCCGCCGGCGAGCGCGAGCACACGCCAGCCGCGACCCCGGCGCACCCGCCGTTTCTGTCTAAGTGTTTTCTGTCTAACCGCGCCGGCGATAACGAATCGAGAACGTATAGCCCGCATTCGGCGGAAAGAGCGCCGCCACCAGTCTTAGACGATCAGCCAGCGCGGCCGGCGCCAGCAGCGGATATTCGCGTTCTCGCAACTCCGCGTAGTCAAAATCAACAGCGAGTGAAAGCTGGTAGATGGCAAGCGCATCGGCAAAGGCGGATTCGAAGTAGTCAAGCCGAGCCTTTTCATCGAAGCTCTTCGCGTCGTTTTTGTCGGAGGGTGAGATCGCAGCCATGCGTGCCTCCCACGCATCCTGGCTCGTCTCGCCGCGGACTTCGCTCAGCGCCTGCTTCCACACCAGTTCTGTAAATGGTTCTGGAATGCCGGCCTGCTGTGCGAAGGCGTGGCTGACATTGATGAAGAACTCAAAAGCGAGCGCGAACGTATCCCGCAACAGCCGCGCGGAGATAAAGATGCCCTCATGTGCCGGCGCCCGGAAGGATGCGGCCACGTTCACGTTGCGATGGCAGATGGCTTCATCGAGCCACTCCGGTTGCGCATCCATCGCGATCAGCGTGCGCCCGGATTCGCTCTCCCGCGCATCCGCGCTGCGTGCCTCGGGGATGGCGAGTGGGACGAAGTAGAAGACGCGGCTCCCAAGGGCAGGAGTAATCGCTGCCGGCACCGCCAGGACCACGCGTTCAAGATCCGCGCTCGTCACCTGGGTCTCGCCGAACGTGGCATAGCGGATGCCGTTTGGAGCCAGCTTCGGGGAGAGGGTTGATGCCAGGTCTGACGCTTGAAGCAGTGAACTCGAACCGGTTTGAACGCTATCCGCCATGAAGGGTCTATTCTATAGCTATGGCGACGCCGACGTACCATGCGACCGATGCAGCCGCACCGCTTGAACCCGTGCGAAAGACCCTGATGGCCGGGTACCTATTTGGTGCGCCCATGGGGAACCTGGGCTGGTTCGCGAGCCTGCTGATGGGCCTGGCGTCCGGCATGGCAGCCTTCTTCCTCGCCACCTTCCTCGGCATCATGACCATCCTGCTGATGAACGCGACCGGCCACAAGGCGGACTACGCGTGGAGCTACCTCTACATCGGGCTGCCGGTTGGGGCTACCGTGATGGTACTCGCGCTTGGCTACCTGGGCATGCTCTGGTCGCGTCGCGTTTCGCGCAGGAAGTAGCTGCGCCGTCTGGTATTCTGCAGGCTCATCCCAGTTGTCACCCACAATCTGAAGGAGCACCTCCCGCATGGTTCCAGCCGTTCGTCGCGCCGTCTTCCATGGTGCCGCTGTTCTTGGTGTCCTAGCCGCTTCCTCGCTGTCGCTGCCCGCCCAGAAAGTTCCTTCCTATTACGGACCCCAGCCTGCGACCGAGAACATCGACCTGACCATGTACGCGCGCATCCGCGATGAAGGCTTCAAGCACTCGCACGTGATGGAGTTTGGCGCGGCGCTTACGGAAGGCATCGGACCGCGGCTTACCGGCTCGCCCAACATGGCGAAGGCGAACGCCTGGACCCGCGACACCTTTACGGCCATCGGCCTGTCGAACTCGCACCTTGAGGACTGGGGTGAGTTTGGCATGGGCTGGCAGCAGATCAACACCTGGGCGCGCATGATCTCGCCCGACCCGGAGCCTCTTTGGCTGCAGGCTGCCCCGTGGTCACCAGCGACCGCAGGTCCGGTCAAGGGTGATGTGGTGTTCGTTGACCTGGCCACCGCAAAGCTCGACGAGATGAAGGGCAAGCTCGCCGGCAAGATCGTCCTGCTGGGTGCCACGCGCACTACACCCGACATCACCGAGCCCCTGTTCACGCGCTACACCGATGCGCAGTTGAAGGAACTCGAGATGTCTGAAGAGGGCGGCGGCGGCCGTCCTACCATGATCAACGGCGTGCCCATCGAGCAGTTCCTGGCCGAGCGCCGCAGGATTGCCGCACTCCGCAAGGATGCGTTGAAGCTCTTTGCGGCTGAAGGCGTCGCCGCCATCATCACGCCCTCGCGCGATGCGGGACACGGCGGCGGCACCGGGGTGATCTTCGACGACAATGGCGCGAATCTCGCGCAGTCCGCGCAGAAGCCGGAGAACAAGGTCACCATCCCGAACGCCGTCATGATGATCGAGCACTACAACCGACTGGCCCGTATGGTGCAGGCGCATGTGCCGGTCCAGGTCGAGGTCAACATCGAGACCAAGTTCACCGGCGACCACGAGCACGGCTTCAACTCGGTGGCTGAGATCCCCGGCACCGATCCAAGGCTGAAGTCGCAGGTGGTGATGGTGGGCGGCCACCTCGACTCCTGGATCTCAGGCACGGGCGCTACCGACAACGGCGCCGGTTCGATCGTTGCGATCGAGGCGATGCGCATCCTGAAGGCGCTTGGCGTCGAGCCCCGCCGCACGTTGCGCATCGCGCTGTGGTCGGGCGAGGAACAGGGTCTTTACGGCTCGCTCGGCTATGTGAAACAGCACTTTGGCGAGTTCAACGATCCGCCATCCGATCCGTCGATCCCCTCGTTCATGCGCCAGCACGGGCCGCTCAAGACCACCAAGGAGTGGGAGACGCTCGACGCCTACTACAACCTCGACAACGGCACGGGCAAGGTGCGCGGCGTGTATACGCAGGAGAACTACGCGATCGGACCCATCTTCAAACAGTGGATCGCGCCGCTTGCCGACCTTGGCGTCTCGACCATCAGCTATCGGAACACCGGCGGCACCGATCACCTGAGCTATGACGCGGTTGGCCTGCCCGGCTTTCAGTTCATCCAGGACGAGATGGACTACGAGACCCGCACTCATCACTCGGACATGGATACCTACGACCGCCTGCACGCGGCAGATCTCGAACAGGCCGCGGTGGTCGAGGCGATCTTCCTTTACAACACAGCGCAGCGCGAAGAGATGATGCCGCGCAAGCCGTTCCCGCACCCGGAGAACGACAAGCAGCGCAGCTCCCCGTTGAAGGGTGTCTATCCGAACGCAGTGCTTGAACAGCACTAGACCCTCCCTCCGGGAAGTAAAGCCTGTGAAGAGTGGGTGCCTGTTGAAGGTACCCACTCTCGTTGTTTGTGAATCGTGAGGAAACATGATCATGCGCGCTGGCCGAATGGACGATGTGCCCGCGGTGATGGGGCTTCTCCGGCGCGTTGTGCCGGCGATGCGTGCGACCGGCAACCTGCAGTGGAACGAAGAGTACCCGAACGCCGAAGTCTTTGAGCAGGATGCAGCGCGCGGGCAGATGTGGATCGCCGAAGTGGATGACACGCTGGCCGGCGTTGCCGCCTTCACAACCGACCAGGAGCCCGAGTATGCCGAGGTAGGCTGGGACATCGCTGAGCCGGCCATCGTGGTGCACCGCCTGGCTGTCGATCCTGCCTTCCGCGGCCAGGGCATCGCCGTCGCCCTGATGCTGCATGCCGAAGCGGTGGCTCTTGAGCGCGGAATCTACACGCTGCGTGTCGACACCAACACGGAGAACGCTGCCACCCGGCGCCTGCTGCCGAGGCTTGGCTACACGCTGGCCGGAGAGATCGGTCTCGGTTTCCGCCCCGGCCTGCGTTTTCTCTGTTATGACAAGCAACTGCAGCGACAAATGAACGCGGGGCGGTCTCCACTGCGTGGGGTATAGAACTTCGCAATCATAAGCGAAGCGTCAAATCCGCTGCGAGGTGGTCGCCGCCCACGGTCAGGGCGCCCTGCTGTTGCTGGTTAGAACTTCACGGTGAAGGTGCCGGTGATCGCGCGCGGCGTTCCGGTCTGCAGCGTGTTGTTGTTGACCGACGTGGGATCGCTTGCGACAAAGCCGTTGGTCCCGATGGTGGACCAGTACTTGGTGCTCGCGATGTTGTAGACATTCAGCTGCAGCTTCAGTTGTGACAGCGGACCGATCTCATCCACGTGATAGCTCGTGCCGAAGTCACCCAGGAAGCGTCCGCCAACCGAGTTGTCATCGGTGTAGGTGAAGTAGCGCTTGCCCATGAAATCCGAACCGAGATGCGCGTCAAAGCCCTTCTTCGTATACGTGAGCTCGTTCTTGTAGAGGAACTTGGGCGCGTCTACCACGGTCTTGCCGCCGGTAGGAATGACCGTCGTCGCGTTCGCGTTGTAGTCCGAATCGTAGGTGGACGAGCTGTAGGTGAGTGCGTTGTAGAGCGTCCAGCCATCATGCAGACGGGTCGTGATGGCACCGTCTACGCCGTTGGTTGTGACACCGCCCACGTTGGACAGGATGCTTGCGTTGCCTGCGATCCCAGGACCCTGCTGAATGGCCAGCAGACGGTTTGAGAAGTTCACATGGAAGTAGCTCGCCTGTGCCTGCAGGTGATTGTCGGTGTGGCGGAAGCCGCCCTCCTCGGACCATGAGCTCTCGGACTTAAGGTTGTTGGTCAACGCGTTGAAACCCGCCTGCGTGGTGCCCCAGGGCGACGTTCCGAAGCCTTTGCCGCCGGCCTGGAAGGCACGAACGTTCTCGGCCACGTCGGCGAAGACTTCATTGCCTTTGCCGAACTTGTAGTTCACGCCAACCTGCGGCAGAAACGGCTTGCCGGAGGTGAGCTTGCCCTGGGCGTAGTTGGCCGCAGTATCGGTCGGCGCAAGCGGGACGCCGATGTTGAAGCCGGTGAGCGTGCCGGTCGTGTAGGTCTCGCTCGTCTTGAAGCCTGCAGCAAGGGTGAGTGAAGGCGTGAGCTTGAACTGATCCTGCAGGTGCACCTGGAAGAGGTTCGTCGGGAAGTTGTAAGCCCACTGCGTCCAGAAGGGGAAGGTGGGCGTGTCATAGATCGAGCGCGACGGACCATCGAGCGTGGTGCTGTAGTAGCGACGCGCCAGGTCGAATGATTCCTTTTCAAACCAGATGCCGCCTTCGAGCGTGTTGCGCGGAGTCTCGTAGGTGAGGGCGGAGAGCACGCCGCCACGTGCGATGCGGTACTCGGACGTGCGCTCGGAGATGGGCGAGGTGACCTGGCCGAAGGTGTCATAGGTGCCCACATAGGGCGTGAACCAGAGTCCCGCGCCGTTGTTGTGGTGGCCGTAGACGCTGGACTTCCAGGTGAGATGGCTGGTGAGGGCGGTCGAGTACTTCAGGTAGCCGAGGAAGTCTTTTCTCAGGCCGCCTGCAGCATAGTAGCCAGCGTCGCATGGGTCTTCGTTTGCGGCCAGCGAGGCGATCTGCGCCGGATACGCACCCGTGCCGTTGCATGCATTCGCTGCCTGGATGGAGTCTGCCCAGGTGCCGTAGTTGTCCCAGTGGTAGCCGAGCTTCTGCACCCACACCTTATTGTCGTCCTGGTAGTCCACTTCCTGGCGGTTCGAGTAGTCGATGTAGGCCGTGAAAAGACCCTTCGCGCCGACAAACTGCTCGAGCTTGGTGTTGAACTGGAAGTAGCTCTGGCGTGCCGGGCCGGCGCCGCGCCACTTGTCGGACGTCTGGTAGACGCCATCGACAAAGAGCTTGGTATGCGTGGCCAGAAGGCCGGAGTCAAAGCGTGCGAAGGTACGTGAACCGTTAAAACTGCCGAAGGACTGTTGCGCCTGGAAGCCGAGTTTGTCCAGGGGATCGGCCGAGAAGAACTGCACCGCGCCTCCCAGGTTCGAGGTGGATGCGGTATCGAGTGCGCCGGTGCCCTGCGAGAGAGCGGCATGGCCCAGGTTCTCATCGATCAGCGCGCGGCTGATGTGCAAGCCGTTCAGGTTGCCATAGCTCATATCGCCGAGCGGAATGTCATCCAGCGTGAAACCGAGTTGATTCTGGTTGAAGCCGCGCACCGAGATGCGCACCGCCCATTCGTAGGCGCCGTAAGGATCGGCCGTGGTGATCGAAACCGATGGCAGGTGGCCAAGGATCGAGATCGGGCTCGTACCCGGGGTTGCTTCGAGCAGCAGCTTTTGATCGATGGTCTGGACGTCGCGGGTCTCGCCTTCGGCCGTGACGGTGACGGTGTCAGTGGTCGATATTTTCTGGGGAGTCTGCGGATTCTGCGTCTGATCAGAGCTGTTTGAAGCGTTCTGGCCAATTTGAGGGCCGGTGACGGTCTGGTCCTGCTGTGCGTTTGCCGTCGTGGTGAGGCAGGCGGCAAGACCGAGGCTGAGCATTCCTGCTGCAATGTTCCGGGTGTTCATCCAAAATCCTCCTGAAGTGGTTGCTGGCCGATTTCATCTCTTAGCCTGGTTTCGCCTTGCGATCATGCGAGCCGTGTGCGCGCGGACGCTCGAAGAAAGCAGCTTCTGGCCGCGTCCTGCGATCTCCGTGCGCACCTGCGCGAGGTCTCTTATCGGGTGCGTGCGAAGGCGGCTGGTTCCTGGCGGGATGTGGTCGAGAGTAGAGCCCCAGGATGATCAGCGATGTTGCTGACTCTTGAAGATTGCATGAATTCTTCGCAGCTACGTCCAGGTCCTTCTTCCCGGCGCGGCTTGCGGCAAGGTCTTTGCTGCGGCCGGAGCGATCCACGGATTTAACCTCTTTGTCACCTGCGCACCCTACGATTGCAGAGTTTCTGAACAGCTTTCCAAACTCCCGCCCACAAGGAAACCGAAGATGACGTTGATGCACTCACTCCCGCTCCGCGTAGCTACGGCTGCGCTCTTCGTATGCGGCGCCGCGAGCGCCCATGCGCAGGTTAAGCTGATCGCCAAGGGCACACTGACCGGCAGCGCTGCCGGAGCCAACACGGACCTTTCCGGCTTGAAGGGAACACTCGAGAATGGAGTTCCTGCGAATCTGCTGGGCGGCCTGGGATCAGGCATCGCTCACCTGTCTGGCGACCGCTTCCTGGCCGTGCCGGACCGTGGGCCGAACGCCGTCAGCTATAACTCGGCCGTTGATGACACCGTCAGCTACATCAACCGGTTCCACACGGTGAAGATGAACCTGAAGAAGTCGGAGAGCGGAACGCTGCCATTCACAATCGCTCCCGAGCTTGAATCGACCACCCTGCTGAACAGCTTCACGCCGCTGGTCTATGGGTCCGGCATCGGCCTGGGTGTGGGGGATGGCGAGCCGCAGCAGGACCGCTTCCTGCGCCACTACTTCACGGGACGCTCCGACAACTTCAACCCGGATCGCAGCTCTGGCGATCCACGCGATGCGCGTCTTGACCCGGAGAGCATCCGTGTCTCAAACGATGGCCTGACCGTCTTTATCTCGGATGAATACGGCCCGTACATCTACCAGTTCCTGCGCTCGAATGGCGTTCGCCTGCGCGCCTTTGAGCTGCCGCAGAAGTTCTTCGTCGACACGCTGAGCCCGATGGGCGCGACCGAGATCGCGAACAATACCAAGGGCCGCGTGGCCAACAAGGGGATGGAAGGCCTGGCGATCACTCCTGACGGTCGTACGCTGGTCGGCATCGTGCAGAACTCGCTTATCCAGGATGCGGCGGAAGGTGGCGCCGCGGCCAGCATGCTGCGCATCGTCACGATCGACATTCGCTCTGGACGTACCACGCATGAGTACGCCTATGAGCTGACCACAGGCTCGGGCGTCAGTGAGATCCTGGCGCTGAACGATCATGAGTTGCTGGTCGATGAGCGCGACGGCAAAGGCCTGGGCGACGGCAGCAAGGCGAAGGTGAAGCAGATCTTCAAGGTAAACCTTGCTGGCGCGACCGACGTCAGCCAGATGAACGGCACCGAGGCAGCCACGCACGCGCTGCCGAAGACGTTGTTCCTTGACCTTGTGCAGGCGCTCACCGCAACCGGTCTCACCACGTCTCAGATCCCGGCGAAGATCGAGGGTCTGGCCTTTGGCGAAGATGTGAAGATGGGCAAGCAGACGCTGCACACGTTGTGGGTCGCGAACGACAACGACTTTCTGCAGGACTTCAGCGGACCAGAGTCGAACCCGAACCAGTTCTTCGTCTTCGGCTTCACGGACGCCGACCTGGCCGGCTCGCAGTACGTGCCGCAGCCGCAGCGAGAGCGCTGCGACGATCGTCGTTAGCGGCAAGCATCAGGAGGGGCCAGCCGATGGGCTGGCCCCTCATTTTGTTTAAGCAGATGATGATGCTGCGATCGACGGCCCTGTCGTGGAGGCGTCTAGCCGGCCTCGCTCATCCAGCCCAGTGCGTTCTGCAGATAGCCCTTCAGGTTCTTGCGTTCTACGATCGCGTCGAGGAAGCCGTGCTGCAGCAGGAACTCCGACCGCTGAAAGCCCTCGGGCAGCTTCTGCCGGATCGTCTGCTCGATCACACGCGGACCGGCAAAGCCGATCAGCGCGCCGGGTTCCGCGATGTTCAGGTCGCCCAGCATGGCGAAGCTCGCGGTGACGCCGCCGGTCGTGGGATCGGTC
>CAXTUS010000083.1:3982-15068 GCA_964247475.1 uncultured Acidobacteriaceae bacterium | reverse complement strand
GCCCGCGCCGGCGCCGTGGTGTTCATCCTAGGAAGGCGCCCCGACCAGCTCGGCGTTCATCGGGCTGCTCTCCGGGTTGGTGTCCCACAGGGGCTCCATCTCCAGGTCCTCAAGCAGCAGGCGCGAGGTAATCCTGGCGGACTCGAAGATCACCGGCAACCCGCTGCCAGGGTGCGTGCCCCCGCCCACCAGGTACATCTGGTCAACGTCCTCAAACCGGTTGTGCGGGCGCAGGTGCAGCATCTGGTCGAGCGAGTGCGCCATCGAGAACGTCGCGCCCTTGTAGAGCCCAAAGTCCTCGGCCCAGCCGGTCGGCGTAACGACCTTCTCGGTGCGGATGCGGCGCGCCACATCCTTTAACCCGATCTTCTCCATCTGCTCAAGCGCCAGCCGCCGGTAGCGCGGGCCTTCCTTCGCCCAGTCCACAGAACCCGTGTCGTGGGTCACGGGCAGCAGCACGTACAGCGTGCTGTGACCCTCAGGCGCCAGCGTGTCATCGGTCACGCATGCGTTCTGGACATAGAAAGAAGGATTGTCCGAGAGCCTGTGCATCTGCTCGATATCGCGCAGGTTGTCCTTGTAGTTATCGGCGAGATAGATCGTGTGGTGCGAAACGTCGTCATACCGGCCCTCGATCCCGAGGTACAGCATGAACGTCGAACAGGAGTACTTCTTCTTCGCCAGCCGTTCGTCCGTCCAGCGGTTGCGCTGCTGGTTCGGCACCAGCTTCTTCATCGCGCCGGCAAAGTCCGCGTTGACGACCACGGCATCGGCGGCCAGCTTATGATTGGTGGTACGAACGCCCGTCGCCTTGCCATGCTCGACGATCACCTCTTCTACCGGCTCATCGAGCAGGATCTCGACGCCCATCTCCTGCGCGATCCGTGCCATCGCCTTCGTGACCGAACCGCATCCGCCGACCGGATGAAAGACCCCATGCTCATATTCAAGAAAGGAAAGGATCGAGAACAGGCTCGGGCAGCGGAAGGGCGACATGCCAAGGTACTTCGACTGAAAGCTGAAGCCCAGCCGGATGCGTTCGTCCTTGAAGTGAACCTGCAGATCGCTGTCGAGCGAGCGCCACGGTGCAAGCAGGGGCAGCAGCTTCATCATCTCCGGCTTGGCCAGGTCACGCCAGCTTTCGAACGGCGTCTGCAGAAACGGCATGAACTTCTCAAGCTTGTTCCGGTTGTGCGTGATGAAATGGTGAAAGCGGCCTGCGTCTTCGGGCGAGATCGCGGCGATCGCCTTGGTCATACGCTCCACGTTCGGCGTCGCCAGCAGCTCTCCACCGCCGCCGAAGACGAGCCTGTACTGAGGATCCAGGCGCTTCATGGTGACCTCCTGATTCAGGTCATACCCGGCTGCTGCGAAGATCTCTTTCAACACCCGCGGATAAAGAAAGAAGGTCGGCCCGATGTCGAAGTTGTAGCCGTCCTGCTCGATGGTAGAGGTTCGTCCCCCGACCTTCGCCCGCTTCTCTACAATGGTGACCTTGACCCCTGATTTCGCCAGCAGAAGTGCGGCTGCGAGACCCCCGGGCCCGGCTCCTACGATGACTGCCCTGCGTGCTTCTTTTTGCATCTAGGCTCGAGTCCTGCCCTTCCGTTGGTGAGTGCGCCTGCCACTTCTTGATGCTTCCTGACGTCGTTCCCTGGCTGCCGTACTCCCTGGATAAGACGCCCCCTGAAGCCGATTATAGGGAGGGTCCATCCCCCATTGCGGGGAGCTGCTTCGTGACGTGAATGTAATAAAGCGGAAGTCTTTGCCGTACCAACCTGCCCGCTAAATGTCTCCAAACCGGTTGCATGATCCAGGCGCAGGGTTGCCCGATCCTCCGCCCTAGGTGGCCGCCCCGACCAGCACCGGCGCGTTCACCGCCGCTACCTTTTCGCTCGCCTGCAGATGATCCACCCCGGCGATCTTGCGGTAGGTGACGAGCGCCTGGGCGACGACCTGGTCCATGTTGTAGTAGCGGTAGGTCGCCAGGCGGCCAACAAAGTGGACCTCGGGCTTGCGGTCCGCCAGCTCCTTGTAGCGTGCATAAAGGGCCGCATTCTCCGGGCGCGGGATGGGGTAGTAAGGATCCCCTTCGGCGCGCGGCAGCTCATAAACCACGCTGGTCTTCGGCGCGATCTGGCCGGTCAGGTACTTGAACTCGGTCACCCGCGTATACGGGTGCTCGTTGGGGTAGTTCACCACCGCCGCCGCCTGGAAGCGCTCCTGCGCGTACGTCTCGTGCTTGAACTCGAGCGACCGGTACGGCAAAGGGCCGAACCGGTAGCCGAAGTACTCATCGACCGGACCGGTGAAGATGATCTTCACGCCAGGGTAGAGCCGCTCGATATCGGCGTACTCGACCCCCGTCCTGATGGTGATGTCCTTTGAATCAAGCATCCGCTCGAACATGCGGGTAAAGCCGTGCTTCGGCATCGCCTGGTAGGTATCGGTGAAGTAGCGGTCGTCGCGGTCCAGCCGCACCGGGATCCGACCGGCCACCGAGGAGTCAAGCTCGGACGGGTCAAGACCCCACTGCTTGCGTGTGTAGTTGCGGAAGAACTTCTCATACAGCTCGCGTCCGACCCGGCTCAGCACAATATCCTCAGACGTCCGGATCGGCCGGCCGGTCTCGGCACGCGCCGCAAGGAAGTTCTGCATACCCTGCGCATCGAGCGACAGGCCATACATCTTCTCAATCGTCGTCAGGTTGATCGGGATCGGCAGCAGCTTGCCGTCCACCTCCGCCAGCACGCGGTGTTCGTAGTCGCGCCAGTCGGTGAACCTCGACAGGTACGCCATCACGTCCGCCGAGTTGGTATGGAAGATGTGCGGACCGTACTTGTGCACCAGGATGCCGGCCGCGTCGTGGTAATCGAAGGTATTGCCCGCGATGTGATCCCGCTTGTCGATGATCAACACCCGCTTGCCCATGTCGCGCGCCAGGCGCTCCGCCAGCACACCGCCGGCCAGCCCCGCGCCTACCACCAGGTAATCGAAGCGCTGCGAACGCACCGGACGGCTTACCGGCAGCCGCGCCGCCACGCCTGCAGCAGCGGTCGAGGCGGGAACAGCTGAAGCGAGCCCCGCTGCCTGACCAATATGCTGGCCAGCCACATCAATTCGTTGTCCAGCCACATCGATACGCTGTCCAGCCGAATCGGTGCGCAACCCGGAGGGCCGGGTGCGGACGCGCTCGATCTGCTTCCACATCGCCGACCAGGTGCGGTCCCAGGAACCGGTCGCAAGCTTCTCCTCGACTGCCCCATGCCACTGCTCGGGTTGCGGCCCCAGCGCCTCGTCGATGGCCGCGGCGAATTTCTCCGCGGTCGATGCAATCGCAACCAGCCCCGCGTTGCCATAGCCCGAGATCACATCGTGGATCGGCGTCGAAACCACCGGCTTGCCCGCGGCCAGATACTCCGGCGTCTTGGTGGGCGAGATAAAGCGCGTCGATTCATTTAACGCGAACGGCATCATCGCAACATCCCACCCGGCCAGGTACTGCGGCAGCTCGTTGTAGCTTTTTCCGCCCAGGTAGTGGATATTCGCCGCCTGCGGCAAGGTGGCAGGGTCGATCTTCACCACCGGTCCGATCAGGACAAAGTGCACCTCCGGGCGCAGCCCCGCCACCGCCTTCATCAGGTCCAGGTCGAAGCGCTCATCGAGCACGCCGAAGAAACCCGCGCGCGGATGCGGAATCAGCTGCTGGTCCCGAGGATCCGGCTGCGAGATCCTGGCCGAAGCGAAGTGCGGAACGTCGATCGAGCTCGGAAAGGCATGCACGTTCGCATGCTGACGGCGCTTCGCCTCGTAAAGGCTCATGCCTCCGGTGAAGACAACCTCCGCCTGCTCAAACAGCCTCTGCTCGCGTTCCTGCAGCTCGGGCGGCGCGCCCAGAAAGCCGCTCAGCTCGTCCATGCAGTCGTAGACCGTAGCCTCGGCGGCAAGCTCGTTCGTGAATCCGAGCGCCATCGGCGTGTAGTACCAGCGCACATAATGCTCGATCTTCGAGCTCGCCATGAACTCCGCAAGCAGCCGCCGCTGCATGTCGTCGGCGTTGCCCGCGCGCGGCAGGTGCGGGCGCAGCACCCAAAGGTTCGTCTGCTCCGCCATGATCTCGAGCGTCGGCGTGCCGTCGCCATTATCGTCCGCATCCCACCAGGGCTCTTCCCAGAAGAAAACGCGACGGTCCCGGGCCGCGCGCGTCAACAGGTGCTGCGGACGCTGGGTCACAAAATGCCAGCGCAGGTGGCTGAAGCAGATCAGGTCTACAGGGAGCCGGTCCGCGGAAAAGGGCTGGGAAAGGGATGGTAGCTTCGAGTCTTGTGGTGCGCTCGGATCAGTCTGCAAAATGGATGCCTCGGGTGTCGTGTAGACGACGAATCGACTCGTCAGTGCTGGGGGTGAGATGTACAAAGCGCCGGTGGCGTTGGGTTCGGGCTCTCCCGCGTGGCCGCGATTGTTGATGGGAAAGGAACTAACCCGGGCTGCTGGCAGCGCATCAGACGTCTTGGCCACAGGGATGCCCAGGGGCATGCCGCCGGCGCGCGTCTTGTCTTTCTCTTTCTATTTCCCCGATTCCTGCCTGCGACTGGATGCTGATTCTTTGAATATACTTGTGCTCTCGCCGCACCGCGACGATGCTGCCTTCTCCCTCTCCCTGTCCCTGCAGCACTGGCTCGCCGTCGGTCACCGGGTGACCGTCATGAACGTCTTCACCCGCTCCCTTTATGCTCCCTACGCGGACGCCGAGAAGGTGCCGCAGCACGAGCGGCTGGACTTCATCTCCGCGCTCAGGAAGCGCGAAGACCTCCTGGCGCTCAGGAAGATCGGCGTCGAATCGGTGATCGACCTCGACATCAAGGACGCTCCCATCCGGCTCGACTGCGACAGCTCGATCGTCTGCGACATGGAGGTCGTGCCCCACGACCGTGCCATCCCAAAGGTCAGAAAGGCGCTCGAAGCAGAGCTCGCCCGGGATCAGCAGCAAGACGCGCAGCAGGAAGACGCGCAGCAGGAAGACGCGCAGCAGCAAGAAGCGCAGCAGCAAGAAGTGCAGCACGCCCTCGTCCTCCCCCTCGGCCTCGGCCACCACGTCGATCACCGCACCGCGCGCGACGCCGCGCTGCCGCTCTCGCAAGGCGTCCCCTGCGCCTTCTACGAAGAGCTCCCCTACGCCGCCCGCAACGGCGTCCGGGTAGACCTTTCGCGCTTCCGCGAAGACGCCGCCACCCGCCTCCATGAGCCCCTCTTCCCCGTCCTCTGCCACGGCACGCACACCCGGCCGACCGAGCTGAAGCGCTCGATCGCGCTCATGTACGAGTCGCAGATCGATCGCGAACTGGCCGACGTCATCGCCGGCTTCTCGCATCGCTACCACGGCGCCGAGCGGCTCTGGGCCAACGAGGCATGGCTCGCCATCGCAGCCAGACACAAGCTGTCCACCCGTCAGCGCGACGTAAACGCGGAGCCGCTGCCGGCATGAGCGCCAGCGCGGCCGTCCCGCCGCTCGACCTCGCCAGCCTCCCGGCCATCGACGCACGCTGCCGCGCCACCGTCATCGTGCCCGCCAAGGACGAACAGGAGACGCTGCCCGCCACGCTCGACGCCCTGCGCACCCAGGTCGCGCTCGACCAGGCGCCCCTGCCCTACGCGCTCTTTGAGGTCCTGCTGCTGCTCAACAACTGCACCGACCTCAGCGCCCAGGTAGCGCACCGTTATCGCGCCGCCCATCCCCACCTCCGTCTCCACGTGCTCGAGTGCGAGCTCAGGCCCGAGGAGGCGCACGTCGGAACGGCCCGGCGCGCCCTGATGGACCTGGCCTGCGAACGGCTCGAAGAGCTCGGTCCGGCCCCCGCGACCGCCATCCTTTCAACCGACGCCGACACCCTGGTCGCCCCCGACTGGATCGCCCAGAACCTGGCCGCGATCGAGGCCGGCGCCGAAGTGGTCGGAGGCGTCATCCACCTCTTTCCCGCCGACCTTGACCGCCTGGACCGCGGCACGCGGCTCGCCTATGAACGCGATCGCGAGCTGCAAAGGCGCGTCGCCAGGCTCGAAGCGCTGCTCGATCCCGACCCGGCAGACCCCTGGCCGAGGCACCTCGAACACTTCGGCGCATCGCTCGCCTGCACCCCCGAAGTCTACCGGCGCAGCGGCGGCCTGCCCGCCGTCAAGCCGCTTGAAGATGTCGCCTTCATCGATCGCCTTCGCAGGGTCGGAGCCCGCATCCGCCACGCCCCCGCCGTGCACATCGAGACCTCGGCAAGGCTCGACGGGCGCGCCGAGGTCGGGCTCTCCGGTCAGCTCCGCGTCTGGCAGCGGGAAAGCGCCGAAGGCACGCCCCACGTGGTCGAGTCCGCCGAATGGCTCGAACACCGCTTCCGCACCATGGGCAGGCTGCGCCGGCTGAACGAAGGCGGCACCGGCGACAGCCAGGACTTCGCTGAGCGTTGGCGCGGGCGCCTCGTCGACTGCCTCGCAAAGGCCTTGCCCACTCCCCGCTTTCTCGAGATCCTCGACTGCGACGCGCTCATCGACGAGATGTTCACCGAGCTCGAAGGCGGCCCGGCAAGGCACGCCGAGATCACCGAAGTCCTGGCAAAGCTCGCCCGCAGGATCCAGACGCTCGAGGCCGAAGGCTAGAGCCGCTCCAGCAGGTTCAGGCGGAAGCGCCCATGGCGCAGGCTGTCGATCGACCTCCACTCCGGGCGTTCCAGCCAGCGGTTATGGACATCTTCCCCGGTCTGCGGGTAGTCGGGCACGTGCTCCGTCAGGTGAACGAGCATCAGGTGGCCGCCCTTGGGCTGGCGTGCCGCAAGCCCGTCCGCGGCACGTTCCAGGTCCGCCTTCTGCCAGTAGTAGGCGACCTCCGAGATCACGATCAGGTCAAAGCTTCCGTCGGGCAGCTCATCCGGCACCTTCATGCAGGCAAACCGCACATGCGGCGTGGATGCGTTGCGCAGGCGCGCACGTTCAAGCGCGCGCTCCGACAGGTCGATCCCCAGCAGGTGCCGGGCACGGGACGCAAGGTGTGAGGTCAGCACGCCGATCGAGCAGCCGATCTCGACCGCATTCTGATACACCGGCCGGCCCAGGTGTTCGAGCGTCATCGCGTACTTTTCCTTCTCGTACGCGCTCGATTCAAACTGCCAGGGGTCCGGATTGCGCTCGTAGATGCGTTCGAAGTAGGCCGTCGGCAGCGACTCGAGCGGAGCCTCGTCCGACCAGAAGCCCCACTCCGTGCCGCTGGAGCGCCGGTGCGATTTTTCAAGCGACGCCCGGCCAACCGCCGCAAGCGTCTGGTCCGGCGCCGGCTGCCGCAGGTACATGGTCAGGTCGCGCACCACGCGTTCAAAGCGGTTCGGCTGCAGCAGGCCGTGCGCGCCCACACCCGCGATCACCATCTGCATGGTGCGGGTTGCCTTTTGTTCAATCGCCAGCCGCATCATGTTGGCGGTCTCGGTCATGCGTTCGATGTGCTGCTTTTCCTGGCCGTAAAAGCTCTGCTCAGCCGCGGCCGCGGCCTTTTCGATCCACAGCGCAGCCTCCTGGGCGCAGATGGCGATCTCGCCCAGGCGCGCGATCTGGTAAGGATCGTTGCCCCGGTTCTTCTCCTCGAGCCCGCCCGCAAACAACGCGTGGAGCCGCAGGATCGCGCCCGCCTGCACCGCCGCGAAGCGGATGGCGC
Source organism: uncultured Acidobacteriaceae bacterium (assembly GCA_964247475.1). Classification (GTDB taxonomy): domain Bacteria; phylum Acidobacteriota; class Terriglobia; order Terriglobales; family Acidobacteriaceae; genus Edaphobacter. Next base: position 7,378 of record CAXTUS010000083.1, on the reverse strand, counting down.
CGCCGCGGAAGACAGGGTCGCGGTAGAAGTCGCCAGGCTGGCCGATCAGGTCGTCCTCGCCCAGGCTTCCGCCGGTAAAGTCGACCTCGAAGCTTTCGGAGCTTTCCATGCCAAGCGGGTGCCAGAAGCTCCGGTCAAGCGTCGGCGCAATCACCTCCATCGCGGGCAGGGTCATCTGCCAGCCCATGGGCTGATGGTCAGGGCCTGTCAGCTCGGAGGTCACGATCGGACGCCGCACAAAGGCCGCGCCCGTGGCAAAGTTCTTGATGCCCTCAAAGCGGAAGCCTCCGGCAGCCGAATGGAGGCGCAAAGGCGTCGGGCCGCCCGTATTCCACACCCCCGAAAGCATGCCCTGCCGGCAGTCTTCAGCCAGCCGCTCCAGCTGCCCGGACGTGCCGTAGCGCGCGACCAGCAGGATGCCGTTGACATGGCCCTCGTAGATGCGGCCAAGCGCAAGGTCCGCACCGCCCACGATCGCAAGCAGACGCAGCAGGGTCAGCTGGGTTCCGGGCTCGATGCCCAGACCCATGCCGCCGAGCGCCGCGGGAAAGGGAGCGGTCAGCAGTTCGAGCTCGGCGAAGCGTTCGATCTCGCGCAGGGGCGCGGTGTTCAGGCCAAGGTTGGGCCGTGCGGCAAGCTCGTCCGCCAGGGCGCGGGCACGCGTCAGCAGCAGGTCCGCGTCGGTGCCGGGGGATGCAGCCCGTTCGGTTCGGGCAGGCTCACTCCGGCCCGGGGAAGCCTGAGTTGGCTTCGGCTGGCTGCCGGCTGCGCGTGCACCTGCAGCACGTTCATCAACGGCACGTTCGCCTGCAGCACGTTCATCGGCAGCGCGTTCATCAGCTGCACGTACCCCCGCAGCACGTTCATCGGCTGCGCGTTCATCGATCAACTCTTCCATCTGGTCTCCAAGGCGTTCGTCGATCGGGTTAGATTTCGTTCGGCCGGTTGCTGACCCGGTCAGCGTATGCGCATCGCCGGCATGGAGACGTCGGTCTCCCCATCCGGCGCCATCTCGTTCAACCGCATCCTGTCCGGCCCGGACTTCTCCGCTGCCGCCCTGTGCAGGCTGTCCTGCAGCAGGACCTCATCCGCCAGGTCGGTGCGCAGGATGCGTTGCTCCCACGCTTGATCGACCTCGATCAGGCCGCAGGGGCAGTGCCGTTCGTCATCCCAGCCCGGATAGTCCATGACCGGGTAGAGGCAGATGCCGAGCACCTCCACCCCGGCGCGCTGCGCCTGGCGAACCTCGGAGGCGATGTAGCCAAGCCAGCCCACGGCTGCTCCGGCTTCTGCGCCCGTCTCGGTGATCAGGATGGGCCTTTGGTAACGGCGCCAAAGATCTTCGAGCATGACATGGAGCGGACGGTGGTCGGCGTGGCCCGGAGGGGTGCGGTCGCCGCCGTGGACCCACTGGTTGTTCCAGTAATAGTTTACGCCTACCAGGTCGAGCATCTCGGGCGCGCCGCCCAGCTCCTGGTCCTGGTCGCCGCGCAGCATGTCCCAAGCCTCGTACTGCGACTGGGTATGGCGGCGCGAGTCTTCGACGATGTGCGGGTGCTCCTGGACGTCATCCCACTCGGGCGTGATGTGGATGATGGGCTCAGCCTGCACGAAGCGGGCGCGCGGGTCCACGCTGCGCACCGCCTTGATCGCTGCGATCGAGGCGCGCACCAGCTGACGCTTCAGCGCCGGACCCTCGCCCTCGCGGTGCGGCGCAAAGGCCTTCACATCGCCGCCCACCCAGGCCCAGAAGCTCATCTCGTTGACCGGGCAGAAGAAAGGGACGGGGCCTCGAAAACCCCCCGTCCGGGCGAAGATCAGCTCCGCAGCGGCGCGCGCGAACGCCGCAAAGCGGGTGACGAACTCATCGGCAAAGATGTCCAGGCCGGCCGGGACGCCCCAGTGGCAAAGGTCCCAGATCACCTGCGTACGGGTCGCGGTGGCGGCGTCCAGCATGGGCAGAAAGCTCGACCAGTCGTAGACGCCCGGAGTTGCCTCGATCAGGTGCCAGCGCAGCCCGTCGCGCACCGTGCGGACACCGGCTTCGGCCAGCAGCCGGTAGTCTTCGGCGGCATGCGTGTCGTGCCGGGTAGAGGTGAGCACGTCGATCTGCAGGCCGTCGCGGCGGCGGTGAGCGGCGCACTCGAAGCCGCCCATGAAGAAGCTTTTGAAGCGGTTGGTGTCCTGGTTCTCGCTGCGGATGCGGCTGGGTTGACTCTGGCTGCTGGCGCTCAACGGGTGTCCTCGGGGCTTGATCTTGTGACAGGCATCTCCAGGTCGCGTCGGGCGAAGCGGAGTTCACGGCAACGCGCGGCAAAGCCGGATGGTCTCGCCTGTCCTCCCTTTGATGTTGATTCTGGAACCCGAGGTGCAGGCCGCCTGCTCAACTTCAAGCGACACACCTGTAAGGGAAGCGCCGGCAACCTACCGGCTGCCGTTGCCCCTGCCCCGGACTACCCGGGGCCGGGTCGCTGGGTGCACCACAAATGAGGCAACAGAACGGTTTTCAAGAAGCGGCAGGGAAGCCGGGGTTTGGAGGTTAAAATTGGAGGTTGGCGTGCAAAACCCCGCCCGGGGGCCCCCCGAAAAACTTCCCTTTGCCCCCCCCACCCCCGCGCCCCATGGCGGCCGTAAATCGGCCTAAAACACGACTCCAGAACGGTCAGGCGAGCAGGCTGGGCAGGGCCTGAAAAGTTAGAGGCGGCTGCGCACAAAGCGGCGGACGGTTTCAGCCACGATCCCGAAGACAACATGCGTGACCATCTCGGACGACTTTTCACGCGAGGTCTGGTCCGCAGGATCGGCGGACAGGCCAAGCGCGGGCAGTGCGCCCTCGTGGGTGAGCGCCATGAGGGTCATGCCGAAGTTGGCGCCTTCGCGTGCCGTGGCCGCGGGGTAGAACTCCGCCAGCACGCCGTAGGCCGCGCCGGTTGCGGCGCCGAAGCCCCAGTGGATGCCTTCGGTGGCAAGCGTGCGGGTGGTGCCGGTCAGATGATGGCCCGCGATCTTGTCGGCCAGGACGTCCGGCGGCTCAGGCTCACCGTGGGTGCGCGGCGGGTAGACGCGTTCCGCCATGGTCTTCGCGGCAGTGGCAACCACTCCGCCGATCAGGCCGGCGAGCAGACCCTTGGCGAAGTCCTGACTGCCGGCATGGTCGTAAGACTGCTGGTCGGCAGGTTGCGAAAGCTTCTTTTCAATGAAGTCGGTGATGAAGTTCTCATTCATAGGGCCGGTTTCCTCACGCAGGTGAGATGCCAATCGGAAAGGCAACGACAACTGGGTCTTGATCGCGGACGGCGACCACTTCGTGGGGTGGAAGCGCTGGCGCGCGTGGACATTCCCCCCACGTACTCCGCGTTTTTCGCGCGGCCGCGCGTAAACCCCCCGAACTGGCGC
>CAXTUS010000083.1:0-3972 GCA_964247475.1 uncultured Acidobacteriaceae bacterium | reverse complement strand
GTGGTGTCGCGGCCGCCGGGCAGCGGGGTGAAGTGCAGCAGGAGGGTGAGGACGAGGGCGATGGCCAGGTTGAGCGCAAGCGCCGGGATCGCGGCGTAGATGCCGCCGAGGTGCGGCAGCGGGAAGATGCTCTTCATCCCGACCGACCATGCCATCCATGTGCCGGACAGCATGCCGGCGGCCCATCCGGCGAAGAGGGCATAAGGATGCAGACGGCGGGTGAAGGTGCCGATGATCACGGCCGGGAAGAGCTGCGCGATCCAGATGCCGCCGAGCAGCTGCATCTCGATGGCGAGCGCGGTGTTGAGCTTGAGCACGAAGACCAGGGCGCCGAACTTGACGGCAAGCGAGACGAGCTTGGCCATGCGCGACTCCTGGGCGGGTGTCATCTTTGAGCCGCTGAGCTCGCCCCAGATGTTGCGGGTGAAGAGGTTCGAGGCGGCGATCGACATGATGGCGGCCGGGACCAGTGCGCCGATGGCGATGCCGGCGAGGCAGAATCCGGCGAAGGCCGGGGGAAATTGCTTGAGGAAGAGCAGGGGAACGACCGAGTTGGCGTCTTTGGTGACGATGCCCGAGGCGAGGGCCGCGTAGCCGAGCAGGGCGACCAGGCCAAGCAGGAAGCTGTACGCGGGCAGCATGGCGGCGTTGCGGCGGACGGTGGCGGCGGAGTTGGCGCTGAGTACGGCGGTGGCGGTGTGCGGGTAGAGCATGAGCGCGATGGCCGAGCCGATAGCGAGCGTGCTGTAGCCGAGGAACTGGCCCTGTGCAAGGTGGATCGAGGTCCGGTGCGCGGCGAGGGCCTGGTTGGCGAGCTCGAAGATACGGGCGTAGCCGCCGAGCTTGAGCGGCAGCCAGATGATGGCGGCGAGCACCATGGCGTAGAGCATGATGTCCTTGACGATGGCGATGACGGCGGGCGCGCGCAGTCCGGAGGACCAGGTGTAGGCGGAGAGGATGACGAAGGCGAGCACCAGCGGCCACTCGCCGTGGATGCCGAAGGCCGCGATGACGACCTTGATGCCGACCAGCTGCAGGGCGATGTAGGGCATCAGCGCGAGGATGCCGGTGAAGGCGACGGCGAGGGTGAGTGGACGTGAGCCGTAGCGGCCGCGCACGAAGTCCGCGAAGGTGACGTAGCCGTGGCGGTGGCAGACGGTCCAGAGCCGCGGCAGCACGAGCATCATGTAGGGGTAGGCGAGGATGGCGTAGGGCAGGGCGAAGAAGCCGTTGGCGCCGGCGCCGTAGAGCGCGGCGGGAACGGCGATGACGGTGTAGGCGGTGTAGGTGTCGCCGCCGATGAGGAACCACGAGATCCATGTGCCGAAGGAGCGGCCGGCGAGCCCCCATTCTTCAAGCGATGCCATGCCGGCGGCCGGCCGTCTCCAGCGCGCCGCCCAGAAGCCGGCCACGGTGACGAGCGCGAAGAAGAAGAGGAAGACGATGAGGGCCTGATTTTGCACTTTCGAGGATAGTACCGCAAAGCTGCCGGGCGGGCGGCCTGTGCCTTCCGGTACTTTAGGACCGTTTTGGGCTGTCGTCCGTATCGTTTCCGGATCTGGGAAGCCGATTTGGTCACTAAGCCTATGACACTCAAATCGATCCTGCCGCCTGCTCTCCTGCTTCGCTGCTTCCTCTTCCTTTGCGTTGTTCCTGCACTGCCGGCGCTTGCGCAGGCGGTGGAGCTTGATCCGCCGTCGCTCGGGTCGGGCACCGACGTGATCAACCCTGGCGCGGTGCAGGTGGACAGCCGTGCCTGCTGGAGCCATGACCGCACCGACGGTACGAACTCGCTCGATGGTCCTGAATCGCTGGCGCGGGTTGGCGTTGGCCATGGTGCGGAGGTGCAGGCTGTGCTGCCGAATCTTCATCGCACGCTGGGCCAGGCGGGGAGCCCGATGGATGACCTTGCCATGGGGGTGAAGTGGAGTCTCGGCTCGCAGGAGCGCAGGTGGCCGGCTGCGCTGACCACGACGCTGACCCTCCCGGTCGGCAGCGCGGGCCTCACCTCGGGCGGCGTGGATCCGTCGGTGACGCTGGCGACGTCGCACAAGCTGCCCCATCGGCTGCTGCTCTTCAGCGGGGCGACGCTGGGGTCGGTGTCTTCCTCGGACGCGGGGCGCAACGTGCGCGCGCAGCTTGCGACCGATGTGGGCTGGTGTGCGACGCAGCGCGCGTGCGTCTTCGCCGAGGTGGCGCCGATGACCGGTACCGCCGCCGGTGCGACGGGGTACCAGGCGGACGGCGGCTTTATCTGGACGGTGTCTTCGCTGGTGCAGCTCGATGTGCATGCAGGCGTGATCAACCAGGGCGACCAGAAGAGCTACGGCATGTCGTTCGGGTACTCGGTGCGGCGCGAGCGTCGTTCCCTGGCGAACCGGGCACACTAGCTTCGGTCCCTGGCGAACCGGGCGCACTAGCTTCGGCCTCGAGGCCGCATGATCAGCGCAGCGCGGCGCCGCCCTCCTGCCACTCGTAGACGACGACGCCGATGTCGTTGAGGGTCTTCATGGCGGCCTCCATGTTGCGCCGGAGCTGAGGCCGTGCGGACTGCGGGGCGTCGTGCGCCTCTTCAACCGCTACGACCCTGCCGTAGGGCCATGCGGTCTGGGGGATCGCGTTCATCGCGGACGACAGGTCGGCGGTGCGGACGTTGAGATCCTGGCGGCGCGCACCTTTGGGACGCAGCATGCTGCCGGTGCCGAGCTGAGAGGTGTTGGCATCGGCGATCGTGACGTGCAGGGTGACCATGTTGCCCTGGATGGTGAGGTACGGGTTTTCCCAGGCGCTCAGCGACTTGACGGCGAGGTAGCGGGTCTTCGAAGGTGGGGGGATCTGGTCGATCTCCGCGCGGATCTGCTCGAGCTGCCGGGTGCGATCGGCTGCGCTGTCGGCGGCGCCGGGCATGGGGAAGGCGGGACGGGAACAGCCGGTGAACGCGAAGGGAACGACGGAGGCGGTTAGGAGGGCGAGGAGCAGAAGACGGGTGCGCACGTTCTTTAGCATAAATGAGGATTGGGATGGGGGATTCGCGGGTTTGATTCGGTGGTTGCAGGGGCGAGGGCGCTCGCCCCTGCATGGGCAAGGGCAAGGCAAGGGCAACGGCACTAACTGCAACTGCGCCCTGGTCGCGGGCGGCGACCACTTCGTGGGGTGCTGGGCGCTTCGCGCGGGGGCTTCAGTGGCCGCTCCAGGTGGGTTTGCGCTTGAGCAGGAAGGCTTCGATGCCCTCCTTTTTATCGTTTGAAGAGCAGAGCCGGCCGAACAGCGAGGCTTCGAGCTTCAAGGCTTCTTCGAGCGGCAGCCTGAGCCCCTGATCTACGGCTTCAAGCGTGGCCTGGACGGCGAGCGGCGCCTGGGCGGCGATGAGGGCGGCGAGGGCCTGGCCGCGCGCGACGAGTTCGGCGGCGGGGACGACCTCGTCGACCAGGCCGAGGCGCAGGGCTTCCGCCGCGTCGATCATCTCGCCGGTGAGCAGGAGTCGCGTGGCCGCGGAGCGTCCGATGAGGCGCGCGAGGCGCTGCGAGCCGCCATAGCCGGGGATGAGCCCGAGCTTGATCTCGGGCTGGCCGAGCTTTGCGGTGCTGGCCGCGAGCCGGAGGGTGCAGGCGAGCGCGAGTTCGCAGCCGCCGCCGAGGGCGAAGCCGTTGATCAATGCGATGACCGGCTTGGTGCTGGCGGCGATGAGCGCGAAGACGGCCTGGCCGCGCAGCGCTTTCTGCTCGCCCGAGAGGGTGTCGGTGGTTGCCAGTTCGGCGATGTCGGCGCCCGCGGCGAAGGCCTTTTCGCCGGCGCCGGTGATGAGGATGGCGCGTACCGTGGGGTCGGCGTGGAGCATGCGGAGGACGGCTTCGAGATCGTCGAAGACCTGCGTGTTGAGGGCGTTGAGGACCCTGGGGCGGTTGAGGGTCACGGTGGCGACGGGGCCTTCGAGGGTGAGCAGGAGAGTGTCGTAGGTGGGGAGAACGATGT
>CAXTUS010000082.1:792-15103 GCA_964247475.1 uncultured Acidobacteriaceae bacterium | reverse complement strand
AAATGCTTGCGGCTTACCCAACTCCCCCCCCCGCGCGCCCGCGCCCCCACCCTACTATGTGGTCGCCGCCCGCGATGGGGGCACAGTTGTTTTGCTTTGCGATCAAACCAGCCGCCTACTCCGAGTTCAGTACCGTCTCAAACAGCAGCAGGCACGCTGTCGTGAAGACGATGTCATAGCCGGCCAGCAGCTTGATCCAAAGATTCGGTTCGTACTCGCCGGTCAGGATGTTAGTCGTAGCCTGGATCATCGCAAGCAGCGCCGGGATCGAGATCGGAAATAGCACCAGCGGCAGCATCAACTCGCGGTTGCGCGTGCGCAGCCCCAGCGCCGCGAAGAACGTCCCGTTCGCCACCAGCGCCCACGTCCCCAACGGCATGACGGCCGCGAGCAGCCATGCATTGCCGACCGCATGCAGGTTGTAGAAGACGACGAACAGCGGACCCATGATCAATTCGACGACGGTCACAAAGATGAAGTTGGTCAACGCCTTGCCGACAAACAGCGCAGCCGGCGCCGACGGTGCAAGCCTCTGCGCATCGAGCACCCCGTTCCTCTGCTCGCGCGTCCACGACTGGTTCAACGCTGTGATGGAAGCGAACAGCAGCACGATCCACACGATGCCGCCGGCGATCTGCCGTGACATCGCAGATGTTGGCTCAAACGCCAGCGAGAAAACCACCACCACCAGCAGCGAGAAGAACAGCATGCCTGTCACCGCATCACGTGACCTCCACTCGAGGCGCAGGTCTTTCCCAAGATGGGCTAAAGTGTGGCGAAGGAACGTCACTTGGTGAGATCCGCCACGACCGCGCCGGTCGCCCGCAGGTAGTCCGCCGGCGCCAGCACCAGCTGCAGCCCGCGCTGCCCGGCCGAGACGCTCACCTGGTCAAAAAGCTCGATTGTCTCATCGGCGAAGGCAGGAAAAGGCTTCTTTGCAGCCAGCACCGTCACCCCGCCGCGCACGTACCCGGTCAGCGGCTCCACCTGCTTCAATGCCGCAAGGTCCAGCTTCTTGTGCCCCGCCATCAGCGCCAGCTTCTTCAGGTCGAGCTCCGCATCCCCGGGGATCACGGCGAACAGGTGCTCGCCGGTTGACGCTTCCGTCAGCAGCGTCTTAAAGACCTGCTCGACCGGCAGCCCGATCTTGCGCGCTACACTTGGCGCCGACAGGTCTTCAGGGTCCACCTCATACGGACGTAGTTCGTAGGCGATGGCAAGCTGGTCGAGCAGCCTGGCTGCGTTGGTTTTATTTGGTTTCATGGGGACTGGAAGCAACGGCAGCTGCGCCCTCATCGCGGGCGTCGACCACCTCGTGGAGTGTTGGACGCTTCGCGTTTTCGCGGACAAGGGTGCCATTCGCCAGCGTCAGCACGACGTCTGCGATCGGCAACGCCAGGTGTGCCTGGTGCGTCGTCAGCACAATGGTCCTGCCCGCCGGGCTCAACGGATGCGGCCACGTCCGGAAGTCCGCCAGCAGCTCCACAATTGCCTGCGCACTCCCTACATCGAGGTTCGAAAAAGGCTCATCAAGCAGCAGCAGCTCAGGATCCGTCTGCAGCGCCCGGGCCAGCGATGCCCGCTGCCTCATGCCCTGCGAGTACTGTGCCACCGGCCGCTTCAGTTTGGGGTCAAGCGACACCGCACGCAGCGCCATCTCGGGCGACCCGACGCAATCACATCCACCCTCCGCACGGTGCAACGCCGCAAAGTAGCGAAGATTCTCAAGCGCCGTCAGCTCGTCATAGAGCGTACTCGCATGCGCCATGTACGCAATGCGCCCACGATTCATCGTCGGGGCCTCGCCAAATACCGTCAGCTCCCCCTGGGTCGGCTCAGACAAGCCCGCCAGCAGCCGCAGCAGCGTCGATTTGCCTGCGCCATTCTCCCCCAGCACAAGGTAGATCTTGCCCGACTCAAGCGTCAGGTCAAGCGGGCGCAGCGCCGCAAAGCTGCCAAACAGCTTGGCCACACGCGTCATCTGCGCGATCTGCTGAGGGGCGCTCGCAGCGCTCGTCCTGGTTTCAGTCACCATGTCTTCCTATGCGAGTATAAGAGGCGGAGCGCTTCCCCCATGAAACTTCACCAATATCTGACTAGCGGCCTGCTGTCCGCGAGCCTCTTTGCCAGCTTCTCATTGCAGGCCCGTGCTCAGCAGCTTTCGGGCGCCGACCGTTCGCTTGCCCGCGACCTCTTCAGGCAGCTGATCGAGACAAACACGTCAGACTCGGTCGGCTCTGTCACCGCCGCAGCCAAAGCCATGCAGCAGCGCCTCGAAGCGGGCGGCTTTCCGGCTGAAGACCTGAAGCTCCTCGGACCCAACGATCGCAAGATGAACCTCGTCGCCACCTATCACGGCCGCCCCGGCTCGACGCTCAAGCCCATACTCATCATCTGCCACCTCGACGTCGTCGAAGCCCGCCGCGAAGACTGGACCTACGATCCCTTCGTCTTCACCGAAAAGGACGGCTTCTTCTACGGCCGTGGCACCCAGGACATCAAGGAAGGTGACGCCGCCCTGGTCTTCTCCTTCCTCCGCATGAAGCGCGAAGGCTACGTACCCGACCGCGACATCATCATGGCCCTTACCGCCGATGAAGAGGGTGGCAAATCGAACGGAGTTGACTGGCTCATCCAGCACCATCCCGAGTTGATGAAGGGCGAGTTCGTCATCAACCCTGACGCCGGCGGCGTCGTCTCGGACAAGGGCAAGCCGCAGCAGCTCAGCGTTGAGGCTACCGAAAAGACCTACGCCGACTACCACGTCACCGCGCTCAACAAGGGCGGACACAGCTCCCTCCCCACCCCTGACAACGCGATCTACCACGTGGTAGACGCTCTGCAGAAACTCGAGAAGTCGCCCTTCCCGGTCGAGCTGAACGCCGTCACCCGCGAAGAGTTCCGGCAGACCGCGAAGCTTGATAAAGGTCAGCTTGGCCAGGACATGAAAGACCTCGTCGACGGCTCTTCAGACCCGCACGTCATTGAGCGGCTCTCCGCTATACCCGTCTGGAACTCCACCATGCGCACCACCTGCGTGGCCACCATGATGACCGCCGGCCACGCCCCCAATGCACTCCCGCAGCGGGCCCAGGCCAACGTCAACTGCCGCATCCTGCCCGGACACTCCGGCGAAGAGGTCCGTCAGCAGCTCATCAAACTCTTCAACGACCCCGCCGTCACCGTAGACTTCGTCACCGACGCCGGCATGGTTATGGGCAAGGGCCCGGACCGTACCTCCGCCCCCCCGCCGCCGGTCAACAAGACCGTGCAGACTGCCCTTGAGAAGACAGTCAACCAGCTCTGGCCCGGTCTGCCGATCGTCCCAACGCTTGAGCCCGGCGCGAGCGACAGCATCTACACCGTCGCAGCCGGCCATCCCAGCTACGGCCTGAACGGATTTGCGATCGACCTCGACGACGTCCGCGCCCACGGCAAGAACGAACGCCTCGGCGTTGAAAGCTACTACCGGGGCGTCAGCTTCACCTATCTCTTCCTGAAGGCGCTTACCCAATAGCAAAAGCAGCAACCGCGTCCTGTTGCCGGACGGGCGCGACTTCGTGGGAGGGGAGCGCGGGCGCGCACAAGCGCCTGAGGCTTACCTCAACCTCTTACGTGCGCAGCGCTCCCACCCCACGAAGTGGTCGCCGCCCGCGACAAGGGCGCAGTTGCTGTTGCCCGTTTTTGGTCTCGCCCGCTAACGGGCTGGCAGGATGGCAGCTGCGGTAGCCTTCGGTGCTGGGGCGTTCGGCCGCGCGCCGGGTGCAGGCGCGTACTTCGAAGCGCACTTGGCCTGCAGCTGCGTCGCGTGGAAGACCCCGTCGCGTCCGTAGGTGCCGATCGCGAGCGCCTGCGCATCGTCCTTGAAGGTGTCAGGCGGCGGTTCCGTGCCCTGGTAAGCCACCTCGAGCAGCTTACCCTGCTCCAGCAGGGCAAAGTGCGCGTTCGTGCCCGAGCGCTGGATCGAGCCCGGCTTCACGTTTCCCGCAACCCGCAGATGTCGCGTGTAAGCCTTGCCGCCCATCGCCTGCAGCTCCGTGATGGTGACGTAGTAGCTCTTGTTGTCCCCTGCGGCCGCGAACGCGAGCCACACGACAACCCCCACGATAATCAGGGAGGCAAGGATGATGCCGGTCGGTCTTGAGCTGGAACCTGCCATGACTGTAAGTAGACTACCAGCGTTCAGCTTCTGCGAGCATCATCATCAAGATGGAGTTCGCGGGCGCTTACACCACAGTTGCTCCCACGTTCCCCAGAGCTCTCAGCCGGTCGACGATACTCTTCACCAGCGCTGCCTCACTGTTCATGTCCTGCGCCGAGGCCAGCGCCTCTCCAGCCGCAGCCGCGTTGCTCTGGGTGACACGCTCCATCTCCTGGATCGCATGGGAGACCTGATCGACTCCCTTCGACTGCTCCTGGCTTCCCAGGTTGATCTCGTCCACCATCGCCTTCATCTTCAGAGAGTCGGCCGTGATGGTGCGGATCTGGCGCGTCACATCTTCTACGATGATGGTGCCCTTCTTCGAGTTCGCGATGCATTCCTCAACCAGGCCCGCCGTGGCCCGGGCGGCCTCGGCGCCGCGCGGCGCCAGGCTTCGAACCTCATCGGCAACGACCGCGAAGCCCATTCCCGCTTCGCCTGCGCGCGCCGCTTCGACCGCCGCGTTCAGTGCAAGGATGTTGGTTTGAAATGAGATCTGGTCGATCACCTTGATGATGTGCGAGATCTTGCCGCTCGAGGTGTTGATCCCGGTCATCGCCTCCACCATGTTATTCAGGGAGTTGTTCGTCTCTGCGAATCGTACGGCGGCTTCTGATACCAGGTCCGCCGTCGACTTCGAGTTGTCCGTGTTGCGATGGGCCATCGCGTTGATCTGCGCGGTGGCCGCGGAGGTCTCTTCGATCGAAGCAGCCTGTTGCGATGCCCCCGACGCAAGCGACTGGCTTGAGGAGGAAAGCTCCGCCGCCGCTGCGGCAATGCGCTCAGCGGCGCCGGCCAGGTGCTGCACCACAATCCCCTGGGCCTGGATTGACTTGCCGAAGTGGCTGGCGATCCAGCATGCCGGGATCACCTCGAAGACCACGAAGAAGGCGTGCACCAGAACAATGCCGAACCCCGCCTTGTAGTTGAAGACGGCAGATGGTAGCCAAAGCCAGAAGACCACATGATGGATCGCGATCGTCGCACCTGCCAGCATCACCGGCGCAATCCTGCCGAATACCGGAGTGAGGGCGATTAAGACGAAGAGCTCGAAGTGTGCCTCGATCAGGCCTCCGCAGATATAGATAGCCAGCGCGCTCACTCCCATCGCCGCGATCGCGATGACGCAGCTCACCAGCTCCGAGCTCCGGTCCCTCAGCATCAGCGCACCGGGCCCTGCCAACAGCACCAGCATGACAACCAGGCTGAGGCCTGCGCTCAGATGGTTCATCCAGGCAAGACCGCAAAGTATCGGCAGATGCGCGACCAGCAAGCCAAAGCCAAAGGTGTTGACGCGCCTAAGATGGTCGACTTCGTAGGGAGTAACTTCGTGTGTCATGGAGTCCTTTCAAGATGTTTTCGCAGCAGGAGGCAGGCATCTGCCGGGCGCATGAGATTCCCGTTCTCAGGGATTGGCGTACTTCAAACCAAAGGGATCGGCCTTGCGGCGCAGCTCTGCGCCGACCGCGCATCCGAGTACAGCCAGCACCCGGGGAACCCCGCCGGCACTTACGCGGCTGAGAACCGCGGTGTCCTGATCGCCGTTCATGCCGTACCCACCCTTGTAGCGGACCACACCGTCAGCTGTTGCCAGAACAAGCAGGGGTACGCCGTGCAGACCCACAGCGGCAGGTACAGCGCTCGCGCGAAGATGGGTCACCTGAAAGCCGGCAGCGGCCAGCTGGTCCAGCATGCCTGCCGATTCCGGCAGGTAAGGCCCAGCGTCATCCACCACCAGGATCTGTTCAAGTACCCCCTTGCCGGCTCCGCGGCGAAGCAGATGAGCCATGACCCGTTGGGAGCAGCCGCAGCTGCCGGAAAGTACATGCAGCATCCTGAATCCACCGCCGGCCGGCGACACAGAATCGGCCGCCGGCCGGAGAGCAGGTTCTCTTGGTGTGCTGACGAGCGACAGGATCGAGTCCTGGGGTGGGCGGATAGGCTGGTGGTACGACGTAAGCACGGCGCCGATTAGCAGCACGGCCGCAACCCAGATGCCCAGCCCCGTCATGAGCCAAGCGCAAGGCAGATGGCCCGGGCCCTGGCGCATACCCGCCGCGCGTTGCGGTACCAGCGAAGAGGGCGTGAGTTGCGGCATCATCTCTTGCTTCATCGGAGAAGAAGCCGAATACTTCAGCGGTCATTCGGAATTGGTTCCTGAAGCAAAAGGGAAACCCGGCTCAGGCTTCCCGAAGCCGGAAAACAGGGAATCATCCACGTATACTCAACGTGGTAACAGGTCCTGACACGCAGCGGGACAGATTCGGGGTGTTGAATGAACAACGGCGCAACCAGTCATGGCGCAATCAGCAACGGCCACAGCAGCAACGGGCACGGCAGCAACAGCCTTGGCAGCAACGGCAACGACTACAAGGTTCCCACCGGACGCGAAGACTGGATCGTCAAGCGTAAAGCCGAGGCTGCCCGCACCGGCGACACCAACATGAGCCAGATGCACTTCGCGCGCAAGGGCATGATCACCGAAGAGATGCTCTACGTCGCACAGCGCGAGAAGATCTCGCCCGAGCTCGTCCGCTCCGAGATCGCCAAAGGCACCATGATCATCCCGGCCAATATCAACCACGTCGAGCTTGAGCCCATGGCCATCGGCGTCGAATCGCTGTGCAAGATCAACGCCAACATCGGCAACTCCGCCCTCACCTCGAACGTCGACGAGGAGCTGCGCAAGCTGCACACCGCCGTCCACTACGGCGCCGATACGGTAATGGATCTATCGACCGGCGGGGACATTCCCATGATCCGGGAGCAGATTCTGCGCCACTCTCCGGTCCCGATTGGGACCGTGCCGCTCTATGAGGCGCTGAACCGGGTCAAGCGCCTCGAAGATCTCAACATCGATATCTATCTCGAAGTCATCGAAGAGCAGGCAAAGCAGGGGGTCGATTACTTCACCATCCACGCCGGCGTGCTCGTCGAGTACATTCCTCTCGTCGCCAAACGCATCACCGGCATCGTCAGCCGCGGCGGCGCCATCATGGCACAGTGGATGACGCATCACCACAAGCAGAACTTCCTCTATACCCACTTCGACCGCATCACCGAGATCATGGCGAAGTACGACGTCAGCTACTCGCTGGGCGACGGCCTGCGTCCAGGCTGCCTCGCCGATGCGTCCGACGAGGCCCAGTTCGCTGAGCTCAAAACCCTCGGCGAGCTCACCCGCCGCGCCTGGCAGTCCGATGTCCAGGTCATGATCGAAGGGCCGGGGCACATCCCCATGGACCAGATCAAGCTGCAGGTCGACAAGGAACTCGAACTCTGCGACGGCGCACCCTTCTACGTGCTCGGGCCGCTTGTGACCGACATCGCGCCCGGCTATGACCACATCACCTCCGCCATCGGTGCAGCGATGATCGGCTGGCACGGCGCCGCCATGCTCTGCTACGTCACCCCCAAGGAGCACCTCGGCCTGCCCAACGAAAAAGACGTGAAAGACGGCATCATCGCTTACAAGATCGCCGCCCATGCCGCCGACGTCGCACGCCACCGGCCGGGTGCACGCGATCGCGACGACGCCATCTCGCACGCGCGCTATACCTTCGACTGGGACAAGCAGTTCGCGCTCTCGCTCGACCCCGAAACAGCCCGCTCGATGCACGACGAGACGCTGCCTGACGACTACTACAAGGAAGCGGCCTTCTGCTCGATGTGCGGTCCGAAGTTCTGCTCCATGAACTGGTCGAGCAAGGTGGATAAGTTCAACGAGTCGGAGTACGGCCTGAAGAAGCCGGATCTCACCCAGATCGTCACCGAGCAGATGGCGCTGCGCGGCTGAACTCGCTGGCCTACTTCAGACAAAAAGATCGAGCCGCAGCCCGGAAGGGACGCGGCTCAATCTTTTTGCATGCATTCGGGTGAGGCTTGAAGCCGCGGTGCGAGAGAGCGTTTCATGAACCCGAAACGCAGAACGGGAGAGACCGCAGGCCACTCCAGCCGGGAAGCTGGCCGGGAGTGAACTAGAGACTGGCGTGGTCGTTATCAGCGCGCATCGCCACAAGGGCGGGGGCGATGATCATCGAAAGGAATACAAGGGCGAGGGCGAGATCATGAACCATGGGCGGTCTCCTGGGTGCGGCTTTAAGCCGTCTGTGATCTTCCAAGGGTGCGTCCGATCCAGCAACAGCTGAATCCCACTTCGGCCAGCCAAGGCTGCAACAAAAGTTGCACGCGCGCAAGCGCCTGGGGGGGCGCAAAACCTCAACATGCCGTGCGCGTCAGCGCTTCCACCCCGCGGAGGGCTGCCCGTCCAGCGTGTCGATGCGGCCGCATTGGCCTGTTCTACTGTCCCGCCTTCTCAAGGATCGCTGCCGACCTGGTCAGGGCCTGGGCCAGGGCCTCGACCTGCGACTGGGTGCGTGGCTGGTCTTTGGCGTCGATGCCCTCGTTGATCCCCGGGATGACCACCGCGGCATAGCCCGTGTACTCGCCGGGCGCGTAGATGGTGTGCTTGTACCAGTCGCGACGCGGCAGGCCAGCCGGGTTCAGCAGCGCCTCCTCGGCCGAGCGGAGCGCAGTGTTGAGAGCGGTAGCGTCGCCCGTGCCTGCGGCCTGCTTCACGTGGACGGCGCTGCCCGCTGCCGAAAAGCGGGATGCCGCAGCGTCCAGGGCGGCGGTATCGAGCGTGAAACCGGCCGCCTTCGCGCGCGCCTCGGACGCTGCGATATAGCCTGCGATCGACCGGCCGTAAGCCTCGTAGTCGTACGGCAGCACGTCGGCGTTGGCCATGTGCAAAACCTCCAAACCGAAGACGCGTGCCATCTCCTGCTCGTAGACGAAGGTAGGATCGGCATTCTTGATGAACCAGTTGTAGTTATCGAAGACCGAGTGGTAAACGCCGTAGGGACCGCCTGAGCCGATGTCGGTCGAGGGAACGCCCGTGTGCTGCAGAAATGGCGTAAAGTCCGAGCCGGAGCCGAGATCGCCGACGCGGACTTCATGGGTCTTGCCGGCGATGCTCGCGTCCGCATCGTCGTCCTCGGACGCGACAGCGCGGCGATTGGGATTGACTGCCTGGCTCTTCAACCACTGGTCATAGACCGTACCCCCGGCGGGCGACTCTACCCCGCGCGCGACCTCCCGGACAAACTGCTTCAGCGAAGGAACGGCCGCCGCATTGAAGTTGGGACCAGAGACGGCGACGTCGGTGTTGAAGTAGGCGACGGCATGGTTGAGTTGCGCCATGTGGTCTTCGACCCACTCGGTCGAGCCGATCAGGCCTTCTTCTTCCGCGTCCCAGGAAGCGATCACGACGCGCCGCTTCGGCTTCCAGCCCTGCTTCAGCAGTTCGCCAAGGCCGTGAACGGTTTCAAGCATGGCGGCGGTGCCGGAGTTTGGATCGACGGCGCCGTAGACCCACGCATCGCGATGGTTGCCGGCGACCACCCAGTCGGCCTTTTCGGCAGGATCTGTGCCTTCGATGGTGCCGATCACGTCCCAGATAGTGCGAAGCTGGGTGTCCTGTTCGAGATGCATATGAACCTTGACCTGGTGCGCGCCGCCATCCCCGCCGCCGACGTGGTAGGCGAAGGGCAGGGCTCCCTGCCACTCATGCGGGACAGCCTTGCCGGAGAGCGCCTGCAGGATAGGCGACGCGTCCTGGTAGGAGAGCGGGTTGACCGGGATCGAGGGCCAGTTGGCCTGCAGCTTGTCGGGTGAGAGGCGCTTGGAGTCAGGCAGGTCGGGGGTCGAGGCCACGCCCGGCGTCGTCGCGTCTCCAGGGTAGATGGGCAGAAACTGGGTGGCTCCGCGCTGGACCGCGGTGGCCGGCCGATAGGGTCCCTTGGGATACATGTCACCGCGGAAGTAGCCGTCGTCGGCAGGGTCTGAGTAGATGAGGACGCCGGCTGCGCCTGCCTGCTGCGCGTCGTAGACCTTGATGCCGCGGTAGTTGGCGCCATAGCGAACGAGCGCGATCTTGCCTTTTACCTGGACACCCAGGTCGGCCAGCTTCTTGAAGTCCGCAGGCGTGCCGTAGTTGGCGTAGACAACCTCTGCCGTGATGTCGCCGGAGGGCGATGCGCCGTTGAAGGCGGGGGTGACACGCTTGTCGTCTTCGAACGGGTCGCCGCCATCCTCGGGCCCTACGTGCTCAGCGGTCGGGCCGGACATGAGCTTCTTGCCGGCTGCATCAAAGGCCTCAATCTCGATCTTCTTCGGCAGGTTCAGCAGGACCCTGTAGGGGACGATCTGGGTGTCGAGACCGGCGGCCTTGAACTTCCCGGCAACATACTGCGCTGTCTTATAGTCCTCGGGCGAGGCCGCGATGTGCGGCTCGGCAGTGAGGGTCTTCAGATGCTGGCCGGCGAGCTTTGCGTCCGGTACTGCAAGAAAGGCTGAATCCCACTTTGCCTGCTGGGTGAAGTCGCGATAGCCGAAGACCTGCGGAGACTGTGCAAAGGCAGAGACAGCGGAGAGAGCGAGCAGCGAGGTCAGCGCGGCGAATCGAGACAATGAGCGTTCTCCTGGGGCCTAGATCTTTGTTGAATGAATAAAGAATAACCCGATGCCGGCTTAGAGCTGGCATCGGGCTATTCAGAGCAACAGCGTCCTGATCGCGGACGGCAATCACATCTTGGGCGTCAGGCTTTGCGCTGCCCGGTGTCAGACCACAGGCTCGCCGCAGAACTTGCAGCGCTTCGCAGCGAGCGGAATGTCCGACAGGCACTGCGGGCACGGCTTGGTCGTCACATCCACCAGCACCGGGTGGATACGCGCCAGCAGCTTCGAGATCGGCAGCACCACCAGGAAATAAAGCACGGCGGCAACGATCAGGAAGTTGATGATCGCGTTCAGCAGCTTGCCGATATGCAGCTCGCCCGGCGGGATGTAGTTCGCAGGCAGCGGGCTCGGCGGAGTCACCGCATGGAGAACCGGCATGTGAATCACTAGCGACGAAAAGTCCGGCGTGCCCGCAATGGCCGAGATGAGCGGGGTAATGACATCCGCGGTGAAAGAGGCCGTGATGGCGCCAAAGGCGGCACCGATGATGACCGCAACTGCGAGATCTACGACGTTGCCGCGAAGAATGAAGTCGCGAAAACCCTTGAACATGTCTTCTCCTGTGATCCGTGTTGATCGTGTGTGATCCGTGTAGATCGTGTGTGATCCGTGTTGATCGTGGCTTCGGTTCGAACGCGAGTATACCCCAGGGTTCGCACAGTCGATCCCACTTTCCGGTCATCTCCTACCGGGCGGGGTCAATGCCCGAGAGCCGTTTGCACGCTGAAGGCCCCGATAGGGTCAGGAGGCGAGATAGTGCGAGTAGGGATAGATCAGGAAGAACAGGATCATGCAGACCGCCATCAGGTCCATGTAAATGCAGAAGATCACGCCCGCGTGATAGAAGCTCCAGCGGCGGCGGATGCAACGGATGGTGTCCGCGGTCCCGATGCAGGAGATCAGGGTCGGCACGATCAGCCACAGGGTAGGCTTGTTGTGCGGAAAGTCTGACAGGAAGCCCGAGACGACGACGCTGAGCCACACCAGGATGTTGCCGCGGGCGAGCGATTTATAGCGCGGGTTGAAGGCGTCCGGAAGCTGCGACTGCATGCGTCTTGGAGCCCTTTACCCGCCCCTGCTCCTAAGCATAAGCGCGGCGGGCGGGCAGGTCTGTACGTTGGTTGAAGCGGCACACCAAGCTGGCATGGCTTGTTGCTGGTACGGTAAAGCTCAAACCGCGGCGAGGGTCTTGGTTTGCTCGGCCTGGATGCTGGCCTCGTGAATCGTACGGATCGACTCAGCGAAGGGTGCACGCAGGATGCCGCGCTCGGTGATGATGGCGGTGATGTACTTCGCAGGCGTGACATCGAAGGCGGGATTCTCGATCGAGACACCGTGCGGCGTCATCTGCTTGCCGTTCGAATGGGTCACCTCGTAGGCGCTGCGCTGCTCGATCGGAATAAGGTCTCCGTGCGCGGTGTTGACGTCGATCGTCGACCACGGGGCCGCCACGTAGAAGGGAATGCCGTGCTCCTTCGCGAGGATGGAAACGCCGTACGTCCCGATCTTGTTCGCGGTATCGCCGTTGGCGGCAATGCGGTCGGCTCCGACGATTACGGCCTGGATGCGTCCCTGCTTCATCAGGTGCGCGCTCATGTTGTCGCAGAGCACGGTGGTGGCGATGTTGTCCTTCATCAGCTCCCACGCGGTCAGGCGTGCGCCCTGCAGGTAGGGCCTGGTCTCGTCGGCGAAGACGTCGATCTGGTGGCCCTGCTCGACGGCTGCGCGGATGACGCCGAGCGCTGAGCCGTAGCCGCAGGCGGCGAGCGCGCCGGCGTTGCAGTGGGTCAGGATGGTGCCCTTCTGCGGCATCAGCTCAGCGCCGAGTGCGCCGAGTTGTTTGCAGGCGGCGATGTCCTCGTCGTACATCTCGCGTGCGCGTGCGACGACGGCAGCCTTGATCTCGGGAATCGATTTGTTGGCAGCGGCCAGCGTGTTGTAAAGTTCGCGGATCTGGCCGATGCCCCAGAAGAGGTTGACGGCGGTCGGGCGAGTGGCGGCCAGGTGGTCGCAGATGGTGGCCACCTCTTCGCTGAGCGCAGGCAGCGTCGTGGCCCGGCTGCGCTCGATGCCGAGTGCGACCCCCATGGCGCCCGAAACGCCGATCGCCATGGCTCCGCGGACGATCATGTCGCGGATGACGGTCGCGACCTCGGTGTAGTCCTTCGCGAGAACGTACGTCTCTTCAAGGGGAAGCTTGGTCTGGTCGAGGAACGAGACGCCTTCAGGAAGCCATTCGAGGGTGGGAATCATGTCTGGTTTAGTTTATCCGGTATTGCTGGTCAGCTGATCGCGAGATAGGTGGCATAGGTGCGATCGGCGACCTCGGTGAATGGGACGAAGCGGCGATCACCGGTAGCTGACGTCGCGGTCCACTCCGCAGGCCCGGTCTGCTGAGCCTTCAGCAGGGCCTCCTCAGAGATCGCGAGCAGGCCACTCTCGCCTGGGTTGCGGAGCGCAAAGAGGACCAAGGGGCCGCGCATCAGGGCGGCTGTCCGCTGCTTCAGTGGGCCATCCCCGGCGGGCAGATCTTCGAGTCGAAGCGACATCGGCAGGTCCAGTTCGACGACGTCGCCGGTGCGCCAGCGGCGTTCGATGGTCGCGAAGCCCTGCTGGGTTTGCAGGGGGAAAGTGCGGCCGTTCAGCTTCAGGCTGGCGCCGTCCTTTGCCCAGGCCGGGATGCGCAGCTTCAGCGCGAAGGGAGCTGGATCGGAGGCCGTGATCGCGAGGCGCACGGTGGTGTCAAGCGGATAGCTGCCGGCCTGCTTCAGCGCAATCGACTTGCCACCGTCCCTCCAGCGAACTTCGGACGGCTGGTAGAGGTTGACCCAGATGGCCCCCGGCTCGTGCAGGTAGGTATTGATGCCGAGGTCTGCGATCACCTGCGGCAATGTGCCCGAACAGCACGGCCACGGGTGCACCGAGTAGACGCGCTTGCCGGTTACGTTGTAGTCGGAGTTGTAGAACGCCCGGCCGTCGGACGTGAGCGGCAGGCTGCCCAGGATCGCATTGAGCAGCACGCGCTCCATGCTGTCGCCGTACCGGCCATCGCGCGTCGCACGCAGAAGCGCGCGTGAAAGCTTCATGTGAGCATAGCCGCCGCACGGAGTCTCGAAGCCATTGTGGCTGGCCGTGAGGCTCTTGGCCAGGTCGCCGAGGCCCGGCTTGCGCAGCAGCTCGTCCGGTCCCCAGCCTCCAGTCGCAAAGCTCTGCAGCTCCAGCAGGTCGAAGCCGTTCTTTGCGGCCTGCAGGTGCATCTCGCTGCCGGCAGAGAACCAGGCCTGCATGGCGGAGCTGAGGGCATTGATGTAGCTGTAGGCGTGCTTGTCTGAAAGCACGTTGACGCCGCGCGACAGCGGCTCGAAGTAGGTGTCGTTCAGCAGGTAGTCGTTCGCGAGGCGCTGGTAGGCCGGCCCCGCGCCAAGGCCCGCGGCAAGGAACAGGTTCTCGGGCAGGGTGAAGCTTTCGTCCCACATCCAGGAGATATCCCGGCCAAGCTTCCACTGCACCTCGCGATCGATGGCGTGGGCCGGCACCGACGGCCAGGACGCGGCGGTGTTGCTCCTCGTCCTGGTGGAGGCCGAGTTTGGG
>CAXTUS010000082.1:0-782 GCA_964247475.1 uncultured Acidobacteriaceae bacterium | reverse complement strand
CCCCCACCCAGTACAAACCCCCCCCAACCTTCCCCTGCACCTCGCGATGGAGGGCGGGCCCAGGCCGCGACGGCCGGGCCGCGGCGGTCACCTGGTCGAGCGTCAGAAACGCCGACGAATCGCCAAGTAGCCGATGCGCGTCGTTCAGGCCGCAGACCAGCTTGTCGAAGCTGTAAGCGGTGAAGCGAGTCCGGGCGAAGTAATCCGGTGAGATGGCTTCGCGGAGTCCGGCGTGAAGGCTCAGGGCACGGGCCTTCAACTCCGGATTGCTGCCGCCGCTGAACTGTGAGCCCGCGTATAGCCGGGCGAGCGCCGAGGTCCATTGCCCGAAGCTGTGCGCGGGCGCGAAGCCTGCGTCGTCGTGATGGTGATCGTAGTTGGGACGCCAGCAGTACCAGCCGCCCAGGTCGCGGCCCGCAATCACCGCTCCTGACACCCGCGGGTTCATCTCGCGGAACGGGCGCAGCAAGGCGTCGTCATCGAGGCTCATCAGGACCGCGGTGACGTTGTCGCGCAAAGCCTGCTGGTGCTGCCCGGTGACTGCAACTGCGTCGTAGGGGACTTCTTCAAGCGGCGGCGGCAGGGCAGGCGGAAGCGTCGCAGCCATGGCCTTGGCGACCGAAGAAGATGCCAGCGCACCAGCGGCCGCACCTTTGACGAATCTTCTACGCGAAAGCTTCATGACCTAGGCGAAGGTACGCTGCGTCGAACAGCAAATGCAACAGCAACCGCGTCCTGAAGCCCGCATGCGCTTCCACCCCACACAGTGGTCGCCGTCGGCG
>CAXTUS010000081.1:0-15151 GCA_964247475.1 uncultured Acidobacteriaceae bacterium | reverse complement strand
GTCATAGACCGCATCCCGCGCAAGCGCATGGTCCAGCTGAAACTCAAGCTGGGCCGAGGTCCCGATCGCCGAGCCCGAGCGCCTGAGCCCCACCCGCGCCGGTGTGTAGCGTTGCAGTCCCGGCGGCCCCACCTCCACCTGCGGGCCTTGCTCTCCGTCCACCTCGTCCGCAGCCATCACACCCCCAGCAACAGTCCGGGCTGCGCCGTTCCAAGCAGCCTTTCGAAGTCACCGCCGGCCAGCCATGCCTCAAATTCCGGGGCCGCCTTCAGCCCCAGCAGCTTCCTCACATACAGCGCATCGTGGAACGACGTGCTCTGGTAGTTCAGCATCACGTCGTCCGAGCCCGGCACGCCCATGATGTAGTTGCAGCCCGCGGCCGCCAACAGCGTCAGCAGCGTGTCCATGTCATCCTGGTCCGCCTCCGCGTGGTTGGTGTAGCAGAGATCGCATCCCATCGGCAGCCCCAGCAGCTTGCCGCAGAAGTGATCCTCGAGCCCCGCGCGCATGATCTGCTTCCCATCGAACAGGTACTCGGGCCCGATGAACCCCACCACCGTATTCACAAGCATCGGCCTGTACCGGCGCGCCACCGCATACGCCCGCGCCTCGATCGTCTGCTGATCCACGCCATGGTGCGCGTTCGCCGACAGCGCACTGCCCTGCCCCGTCTCGAAGTAGAAGAGATTTTCCCCTCCCCGACCAAGCGCCCGCGCCATCGCGTGCGCCTCGTCCAGCAGCGCGACGCTCACCCCAAACGAAGCGTTCGCCGCCTCCGTCCCGGCGATCGACTGGAACAGGAGATCAAGCGGCGCGCCCTGCCCCATCGCCTCCATCTGGGTCGTCACATGCGCCAGCACACAGCTCTGGGTCGGGATCGCATAGCGCACCCGCACCTGGTCGATCATGCGCAGCAGCGTGGTCACGGCAGCCGGATCATCGGCCACCGGGTTGATCCCGATCACGGCATCGCCCGAACCCAGCAGAAGCCCGTCCAGCATGCTGGCCGCGATGCCCAGGGGATCATCGGTGGGATGATTCGGCTGCAGCCTGGTCGACAGCCGGCCCGGCAGCCCCACCGTCGTGCGAAACCGCGTCACCACCGAAACCTTGCGCGCCACCGCGATCAGGTCCTGCACCCGCATCAGCTTCGAGACTGCCGCCACCATCTCCGGCATCAGCCCCGGCAGAAGCGCGGCCACCGCCTCGCCCGTCGCTTCATCCGCCAGCAGCCAGTCGCGAAACTCACCCACCGTCAGTCCCGCCACCGGCTGAAGCGCCGCCTTGTCCTGTGCATCGACGATCAGCCGCGTCACCTCGTCGCTCTCGTAAGGCACAACCGCTTCGTTCTCGAAGGCACGCAACGGCACCTCGGCCAGCGTCATCTGCGCAATCGCACGCTGCTCCGCAGACTCCGCCGCAAGCCCGGCAAGCTCATCGCCCGAACGCAGCGGCGAAGCCTTCGCAAGCAACGTGCGCAGGTCTTCAAACTGGTGGGTCACCCCGCGCACTGTGTGGCGATAGGCCATTGCGGCGATTGTAGGACAAGCAGCAACCGCAGGTACGCCCATCCTGGGCGCAGCGACCACTTTCGAGGGTCGAGCCCTGCCGCACGTCAACAGGAGAGGCTCGACCTCAGCGTACGCGCGCTGGCGCCCATCACCCCACGAAGTGGCGCCCGTCCGGCGTCAGGGCGCGGTCGCTGATGTTCTTTTGGCCAGGGTTTTCACGGTTCACGTCTACTCGCCCTCGGCAATGCGCTTGAAGATGCCCGCCGCCCGCAACACCGTATCGCGATCCTCGTCGTCGAGCCGGTTGATCGCCTGCTTCAGCCAGACCGTCATGGCCTCACGCGTGGTTCTGCGCAGCCGGAGCGCCTCATAGGTGAGGTTGATCTGGACCTGCCGGCGGTCCGTGGGATCGGGCGCCCGCTCGATCACCCCGCGTGCCTCGAGCCGTGCGATCGCCGCGCCCATCGACTGCGGCCGCACGCTCTCCGCGCGCGCCAGGCCAGCCACCGTCTGAGGACCTCCCTGCTCGAGGCGCTTCACGATGGAGCTCTCGATGAGCGAAAACTCGCTCCCTCCCGCCGAAGCGCGCACGCGTCGTGCCAACTGTCCGATGGCATGGCTCAGGTCGAGCACATCCTGGTCGATCTGGGAGCGGTTCATGGTAGTTGAAGGTATACGGGATTAAAAGCTTAACTTGCAAGTTTACCTTCTAATCGTGCGTTCAAGAACCGGCCCCGCGACCCCTCGGAACCCGTGGCACTGACCTCTCCATCGGCCTCTCGGTAGAATCAAACGGTGACCTCGAAGAAGCCGGAACCCCAGGTGGAGGAAGAGCCGCGCTGGCCCGCGATGCTCGCCCTGTTTGCCATCGCCAGCCTGCGCCTGGTCATGCCGGACTCGCTTGCGGTCGGACCCGCATGGCTGCTGTTTGTGGTCATCGGCGGCCTGATGATCCCGACCATCTGGGCGCACAAGAGCGGCAGCCACAGGCTCAACCAGGTGCTTGGCTACGTCACCCAGTCGATCATCACCGCCGATATGACCTGGTCGCTCGGCCTGCTGGTGGCCGCGCTGCCCGGGCACACGCTGTCACCGGGCGACCTGCTGCGATCCGCATCAGCCCTTTGGGTGACCAACATCCTGGTGTTTGCCGGCTGGTACTGGCGGCTGGACGGGGGCGGTCCCAGGGCGCGGGCGCTGCAGGGACCGCACAAGGACGGGGCTTTTCTGTTTCCCCAGCTGACCCTGTCGCCCGAGGCGCGGGAGGAGATGGGGGAAGACCAGTGGAGCCCCAACTTCATCGACTACCTGTTCCTCGCCTTCAACACCAGCACCGCGTTTTCACCGACGGACAGCCCGGTGCTCTCACGCTGGGCAAAGGTGCTGATGATGGTGCAGGCGTTGATCTCCTTCGCCACCGTGGCGCTGCTGGCGGCGCGCGCCGTCAACATCCTCTAACCTCTGTGATCCTCTAAGCCCCTGCAATGCTCTAAGCCCCTGCAATCCTCTAAACCTCTGGAATCTTCTAACCCCTGGGATTCTCTAACCCATAGACTGTACAAGGAGATACATCCCTTGCCCGATGCGCGCACCATCAATCCGGAGGTTCCCTTCCAGTCCGGATCGCATGAGGCGCCGCGTCTCGCGGCCGGTTCCGCTTCTGGTCTCGCAGACGCTCAGCTCGACCAGTACGACGCGCGCTTCCGCACCATCGCAGACACCATCCCCGCCTACGTCGCCTATATCGACGAGCAGATGCGGTATGCCATGGTCAACCAGACCTACCTGAGGGTCTTCGCCCGCCGCGCCGAGGAGATCATCGGGCGACCCGTGGCCGAAACGCTCGGAGCCTCCTACGAGGACGTGCGCGAGCAGCTGGAGGGCGCGCTGCGGGGCACACCGCAGATGTTTGAATCGCGCATGCGGACTGCGGATGGAGAGTGCTTCCTGATGATCCGGCACATTCCCGATGTGGGACCTGACGGCAAGGTACGCGGCATCATCGTGCATGGCATCGACATCACCGAGCGCCGCAAGGCGGAACTTGCGCTGCAGGACAGCGAGGAGCGGGTGCGGCTTGCGCTTTCGGCCGCCGATGGCATCGGCACCTGGGACTGGGACGTGCAGAACGACCGGGTAAAAACCGATGCCACCTTTGCCCACTTCTACGGCGTGGACCAGGAACGTGCGGCGGCCGGGGTGCCGCTTGCCGAGTTTACCCGCAGCGTGCATCCGGACGACGCGGAGATGGTGCGCGCCTCGATCGAGCAGGCGCTGGCTACCGGCGGCGAATACAGCTCCGAGTACAGGCTTGTCCAGAAGGACGGGTCGGTCTGCTGGTTCGCCGCGCATGGCCGCTGCACCCTTGCGGCCGACGGCACACCGCTGCGCTTTCCGGGTGTCGCGATCGACATCACGCACCGCAAGAAGGGTGAAGAAGCGCTGGTGCGCACCGAAAAGCTGGCGGCGGTGGGCAGGCTGGCGTCGAGCATCGCGCACGAGATCAACAACCCTCTTGAATCGGTGGTGAACCTGCTCTACCTGATCGAGGCGACGGTAGAAAGCGAGCCTGAGTCGGCCCGCAAGTACGCGCAGATTGCGCAGCAGGAGCTTGCACGGGTGAGCCAGATCGCAACCCAGACGCTGCGCTTCTTCAAGCAGTCGACCGCGGCCACGAGCGCGAATGTGGCGGAGCTGGTGGCCTCCGTGCTGGCGCTCTACCAGGGACGGCTCGTGAACTCGAACATTGCGGTCGGGCACGAGGTGGCGCCCGAGCTCGCACTGCGCTGCTTCGACGGCGAGGTGCGCCAGGTGTTGAACAATCTGGTCGGCAATGCGATCGATGCCATGCGCAACGGCGGACGATTGCTGATCCGCGTGCGCGCGGCCCGGGAGTTCAGCAGCCGCCGTACGGGCGCGCGCATCACCATCTCGGACACGGGCGAAGGCATGTCGGCGGCGACGATGCGCCGCATCTTCGAACCGTTCTTTACGACCAAGGGCATCATGGGAACGGGACTCGGCCTGTGGGTGAGCCTGGGCATCGTCGAGAAGCACGAGGGGCGGATCCAGGTCCGCAGTTCACAGGAACCGGCCCGCCATGGGACTGTCTTTTCGCTCTTTCTGCCGGACGTGCCTGCCTGACACAAGCAACCGCAGGTGCGCCCTGATCGCGGGCGGCGACCAGGGCGTGGGATGGAGGCGGTGGCGCGCGTCAGCTCTTGAGGTAAATCTCAGCCTTTCGCGCGCCAGCGCTGCCACCCCACGAAGCGGCGCCCGTCCGGCGTCAGGACGCGGCTGCGGTTGCTTTCGCAGGCAAAGCCCGCGCGGTCAGCTGGGCTATGTCGAGCAGCTGCGGCGCGCTGGCCGGGTTGATGGCGCCGAGAGCGTCCCGGAACATGGTGTTGCAGAAGGGGCAGGCGGTGCCGATGGTGCGCGCTCCGGTTTCGGCGAGCTCCTGTGCGCGAACGTGCGAGACGCGGGCATCGCCGCCTTCTTCGCCCAGAAAGGCGAGGCCTCCGCCGGCGCCGCAGCAGAAGCTGCGTTCGTGCGAACGGGGCGCTTCGACCAGCTCGCCGGCGAGTGCGACGATGGCGCGGGGCGCTTCGTAGACGTCGCGATAGCGGCCCAGGTAGCAGGGGTCGTGGTAGACGATGCTGTCGTCTTTCCCCTGCTGCGGCAGCTGTGATTCGTGGCGCGCCATGAACTCCGAGTGATGCTCGATCTCGGGCGCGACGCCGTACTCGCGCCAGTCGGTGGCGATGGTGCGGACGCAGTGCGGGCAGATGGCGACGATCTTCTGCACCTTTGCGGCTTCAAACTGCTTCAGGCCGAACTCGGCGAGATTCGAGAAGACGAGGTCGTTGCCTAAACGCCGGGCTGGGTCGCCAGTGCATTTTTCTTTTTTGAGGACGCCGAAGGTGGTGCCGAGGTGGTTCATGACGCGCGCGAAGTCGGCGATGATCTCGCGGCCCCTGGGATCGTAGCCGCCCATACAGCCGAGCCACAGGCAGTACTCCTGCGAGCCGTCGAAGAGGGGAAAGGTCTGGACGGCCTGCTGAGCCTTGATGAACTTGTCGCGTTCGCTGGCGGCGAGCCCAAGGGCGTTGCCGTTCTTTTCAAGGGCGAGAAAGAGCCTGGTGCCGTAGGGGTCTTCCCATGCGCCGGTGTTGGTGGCGCCGCGGCGCAGGCCGATGAGGATGGGCAGGTGCTGGATCCCGACCGGGCACTGAAACTCGCAGGCGCCGCAGGTGGTGCACGCAAAGGCGGCCTCCATTGAGAAGTAGTTGGCGGGCGGGTTGTCGGTACTGGGGTTCGCGGTTGCGTCGCGCAGTTCGTTGAGCAGGGGGGTTTCGGACAGGGAGCCGAAGGTGTTGAGAAAGGTGCGTGCGCCGAGGATGATCTCCTTTGGATTGAGCACCTTGCCGGTGGCGGAGGCGGGGCAGTGTTCGGTGCAGCGTCCGCACTCGACGCAGCTGTAGGCCTGGAGCGCGATGAGCTGGGTGACGTCTTTGCCGGTGACGAGGCCGAAGTCTTCGATGTCTTCGACGGTTGAGAGCGGCGGGATCTTCGAGAATCCGTCCCGTTTCAGGAAGACGGTGAGGGGAGAAAGGACGAGGTGGAGGTGCTTGGTGTGCGGGATGAGGGGCAGGAAGACGAGCAGGGCGAGGGTGTGAGTCCACCAGAGGGCTTTGAGTGCGGTGCTGTCTGCCGGGAAGAAGAAGGCGGCGAGGTAGGTGACCATGAGGGTGAAGATGAGCAGCGCGATGAAGCCTGATTCGTAGGAGACTTTTTTGCCGAGCCACACCGGCCGGACGAAGAAGCGACGGATAAAGAGGCCGGCGATCGAGACGGCGACGAGCGCGGCCCAGGCGCCGGCGAAGAGGAAGTAGAAGCGGCCGATCCAGCTTTGGGGCGGCAGGAAGCCGAGCCGGACGCCGATGAAGAAGTGATTGGTCGAGACGAGGGCGAAGGCGAGAAAGCCCCAGAAGACGAAGGCGTGGGCGATGCCGGGGGCGGGTCGCTGCTCGATGACCTTGGCCTGGCAGAGGACCTCCCAGAAGAAGAGCCAGGCGCGGCGGCCGAGGGGGTGAAGGGAGAAGTCCTCATCTTGTTTCGAGTTGAGGATATTCCTGAGGATGGGGAGGAGACGGCGGAAGAAGAGGCCGGCGGAGAGGGCGACAGCGGCGAGGAGGAGGGCGATCTCGGTTGCGGAAAAGCTGAGAGGTTCGTTCAGGGTGAACGGCTGAGGCGAGGTGAGGGGTGCAGCAGCGAGCGTGGCAAGAGACATCCGGACCCATCCGCGGGCAGACGTTTAGCCCGTGCTCGCGGAGGCGAGGCATGGTGCGCGGCTGTCCGTTCCCCGAGAGACGTTCGTCTGAGTGCGTGAGTCGAGAGCTGCTCGAGGTGCTAGTAGCTGATGAACTCGTTGCTGCCACGACGCAGGTGCAGGCCGGTGAGTCCGAAGAAGACCGCGAGGGCGGCGGTGGTCAGGTTCCAGAACAGGACGGGGCGGTGCCAGCCTGGGGAGTAGGTTGCATCCTGTCCGGACCAGAGCAGAAGCAGGCACGAGACGATGATGCACTGGAAGGCGATGACCAGGAAGAGCTGCCCGCGGCGCCGTCGACGGTCGAGCGCGACGACTTCATCCGGGGTGAGGCTGCGTTCTTCGATCGGGATCAATGTGTTGGCCATCGTGGGTGTCTTCTCCTGCCGCGTGCGGTGCCTTCGGACGTTGAGACTATTAAATCACGGTTCGGGCTGTTTCCGCGGTGCTGCCGGATGAAGAACTCTGTCGGGACGTCCCTCTTTGGTACTTTGTTCTACGGCGGGAAGCATAGCTGAACGACGATTGCCCCGGCAAGGCCGAAGGGGGGAGACACGCGCAGCCCGGCACGCCACGATGTGGCCGGGGGGCCCGCGAACGGGGACGGCTTTGCTGTTGGATTTAGCTGTTTTCGAGCGGCTTCCGCGCAAAGTAGAAGAGGCTGAAGGCGAGCAGCGCGAACATAAGGATGCTGACGCCCTGGTGGTAGAGAAAGTTGTGCGGGCTGAAGCGCGGGATGGCGCGGTCGGTGGCGGCCTCGTAGAGCTTGATGACGACGCCGAGCAGGCCGATGATGCCGCCGGCGGCGATGAGGCCGGACGCGTAAAGGCTGCCGGGCGAGATCTCGGATTCGGTTTCGATGCTGCGTGCGGTGATGATCTGCGGGGTGGGGACGCCGCCCTGGTCGAAGTAGCGGGGGTCGCCGGGGTCGAGGTCGGGGTGGCGCAGGAGCCAGGCTTCGCGGTCCGTGTGCCAAAGGGCGAGCGATGCGTCGTAGTCGGCGCGTGCCTGCCTGGCGTGCTGGTGGAGCATGGCGCGGTCGACCATCCAGCGCATGACGCCGCCGACGAAGATGGCGAGGGTGGTGGCGATTGAGAGGTAGGCGCCGACGGCGAAGGTAAGCGAGCGGACGCCGAGCAGCTCGACGACGATGACGAGCGCGACGCCGAGCAGGACGAGCCCCCAGGGCAGCTTGCGGGAGAGGATGCCGTTGATGACGGTGGCCATCAGCTTGCCCTGGGGCGCAGCTGCCTTTTCGCTGCCGATGCCCTGGGTCCACTGGATCTCGATCTGGTTGGTTGACGGGTTGAGGAGGTACTTGCCGTCGGGCAGGGTGGCGGAGCCGATGGCGTTGAGCAGGAGGTAGCTGCGGCCGTTCGAGACGATCTGCCGGTTGCCGGTTTTGGATGCGAGGGTGAAGTGATCGCGGGGGAAGGCGCCCTTGTTCTGGACGCCGTCGGCGTAGAGGCCGGGGGTGACGGTGATGGGGGAGGCCACGCGTTGAAAGGATTCCAGTCCATTATTCATGGCATTCAGCGTTGCGCCGATAGAGAAGACACAGATGATGACGCCAGCCATCAGCGCCACCTGCTGCTTCCACGGCGTGGCGCCGATGAGGTAGCCGGTTTTGAGGTCCTGCGAGGTGTCTCCGGCGTTGGACGCGGCGATGCAGACGATGCCGCCGATGGTGATGGCGAGTGCGCCGAAGGCGGGGGCGGTCCAGCCCTTGACGAGGAAGATGGCGCAGGTGGCCATGAGGGTGGCGATGGTCATTCCCGAAACGGGACTGGCGGAGCTGCCGACGATGCCGACGATGCGTGCGGAGACGGTGACGAAGAGGAAGCCGAAGACGAGGACGAGGAGCGAGGCCGCTAGGTTGGCAAGCAGGCCGACCTGGGCTCCCGGGACGGGATGGAACTCGAGAAAGGCGACGATGAGGAGGAGCAGCACGGCAGAGCCGCCGAGCACGACCGACATGGGGAGATCGTGGGCGGTACGAACGGCCGCCAGCTTGACTTCCGTGCCGGATGCCCGCGAAGCGCGCAGAGACCGGATGCCTTCGGCGAGGGCGGAAAGGATGGTGGGGGCGGTGCGCAGCAGCGTGATGAGGCCTGCAGTGGCGACGGCTCCGGCGCCCATAGGGCGGACGTAGGTCTTCCAGAGCGTGCTCGGGTCCATGGTTTCGATGGGCGCGGTGCCGGGATAGATGGTGAGGCCGTGACCGAAGAAGAAGATGGCCGGCATGAGGACGAGCCACGAGAAGACGCCGCCGGCGAGCATGATGGCGGCGACGCGGATGCCGATGATGTAGCCCACGCCGAGGTATTCGGGGGTGCAGTCGGCGCGGATGGCGGAACCTTTGAGGATGTGCTGCCGGCCTCCGAAGTCGGGCTCGTAGTTGGGTCCGGAGGGCCAGAGGGCGAGCAGGTTGTCGTTCTGGAAGAGGGTGTAGAGGCCGCCGAGTCCGAGCCCCAGGAAGACGCGCGAGGCGAACGAGCCGCCGCGCTCGCCGGCCATGAGGACATCGGCGCAGGCGGTGCCTTCGGGGTAGACGAGGGTGCCGTGCTCTTCGACGATGAGCTGGCGGCGCAGCGGGATCATGAAGAGGACGCCGAGCCAGCCGCCAAAGAGCGCGAGGGCGAAGATGCGGGTGGATTCGAGGTCGAAGCCGAGGAAGATGAGCGCCGGCAGGGTGAAGATGACGCCCGAAGCGATCGACTGTCCGGCGTTGCCGACAGTCTGAACGATGTTGTTTTCAAGAATGGAGGACTTGCCGAAGGCGCGCAGGATGGAGATCGACAGGACCGAGATGGGGATCGACGCGGCGACCGTGAGCCCGGCCCGGAGCCCGACGTAGACCGTGACGGCGCCGAAGAGGACGGCGAAGACGGCTCCGAGCAGGAGCGCGCGGACGGTCAGTTCGGGACGGTTTTCAGAGGCGGGAACGAAGGGCTGGAAGGTCTTCTGATCGGGAATCGGGGCTGCCATGTCAGGTGGTTGAATCCTCGCTCGGGTGGGTCTGGACTGTGAATGGGAGTGTACCAGCGCGGGTTTGATCGGTGCGGCGCGACGTTGCGTCCGATCCGTCGAGCGATGCGGCGAGCGATGCGTCAAGCGATGCGTCGACGGAGGCAACCGATGGAAGCGATACGCCGGCCGATGCGCTGACCGCTTGGTCGAGCGATGCGGTGACCGCTTGGTCGAGCGATGCGGGTGACCGCTTGGTCGAGCGATTCGCCGACCGATGCGCTGACCGACGCAACCGGTGCGCCGGCGCACGTTTGACACGTCCCCCGTGGGATCTCCCATGGATGACGCTGGCTCACCGGCCGGAGCTGGCCTCCGGGCAAGGCCTAAGCGCGCCCGAAGCTATGGCTTCCCGAGCAACGGCTTCGGGAGCCAGAGCTTCCGGAGCTACGGCTTCCAAAGCCAGAGCTTCCGGAGCTACTGCTTCCGGAGCCAGAGCTTGCGGAGCTACTGCTTCCGGAGCCAGAGCTTGCGGAGCCAGAGCCTTCGGAGCCACCGGTTCACGGGCTCTGAGAAGCCCGCCGAGACCACCCAGCCGAGCAGTCCGGCGAGGACGATGGCTGCAAGGAAGAGCAGCGGGACGAGGGTGAGCGGCTTGCCGAAGCGGACAAAGACGGCGAAGACCGTGAGTACGGCGAACATGTGCGTCAGGTAGATCTCGTAGCTGCGGCGGCCGAGCGCAAGCAGAGGGGTGAGCAGGCGGGGAGCGCGCCAGGCGGAGGTTGAGGCGGCTGCGATCACCAGGCATACGCCCACGGCGAGGATGGTGAGGTTGAGGCCGTTCCGGCCCAGTCCCCAGGTGTAGGCGCAGAGTGAGAAGCCGAGGCTGAAGACCAGCAGCGCGGCGCCGAACCAGCCGGCTGCCTGCGCGGCCTTCTGCGCGAGCGGCCAACGGGCTAGCAGCATGGCGGTGAGGCAGCCGAGGGCGATGCCGTCCATGCCGCCCAGGTAGCTGTACTCGCGCCAGACCGGGTTTGTGTTGAAGGCTTTCATGCGGGCGAACGGGCCGGCCACGATGAAGAGGCAGAGTACCGGCACGAGATAGCGGAAGCGGCGGAAGAGGCGTGCCACAAGGGGAAAGAAGAGGTAGAACATCTCTTCGACCGAGAGCGACCAGAGGATGTCCCAGTTGCCGGGGAGATAGTCGCGCGTGGCTTCGAGCCAGTTGATGTGGAAGGTAAGCGCGGCGAGCAGGGCCCTGCCGAGGCCGCCGGTCCTGGCGGAGACGACGTAGCCGGGGACCCGGGCAAAGTGCAGCCCGCAAAGAACAGCCAGCAGGAGCAGCATGAGCGGGGCGATACGGGCGATGCGCAGGAGGTAGAAGTCCTTTGCAATGAGCGCGCCGGGAGCACCCCAGCGGCGGATGCTGGTGGCTGTGATGAGGTAACCCGAGATGACGAAGAACATCTGCACGGCGAACTGGCCGTTCCAGACGAGGCTCGAAACCAGTTGATCGGGAAGGCCGGCGGTGTACGGAACCCTGGCGAAGAGCAGCCGCATGTTGACGTGGTTCATGAGCACGAGCAGGATCGACAGACCGCGGAGAAGGTCGATCCCGTCTAACCGCTTTCCGTCGTGCAGCGGGCCTGGTGGCTGCGGTTCGGTCATGTCTCAAGGTATCAAGATGGCTCGATGTTGGTGCAGGCGCTTGACTTCTTGACCGCAAGCAACACTTCGGGCTTATACTCCACACATCGGCGCCGGTTGGGAGACAACCTGGAGGCGCTGGCGGGTAGGTGTGTCTTCAGTGAACCCCTGAATGGACAGACGCTCGGATTCGGTGCGGGAGGTCCGCCTGGTGCTGCAGCCGTGGCCAGCGGGATGGAACCGGACCGCGTCAATGGCTGGCGAGCCGTGGTGCGGGTGCTGCGAAGTACGCCTAGGTTCGCTGCCGGCCTGTTCAGTGATGTAGTCACGACGATCTTTCCGGCGGACTGCCGGTGTTGTGAAGGCCCCCTTGAGCGCGCGGGGCTGATTCCTGTCTGCCATGTGTGCGTGGACCGGGTGCGGGCCGAGTCTTTGCCGGGGTGCAGGCGTTGCGGCGAAGCGCTGGACCTTGATCTAGACATGGAAAATGTCCGGTTTGCTGCGCAGATGGCGTCCGGCCTGCTCTGCCGCGAGTGCCGCCTGGCACCGCCTGCCTTTGATCGCGCGGCGTCCTTTGCCCTCTATCGGGACGAGTTGCGGGCGCTGATCCAGATGATGAAGTTCGACCGGATGCCGGCGATCTCGAGGCTGCTGGGCGGCCGGATGGCAGAGGTCATGCTGCAGTTCGAGCCTGCTGCTGCCGGGCTGTCACCGACCCTGGTGATGGCGGTTCCGCTGTTCTCGTCGCGCGAGCGCCAGCGTGGATACAACCAGTCGGTGCTGCTGGCGGAGCATGGCATGGCGCACCTGCGGAAGCTGCGTCCCGGTTGGGCGCTCGAGGCCGCGCACGGACGGCTGCGGCGTCATCGACGGACGGAAGCCCAGTACATGTTGACGCGGCGCGAACGGCGCCGAAACCTGCGCGGTGCGTTTGAGGTTGCGGGCGATGTGCGGGGGCGCGAGGTCCTGCTGGTGGATGACATCCTGACCAGCGGCGCGACCGCGCGGGAGTGTGCGCGCGTGCTGAAGGCTGCAGGCGCGGCGAAGGTGTGGGTGGCGACGCTGGCGCGTGCCCAGAAGCAGGAGTTTGCGCGGTTGCATGAGGATCCGGGGGATCTGCCTGCCGGGTTTGCGGACGTCGCACGCTGGGAGCCAGCGCCCTTACAGGTTTAGAACGCAGGCCACGCAGGACCGGAACCGGAGGAACCACCAGGATGCAGACGGGAAAGATGCGCAAGCAGAAGACCAGGACCACGGGCGGACGGCACGCGGGCCATAATGCAGGGAATCCGAGACGGCCGACGACCGAGCTCGATGTGCGGATCGGCGTCTTCCGCCAGCCTGCGATGCAGACGCCGGTGCTGGTGTTGAATGCGAGCTACGAGCCGATCAACATATGTGGTGCGCGGCGGGCGCTGGTGCTGGTGCTGAAGGGGGTTGCGCGGACCGAAGAGGAACAGGGTACGACGCTGCATGCGGCGCGGGTGAACGTGGCGATGCCTTCGGTGATCCGTTTGCTCGAGTACCGGAGGATTCCGCACCAGACGCGTGCGCTTTCGCGCAAGAATATCCTGCTGCGGGATCGGAACATGTGCCAGTACTGCCAGGTGGTGCTGACGGCGAGTGAGCTGACGCTCGACCATGTGATTCCGCGATCGCGCGGCGGGCTGTCGACGTGGGAGAATCTTGTCGCGTGCTGCCATGACTGCAATCGGCGCAAGGGGAATCAGCTGTTGCATGAGCTGACGGAGATGAAGCTGCTGCGCGAGCCGCGGCCGTTTTCACTGCATACGAGCCGCCATATTATGCGCATGATCGGGTCTGCGGACCCGAGCTGGCGGCGGTACCTGTACTTCGAATCCGGCGAGCAGGCCGCGTAGGCCGGGCCGGCAGGGCGCAGGCCCGGGACATCCAGAGGTGATCGCCGTCCGCGACGAGGGTGGGGTTGCCGCGGCCTTGAGGGGATGTGCGAAGGCCGGCGCCAAACTCCGGCCCGGCCTTCGCGGTCCGCTTCAAGCCAGCGGCAATTCAGGCCCCGGCCTTCGCGGTCCGCTTCAGGCCAGCGCCTTGATGATCTCGGGCGCGTTCGGTGAGCCGAGCCCGGTGCAGGCGTCCCAGCCGGGTCCGGCTTTGAAGGCGCCGTTGTTGCCTGAGGTGATGTCGTGGAAGGCGCCGGCGTTGCTGTAGAGGACGGGGTTGAGGAAGCCGGCAGACTTGCCGTTTCGGGCGTTCGCGAGGGCGATGAGGCCGGCCCACAGGGGGGCTACGGCGCTGGTGCCGCCGATGACGGCGGTCTGGCCGTCGACGCGGACCTGGTAGCCGGTGCCTGGGTCGGCGTTGCCGGAGACGTCGGGGACGCCGCGGCCGCCGGCTGAGTTGGCGGGTGCGGGGACGTTTGCCTTGGCCTGCCAGTCTGGGAGCTTGAAGAGCGCGCTGACACCGCCGCCGGTTGCGCCTTCGTTGCTGGCGATCTCGTTCCAGACGGTTTCAGAGGTGATGGAGGTGCCGGTGCCGACGAGCCTGGTGCCTCCGCAGGCCAGGACATGGGGGCTTGAGGCGGGGAAATCGACGTGCTTGCCGTTGTCGGCGACGCCGTCGGCTGAGCCGTTGTCGCCGGAGGCAGCGGTGATGGTGACGCCGAGGATGGCCGCGGCCTGGCAGGCGGAGTCGA
Organism: uncultured Acidobacteriaceae bacterium; assembly: GCA_964247475.1. GTDB lineage: Bacteria > Acidobacteriota > Terriglobia > Terriglobales > Acidobacteriaceae > Edaphobacter. Next base: position 1,029 of record CAXTUS010000081.1, on the reverse strand, counting down.
GCGCGGCGATCGACTGTCCGGTCCAGGAGGACTCGGGTCCTCCCCACGAGATGGAGAGGACGCTGGGCTTGTTGACCTTGTCGTGTACGGCCTGCGAGATGGCGTCGATGAAGCCCTGGTCGGTGTTGGGCGCGAAGTAGACGGCGATCCTGGCGCCCGGGGCGACCGCGGCCGAGACCTCGATGTCGAGCATGACCTCGCCGTCCGCGCCGTTGGCGGTGCCGGGGGTGTTCTTCGCTTTGTCGACCTTGATGGCGGTCACGGTGGGCGCGGGGAGTCCGAGCGACTTGAAGTAGGCTTTGAGGTCGGCGGTGCGGTAGCCGCCGCCCAGCTCGATGATGCCGATGGTCTGGCTGGTGGCGCTCGCATCGGGCGGGAAGCCGTAGAGGGCGCCGACCTGGACGGGGGTGTACGAGGTATTTGAAGCTTTGGGCCTGGCGGCCCGGCTGTGGGGCTTGGCCTGGGGCCGGTTGTCGAGGCCGAGGACGGCGGTGATGTGGCCGCTGAGCTCTTCGGGGATGCTGATGGTGCCCTGGCGGACGCGGCAGGTCTGGTCGCCGATCTGGTGCTCGGAAAGGTTGACGCCGAAGGCTTTCTGCATGGCGTCGACTGATCCGGAGAGCTGGAGGTCGCGCCGTCCTGGCGCGGGGCGACCGGTAACTTTGAGGCCGAACTCGCGGGCGAAGCGTTCTGCCAGCTGGAGCGAGTCGTCGTTGGCTCCGTACTGGGCTTCGAACTCTTCGTGGGTGAGGCGCTGGGAGAGGTCGAACTCTTTCTTTTTGCGGAGCAGCACGGTGACGGTGATGGTGCCCTGGGCGAGGGGTTGGTGCACAGCGGCGTGGGGCCGGATGGAGGGCGGGATCTCGGTGGCGGGCGCCTTTTCACTGCCTGCGAGGGCAATACGCGGCTGACTCTTGAAGTGGCCTGATGCGGGCATGGATGCCTCCTGAAAGATAGGATGCCTGGCCCCCTGTGGATTGATGCGGGTTCGTTCTACCCAGGGGGGGGGGTGCGCGGTGGGGCGCGGCC
>CAXTUS010000080.1:1043-15839 GCA_964247475.1 uncultured Acidobacteriaceae bacterium | reverse complement strand
GCCGCGGCCGCGGTCGCGGAGCTGCCCGATATAGTCCCTGAACCTGCCGCCGTTCCACCCGGCTCGGACCAGGGCTCGCCGCTGCAGCGAGCCGTCATCGAGGCGTTGCAGGCGGCCAGGCAGGGCTCGGCCGCCGACGCCATGGAAGATGCGACCTTTACGCTGTTGAACGGCGAGGCCCGCATCCAGATGCAGGTCTCAAAGACCATGCTGCCGCACGTCATCAACCCCGACGCCGAGCGCATCACCAAGGCCGCGCTGCGCACCGTCGACGTTTTGAAGTACGTGCGGCTTCCAGGCGCGGGAGCCGCCGCCGCGGCCAGGAAGCCGCGCGCCGCCAAGTCCGGTTCCGCGCAGGCGAAGGCCATGGAGCATCCCATGGTAAAGCAGGCGCAGAAGCTCTTCGATGCGGAGATCCAGACCGTGATCGATCTCAGTGGGAACGGCTAGGGGCAGGATGATGAGGTGCACGCGATGAACTTTTCCGATCTCGGCAAGATGAAGGAGATGATGGCCTCCGCCAAGACCATGCAGGAGCAGATGGAGCGCAGGCTCTCTGAAACAGTGGTCGAGGCCGAAGCCGGCGGTGGCATGGTGTCGGTGCGGATGAACGGACGCAAAGAGCTGCTGCGGCTGAAGATCGAGCCAACCGCCATGGGTTCGAATGCAAGCGACCTCGAGCTGCTCGAAGAGCTCATCACGGCCGCCGTCAACGAGGCCGGGAGGCGCGCGGACGAGGCCATGAAGTCCTCCGTCGCCGGCATGATGGGCGGCTTGAAGCTGCCGGATCTGCCGGGGCTCACCTAGGTGACGACCCGCTTTGCGGAGCCCATGTCGAGGCTGATCGAAGAGCTGCGCAAGCTGCCCGGGATCGGCACGAAGACCGCGCAGCGGCTCGCGTTTCACGTGCTGCGCTCGCCCTCTGAAGATGCCGAAAGCCTGGCCGAAGCCATTCGCGAGATCAAGCAACATCTCCGGCTCTGCAGCGTCTGCAACAACATCACCGATGTCGATCCGTGCAGCTATTGCACCTCGCCGACGCGCAACCACCGGCTGATCTGCGTCGTCGAAGAGCCGACCAACATTGCCACCGTCGAGAAGACGCGCAGCTTCAACGGCGTCTACCATGTGTTGCACGGGACTTTATCCCCGATCGGCGGCGTCGGACCGGAACAGTTACGAATTGCCAACCTGCTCACCCGTCTGGCAGATGCGGACGAGGTCATCCTTGCCACATCCCCGACAACCGAGGGCGAGGCGACCGCGGTGTACCTCGGCGCGGAGATGCGCAAGGCCAGGCACGGCGTCAGGATCACACGCATCGCGACCGGCGTCCCGGCAGGGTCCGACATCGAATACGCGGACGAGGTCACGATGACGCGCGCGATCGAAGGCCGTCGAGAGTTTTAAGCCAGCCTTAATCCCCGGGCTGTAATCTGCTTGCACTGCGAGGTCCCTCACCATGGCACAACTTCCCGATCGTCGCGAGTTCATCCGGCAAAGCTTCGCCTTCAGCGCGCTCGCGCTCGGTGATCGTGCATTGCCTCGCATCGCCTCCAGGCCTGACGCGAAGGCGAAACATGTCCTGATCTTCGGTGACTGGGGCTACGAAAAAGACATCGCCGGACAGACCGCGACCGCGCAGCAGATGGTGAAGTACGCACAGGAACACCGGCTGAAGCCGGAGGCGCTGCTGATGCTCGGCGACAGCTGGTACGGCGCGATGCCGGGCGGCGTCGACGACCCGCGCTGGAAGACCCAGTTTGAAGACATGTATCCGCGCAGTACGTTCGACTGCCCGGCCTATAGCGTCATGGGCAACCACGACTACCAGAGGATCCCGGCGAACATCACCAAGACCGAGATCGAGCTTGCCTATGCGAAGCGGCCCGGGACGCGCTGGACCCAGCCTTCCCTCTGGTACAGCTATCAGCTGCCAGCCAGGAATCCCCTCATCACCGTCATCGCGCTCGACAGCAACGTCCACGGCGCACACCACGAGGACGCGATCAACTTCACCCTTACCGCCGCGCAGCAGGCCGAGCAGCTGCAGTGGCTCAGGACAGAACTTGCGAAGCCACGCACCACACCCTTCCTGGTCGTGATCGCCCATCATCCGGTCTTCTCGAACGGGCCGCACGGCGATCACAGGACGTTGATCGCCGAATGGGATCCTCTGCTGCGCGAACACAAGGTCGATCTCTACCTGGCCGGGCATGACCACGACCTGCAGCATCTCGAATTCGAAGGACACCCCACCTCGTTCGTCTGTTCGGGCGCAGGCGGTGCAGACCTGTACGACCTGAAGATCGCCGAAACCGCACGCGGCCCCTTCGCTGAAAAAGTCTTCGGCTTCACCCACATGGAGATGACGCCGGACCAGCTCACCCTGCGCCACATCGCAGCCGACGGCCGCATCGTTCACAGCTTCCAAAAGACCCGCAACGGCATCGTGCGCATTGCGAGTTAGGGCAAGGGCAACGGCAACCGCGTCCTGACGCCGGACGGGCGCCACTTCGTGGGGTGGGAGCGCTGCGCGCGGGAATGCTGAGGTTGAACCGATGCAGCTTATGCGCGCAGCAGCGCCCCCACCCCACGAAGTGGTCGCCGTCCGCGATCAGGACGCAGTTGCCGTTGCCTTTTCGTGGTAAGCAGCAAACGCCGCCACCGCAAGCGCCGCCGTTGCGACCGCAGCGCTCGTGACCGGCAGCCGCTGGTAGCCGAAGCCTGCGGTCAGCACGAGCCCGCCCAGGCCGGCGCCGAGCGCGTTGCCAAGATTGAAGGCGCCCTGGTTGAGCGTCGAAGCAAGATTCGGCGCGCCCACCGCCATGTCGACGATGCGTGACTGCAGCGGCGCCGACGCTCCGAAGTGGACCACTCCCCAGATAAAGATCAGCGAAGCCGCGGAGATCAGGCTGCGTTCGGCGAACGGCATCAGGAGGAAGATCAGGATCAGCAGCATCAACCCGCCGAGGATGACCGGCATCTGCTTCCAGTCCCCGAGCTTGCCGCCAAGCAGGTTGCCGACCGTGATGCCGATGCCGAAGATGACCAGCACCCACGTCACCACGTGCGGCGACACCCGGGTGACGATCTCGAGGATCGGCGCAATGTAGGTGAAGACGCAGAAGAGCGCGACCGACGACAGCGTGCTCAACGCGAGCACAAGCTGCACCTGCGGGCGCAGCACCGCGTGGAACTCGTGCTTCAGGTGGATCGCTGCGGCAGGCTGGTGCGGGACCAGACGCCACAGGCCAAAGGCTGCGATCAGCCCGATCGGGATCAGCGCCCAGAAGGCGAAGCGCCAGCCGAGCGCCTGGCCGAGCGCCGTGCCGGCAGGCACGCCAAGCACGTTTGCAATCGTAAGCCCCGAGAACATCATCGCGATCGCCTGGTTGCGTTCGCTGCGCGGAACAAGGTTTGAAGCGACGATGCTGCCGATGCCGAAGAACGCTCCATGGCACAGCGCCGTCAGGATGCGCGCAATCAGCAGCAGCGAGTAGTTCGGCGCAAGCGCACACAGGATATTGCCTGCGACGAAGATCGTCATCAGGATCAGCAGCGAGCGCTTGCGTTCGGTATGCGAAAGCGCGAGCGCCACCATGGGCGAGCCAAGCGTGACGCTCAGCGCGTAGCCCGAGACCAGCAGCCCGGCCTTCGGGATGGTGACGTGAAAGCTGTGCGCAAGCTCCGGCAGCAGCCCCATGATGATGAACTCGGACGTACCGATGGCGAACGCGGAGATCGCTAAAGCAAGCAGCGGCTTCTTCATCCGGCGGCAACGTTGGCGGATGCGTTGGCTGCACTTGCCGAGGGAGCACTCACGCGCAGGTTGCCGCCGGTCATCTGACCGGGCTGATCGATCTTCAGCATGCTGAGCAGGGTAGGGGAAAGATCGCGCAGGCTCCCGCCCTCACGCAGGCTGATGTGCTTCTCATCGGAGACAAGGATGAACGGCACCGGGTTCGTGGTATGCGCGGTATGCGGGCCACCGGTCGCCGGGTCGATCAGCATCTCGGCGTTGCCATGGTCGGCCGTGATCAGCATGCTGCCTCCGCGCTGGCGGATGGCCTGGTAGATGCGCCCAAGCTGGGTGTCGACGGTCTCGACCGCCTGGATGGTCGGCTCCATCTTGCCCGAGTGCCCCACCATATCGGCGTTTGCGAAGTTCACGATGATGACGTCGAAGGCCGTGTCGTTCAGCGCTTTGATCACGGTATCGGCGATGCCGGGTGCGGACATCTCGGGCGCCAGGTCGTAGGTCGCGACCTTCTTCGAGGCGACCAGCTGGCGATCTTCGCCGGCGAACGGCTTCTCGATGCCGCCGTTAAAGAAATAGGTCACATGCGCATACTTTTCCGTCTCGGCGACACGCAGGTTGCGCAGGTTGGCGACCGCCATCACGTTCGCCAGCAGGTTGTCCATCGACTCGGCCGGGATGACGATCGGCAGCTTGAACGCCTTGTCGTACTGAGTCATGGTGACGTAGTGGATGCGCGCCGGCAGGGTGGGTGGCGGGATCGCTTCATCAAGCTCGGCGGCCTTCGGCAGGTCGCGGCCATGGGCGGCGTTCAGGCCGGAGGTGCGGGTCAGCACACGGGTGATCTGGCGCACCCGGTCGGCCCGGTAGTTGAAGCAGATCACGGCATCTTCGTCGCGGATCAGGCCCGCAGGGTCTACGGTAAAGGGCGGCGTGAACTCGTCCGTGATGCCGTTTGAGTAAAGCTCCCTGATCCTCGCCAGGGCATCGGCATGGAGGCCGCCCTCCGCCTGGCCCGACACCATGGCATCAAACGCCGGCTTCGACTTTTCCCAGCGCAGGTCGCGGTCCATGGCGAAGTACCGGCCGGAGACCGAGGCGAGCCGGCCGACACCGATCTCCCGGAACTGCCGCTCGAGTTCTTCAAGATAGCCGAGGCCAGAGGTCGGCATGGTGTCCCGTCCATCCATGAAGGCGTGCACGAAGACCCGCCCAAGCCCACGCTGCTTCGCCATCCGCAGCAGCGCATACAGGTGGCGCTGGTGCGAGTGCACGCCGCCGTCGGAGAGCAGCCCGATCAGGTGGAGCGAGCGCCCCGAGCGCGCCGCCTGGTCCATGGCATACACCAGGGTCGGATCGGAAAAGAACGAGCCGTCCAGGATGGCGGTGTCGATGCGCGTCATATCCATACGCACGATGCGGCCTGCACCGAGATTCAGATGGCCCACCTCGGAGTTGCCCATCTGCCCATCCGGCAGGCCGACGAAGTGCTCGCTCGCGCGCAGCAGGGTATTCGGGTAGTCGCGCACGAGGGCGTCGTAGACCGGCTTGCGTGCCTGTGCAATGGCGTTGCCGTGGGTCTCGGCGCGATAGCCCCAGCCATCGAGAATGGTAAGAATGATCGGTTGAGCCATGACTGCAAGGATAGCAAGCGGCTCAGTGGATGGATCAGGGGAGGGCCTCTCCGCTCGGAGGCACGGCTGATGGAACCCTCGTGCGGCTGCATGCGTACTATCAGCAGCACGACCTTGTCGTGGCTATCGGTTCGGGAGGTTTTTTCACATGTTCTGTCCGCACTGCGGGAAAGAGTTTGCGCCGGAATCGAACTTCTGTTCGGCGTGTGGCAAGGCGCCCGGCTTTGACGCCGGTCCATACCGTTCCGCGCGCATCGTACGGCCGCGCTCGCGGCGCCTGATTGCCGGCGTCCTGTCAGGCTTTGCGCTTCACTATGGCTGGGACCTGGTGGTCACGCGCATCCTCTACGTGGTCCTGACCATTTTCACCTTTCCCCTCGGCCTCATCGTTTACCTCGCCGCCTGGCTGCTGATGCCGGACGCGCAGTACGGACTGCCGGCCGGCACGCCATCGAGCTAAAAGCGAAGTAGCGCCCCTGCCTGCAGTTGAAGTGCTGAGCGTGCGCGTCAGCGCCCCCACCCCACGAAGTGGTCGCCGTCCGCGATCAGGACGCAGTTGCCGTTGCCCGTTCCGCCGGCCAAAAAGATTCCGGCCAGCCACCCCCCCCGACCCCCTTTACCTGGGCGCGAGCAATCTGGCCGGCGTGGACGTGAACGGCTACAAGGAGACGACGACGCTGAACGCCGGCGTGCACGGCAACGCCTCGAGGCTGGCTCCGGGCGCCCCTCACTATGGAGTGGAGGCATGGAGTGGAGGCGCGCAACCGTGTCTCGTATCGCCTCTGGCTGCGAACGAAGCTCTTCAGCGAGCGCGGCGCTGTGCTGCGCGCCGTGCAGCGGTCGATCCGCGAGCGCCGCAAAAACTGTCGGCACACCAGGAGGCACCCGCCAGGGCGCAACTCATGCACAGCGTCTCCACGGGGCGCAGGTCATAGCTGATGGGTGCGGAGACGCAGGTCGCCCCGGTCGGATGAACATGGGTGCAGGCCCCCAGGATACGCAAGCGCCGGCCTGAATTCCCCTGGACCGCGCAAGCAAGCTGCAAAGCCGGTCGCTGCCACGAGTTGGCTGGTGTCCTAGAGCTCGAGGCGGCTGTCGTCGATCGCAAGGCGCACATTGCCGTCCGACTTCGAAAGCCGGCGCACGGCCTCCATCTTGTCCACGTTGGCCTTCAGCATGACGACCGCGATCGGGATCGACTTGCCCGCGGACTTGATGGTGCGGATCGCGGTGTCGCGGTCGATGCCGCAGACGTGCATCAGGACGCGAATGCCGCGCTCGACCAGCTTCGCGTTCTTCATGTGGACGTTGACCATCAGGTTCTCGTACACGTAACCCAGCCGCGTCATGGCGCCCGTCGTGATCATGTTCAGGATCATCTTCTGGGCGGTGGATGCCTTCATGCGCGTCGAACCTGAGATCACCTCGGGACCGACCTCCGCGACCACCACGGTGTCTGAAACATCGGCGAGCGGTGTGCCCTCGTTGCAGACGATACAGGCCGTCTTAGCGCCGCGTGCGCGGGCATATTCAACGGCTCCGCAGACATAGGGTGTGCGCCCCGATGCGGAGACGCCGATCACGATGTCCTTGCGCGTCGGGCGGCGGCGCGCGATGTCGCGCTGGCCGATCTCGGGGGAGTCCTCGTTCACGTCGGACGCGGAGGCAAGAGCCTTCGGGCCTCCGGCCATGATGTACTGCACCTGCGCCGGGGCGGTCGAAAAGGTGGGCGGGCACTCACTCGCGTCGAGCGAGGCGATGCGTCCGCTCGATCCGGCCCCGACATAGATCAGGCGGCCCCCGTCGCGCAGCGAGCGCGCAACCGTATCGATGACGACGGCAATCTCGGGGAGCGCCTTCTTGACCGCCGCTGCGACCCTGGCGTCTTCGTGCGAGATGATGCGGGCGATCTCGAGTGCGCTCTTGGTATCGAGCCCCTGGGATGCGGAGTTCTGGCTCTCCGTCATCAGCGACGACAGGTCGTCAAGGCCTCGGTAGGTAGAGTTCCGTTCGACTTTCTCAGGCTTCTGTGCGGGTTGCGGCTCGGTCATCGTCAGGGTTGCCATAGGTTTGCTTCCAGTACTCAAACAATATTAGACCGTCGTTGTGGATGATGCATCATGCCCGGGGCAAGCGCAACCGGCGTGTGCAGGGCAAAAGCAGGTGATCATTCCCGGGTTCGCCGCGGACCGGAAGCGCCAGCCAACCTGCGGAGCTTTCCCATCTCCCGTCGAGTATGCGATTCTCGAGGAACGGCGTCTAAACCGTTGTAGCTCCAAGGTTGTATCTCCGTGAAACTTTGATGCAGGAACCGAAGCAACAGAAGATCGATCAAAAGGTTGAGACGATCCCGCCGCCCGCGGCTGGCGCGCCCCCGGGGGCCGGCAACCGCGCGAGCGTGCGTGCCTGGACCCGCGACCTGGTGCTTTCGGTGCTGGTCAGCGCCTTCATCATCGTCTTCCTGTACCAGCCGGTCCGGGTCGAGGGCACGTCGATGCTGCCGAACCTCGAGGATCAGGATCGTCTCTTCATCAACAAGTTCGCCTTCCGGGTAGGTGAGATCGAGCGCGGCGACGTGGTTGTCTTCGAATATCCGCGCGATCTGAGGAAGAACTACATCAAGCGCGTCGTGGCGCTTCCCGGCGACGTAGTCCGGATCGATCACGGCATGGTCGAGGTCAACGGCAAACGTTTGCCCGAGCCGTATGTGCCGGCACGCTACGAGGATGATCGCTCGCTGCCTGCCACCAGGATCCCGGCCGGCGAGTACTTCGTCCTGGGCGACCACCGCAATATCTCGAGCGACAGCCGCGACTTCGGACCGGTGGAACGGTCGCTCATCTACGGCAAGGCCGCCTTCGTCTACTGGCCAATGGACCAGGCCGGGGTCGTCCGTTAGGCGAGTGGCGAACTAACGCCAGCTTCGTCCACGTTCGCGGCGAGGGTCTGGCCCGGACGCGGTGGCATCCCCGGACCTGCCTTCGCAGCGTCCCCTGGCGGGTTCCGGCGATCGGGCGCTGACGCCTTTTGCGGGGAATCAGAAGAAGATCGCGGGAGGGAGATTGGAAGGTAAACTTGCAAGTTTACCTTCCAATCGGGCTGCCCCATACCCCTCTCCAGTGGCTGCTGTCTGACCCTGGCGGACGGGGTCCAGAAGCCGGGGTCCAGAAGCCGGGTTCCAGAGGCGGGTCCAGACGACGGGATCCAGAGGCCGGGGTCCAGAGGCCGGGTTCCAGAGGCCGGGTTCCAGACGACGTGCGGCCTCGATCAGGAGGCGACCGGCGAGGCCTGTTTCGAGGCTTGCTTTCCGGCATGGCGGGGGCTCGGATGATCGCTCGCGATGACGCCGTCGCGAATGGTGACGACGCGGTGGGCAAATTCGGCGATGTCGGGCTCATGGGTGACGAGCACGATGGTGTTGCCCTTGGCGTGCAGGTCGTCGAAGAGCGCCATGATCTCGTCACCCGTCTTCGAGTCAAGGTTTCCGGTCGGCTCGTCGGCCAGGATGATGCTGGGATGATTGACCAGCGCACGGGCGATGGCGACGCGCTGCCGCTGACCGCCGGACAGCTCGTTCGGCTTGTGCATCATGCGGGTGCCGAGGTTGACCTGTTCGAGGACCTCTTTGGCGCGCGCGATGCGCTCGGCGGCAGGGGTGCCGTTGTAGATCAGCGGCAGCTCGACGTTGTGCAGCGCGGTGGCGCGGGCGAGCAGGTTGAAGGTTTGGAAGACGAAACCGATCTCCTTGTTGCGGATGCGCGCAAGCTCGTCATCGTTGAGGTCGGAGACGTTGTGGCCGTTCAACCAGTAGCTGCCCTGGGACGGGGAGTCGAGGCAGCCGATGAGGTTCATGAAGGTCGATTTGCCCGAGCCCGAAGGTCCCATGATGGCGACGTACTCGTTGTGCCGGATGCGCAGGTTGACGCCGCGCAGCGCGTTCACCTGCTGGTCGCCCATCTCGTAGGTCTTCCACAGGTTGCTGGTCACGATGACGTCGCCGGGGTGGGGGCCGTCGGCGTTGATGAGTGTGGGATCGATCTGTGCGGCGGCTGCGGCCATGGCGTGTGCTCGGGACTCGGGCTGCGAGTGGGTCGGCTTGCTTGGTTTTTACGACGAGCTGTTTTTGACGAGCTATTTTTTAGGACGAGCTGTTTTTACGACGAGCTGGAGGTGTCGGTCTTTTCGGCGCTGTTGTCTGGTTTGACGGCGGTGCCGCTCTTGAGTGTGCGCAGGACCTTGTAGCGGCCGGTGACGATGGTGTCGCCGGGTTTGACGCCTCCGGTGATCTCGATGTCGGTGGCGCCGGTGACGCCGGTGGTGACGGGAACAAAGACGGCGCGCTTTTTGCTGCGGTCAGGGTGGAGGACATAGACGCCCTGGACGAGCACGGGCTTGGGGCCGCCGGGTGCGGGAGCCGAGGCCGGGACAGCTTTTGCCCGCCCGGCGTTGTCGGCGAGAGCCTTTTCGGCCGCGGCGTCGCGCTGGACGAGTGCCTGGATGGGGATGACGGTGGTGTCAGGGCGGCGCGCGGTGGTGATCTTGGCGGTAGCCGAAAGTCCGGGGCGCAGCTCGCTGTTGCCTGCGTCCGAGATGCCGTCGATGGTGACGATGACCTTGAAGTCCTTGGCCTCTTCGGTGCCGGTGGTGGACTGCGAGGTGGCGACGCCGGTGGTGCGCAGCAGCGCCTGGTCGCCCACTTCGGTGACATGACCTTTGAAGACCCTGCCGGGAAGGGCATCGACGGTCACGTCGGCGGGCTGGTTCAGGCGGACGTTAACGATGTCGGTCTCGTCCACCTTCACCTCGGCGGTGATGACGGACATGTCGGCGAGCGTCATCAGGGTGGAGCCTTCGGCGTTCTGGATGCCGGTGACCATGGTCTCGCCTTCGCGGACGGGCACGTTGGTGACGAGGCCGTCGAAGGGCGCGCGGCTGACGGTCTTGTCGAGCGCGTCGTAGTTTGAGCGCTGCGAGGCGACGGCCTGGTTGACCTTGGCGCGCTGCGACTCGGTCTGGGCGCGCGCCTGCTGCTCGGCGGCGACGCGCTGGGCGAGGGTTGCGACGGCGGAGTCGTAGACGGCCTTTTTGGCGTCGAAGTCCTGCTTGGCGATGAGCTTCTCGTTATAGAGCTGTTCGGCGCGGCTGAAGTCGAGCTTGCGCTGTTCGAGGTCGGCCTGGGCGGCGGCGATGTTGGCGCGGGCGGTGGCCTCGGCGGCCAGGTTGGCGTTTACGTCGGTGCGGGATGAGGCGATCGATGCCTGCTGCGCGGCCACGGTGGCGTTTGGCTGGACGTTTTCGAGCGTGGCGAGGACGGCGCCCTTCTTGACGTGGTCGCCTTCCTTCACGTTCAGCTTGGTGATGCGGCCGAAGGCGGTGGCACCGATGTTGACATAGGTCTTCGGCTTGATCTGCCCGGTGCCGCTGACGACGGCGACGAGATCCTGCCGCTGGACGTCCGCGGTGGTGACCTTGATGACGTTTTGCTGGCTCTTATAGATGGTTAAGGCAGCGATGCCGGCGACGGCAAGCAGGACGACTACGAGGATGACGACTTTCTTCAGGCTCATCGGTGGGTTTGGGCTCTCGGTCCGTGAATGTCTAAGCGGGCAGCCGGGGTTTCAGGTGGGACGTCAGGGCACGCGTGGCGTCGGGGTGCTGGAGCAGGGTACGCGACCGCGGCAGGGATGGTTCCATCGATTCTTGCAGGGGTTCTTAAAGAAGTTCCCGAAAGGTAACGTGCGGCAAAAACCTTCTGACTGACTTGATCTCTTTTTCTCCTCTGTCCAGTCCAAACGGCATCCGCGTCCAACCCAGCCTGTTCTTTCCACGCGGCAGATGGCCAGGTTGGCTCGACATGAGGATGATACCAGTGAGTGCGCCGGTATCGGATGCGTTCGGCGGATTGAATGTTGCATCGTCAGCACCTGTAATTTCGCTTATGATCGTCTGCAGGGGTTTCCGTAATGTTGATCCATGGTTCTTCGCGTTTGACTCTCCTCTCCCGTTCGTCGCTTCGCCCGGCCCTGGTCGGGGTCTTTGCGCTCGGCCTGATGGCTGTCGTTTCGCCCGCGCCTCTACGTGCGCAGAGCACGGACACGGATGGCGTGAAGCGGGTGCCGCTGGTGCCGGACAAGCCGGATCCGACCAAGCGTGAGCGCACCGACCAGGAGAAGATCCAGACCAACAAGGCGATGAGGCAGGAGCTGAAGGGCTCGTACAAGACCTGGGTGGACCAGGATGTGCGCTGGATCATCTCGGACGAGGAGCTTTCCGCGTTCAAGCACCTGTCGAACGACGAGGAGCGGGACCAGTTCATCGAGAACTTCTGGCTGCGCCGGAATCCCAATCCGGATTCGCCGGAGAACGAGTTCCGCGAAGAGCATTACGCGCGCATTGCTTACGCGAACGAGCATTATGCCGCCGGCAAGAGCGGCTGGCGGACGGATCGCGGGCATATCTATATCGCCTTCGGCAAGCCTGACTCGGTTGAATCGCACCCGAGCGGAGGCAGCTACGAGCGCCCGACCGAAGAGGGCGGAGGCAATACCTCGACCTTTCCGTTCGAGACCTGGCACTACCGTTACATCGAGGGCATCGGCGACAACATCGACATCGAATTTGTCGATACCTGCATGTGCGGCGACTACCACATGACGATCGATCGCTCCGAGAAGGACGCGCTGAAGCACGTCCCCGGTGCGGGCCTGACGATGGATGAGCAGATGGGCCGTTCGACCAAGGCCGACCGGTTCTCGGGTGGCGGGCTTGAACAGCTTGGCCACGGCATGAACTCGTCGCAGAACCAGTCCAAGCAGTTCGACCGGCTGGACCGGTACGCGAAGCTGCAGGCGGCGCCGGTGATCAAGTTCAAGGATCTCGAGAGCTACATGGCGACCTCGAAGATCCTGACCGGACCTCCGTTCCTGTTCAATGTGCGCACCGATTATGTGAAGGTGACGAACGAGACGGTGCTGGTGCCGTTGACGCTGCAGATTCACAACTCCGATATCACCTTCAACACCAAGGACGGGGTGTCGGTGGGGACGGTAAACATCCTGGGACGGGTATCGTCGCTGACCGGCCGCCCGCTGCAGACGTTTGAGGATACGGTGGCGGTGCAGGTGCCGAGCGAGCTGCTGACCAAGGAGCAGGCGAAATCTTCGGTGTACTGGAAGTCGTTCCCGCTGAAGCCGGGGCTGTATAAAGTGGATGTGGTGATCAAGGATGTTAACAATCCGGATCATGTCGGGCACTGGCAGCGCAGCGTTGCCGTGCCGAAGTATGACGATGACCAGCTGGCGCATTCCTCGTTGATTCTTGCAGATGCGATGTACCGGGTGCCGACGAAGGATATCGGCGCGGGCAACTTCGTGATCGGCAACACCCACATCACGCCGCGTGTGCCTTCGGGCGCTGCGGTCCCCGTGATCTTTCATCGCAACCAGAACCTGAACTTCTGGATGCAGCTTTATAATCTTGGCATCGGCGAGAACAAGCAGAACGGGGCTACGGTCGAGTACCAGATTATGGATCTTGCGACCAACAAGCCGGTTCTGAATGCATCGGAGCTGACGTCGAAGATCAATCCAAACGCGGACCAGGTCACGCTCGAGAAGAGCCTGCCGCTTGCGAGTCTTCAACCTGGCAAGTACCAGGTGAGCATCAAGGTGAACGACGGGGTCAAGAAGCAGAACTTCTCTGAGACCGCGGCCTTCACCGTCGATTAGGGGACTGTTTGATCGAGGCGAGACATTCACGCGGATATGAGGCAGTGAATGGTCGGGGGCAGTCGAAGCGCTTGAGGAGCAAGGCCGGGGTCGCGCAGGGGAAGACTGTGCCACGGAAGTTGCCGCATAATCCGGGGAGTTCGACGCTGCTGGTCCTTGGCCTGGGCCTGGGGGTGGTCAGTCTGCTGGGATCGACGCCTGTGCTGGCGGCCCAGGGGATCCGGGTCGGCGTGGCCGCGTCTTCAAAGGTGTCGGGTGTGGTGCGGGATGCGCAGGGCGTGGCGCAGATGGGCGCGCTGGTGCAGGTGCTCGCGGCCAACTCGATGACGGTCGGGACCGCCTTTACCGATCAGCATGGTCACTATGTGGTGCAGAACCTGAGCCCTGGCAGCTACTTTGTGCGTGCCAGCGCGGCGTTGTTTGTGCCGGTGACGAAGGCGAACCTCGAGCTTCGCTCGGGCGCGAATGCGGTCGTGAACCTGACGATGGCGGCGCTGTTCGACACGGCGGCCTGGCTGCCGGCACAGCGGCGGCGTGCGGATGAGGCGGCGGACGACTGGAAGTGGACGCTGCGTTCGACCGCCAACAAGCCGATCCTGCGGATGGTCGAGGATGGGTCGGTGATCGAGGTTTCCTCGAGTTCGTCCGAAGCTTCGGCGCCCCTGCGGGCGAAGGCTCTGGGCGCATTCGAGAGCGGCGACGGGAGCTTTGGGCGGGGCGGTCTGCACAACAAGGTGACGGTGCACCAGGCGCTCGATGACGGCTCGGACATGATGCTGCGGACCGATGTGGGCACCGCGACCGCGTATGGCTCGGCGCCGAGCGAGTTTGACCTGGGCTACGAGGGCCGGACCGGGTTCACCGGAGGAGCGGCGCGGACGGTGGTGAGCTACCTGTCGCATCCGGAGCTGGTGGCCGAGGGTGGGCCGGGGCTTGAGGTGCTCGAGGTCACGAGTGCGCAGAGGATGTCGTTGGGGGAGCGGGTCGAGGTCGAGGCGGGCGGCCGGATGACGGCGGTGCATGCGGGGGAGAGTGCGTTCAGGGCGCATCCGTTTGTTCGCGTCAGTGCGCATCCGGCGGGGGAGTGGACGCTTGAGTACAGGATGGCGACCGATCTTGGCCTGCAGGAGTTCGATGATGTGACCAGCGGCGATGCCGATGTTCCGGTGGCGCTGGTGCGGGATGGGCGGCTGGCGCTCGAGTCGGGTCGGCACCAGGAGTTTTCGGTGGCTCATCGGACGGGCAAGGCGAGCATGCGGGTGACGGTGTATCACGATAGCTCGCGGGCGACGGCTATCTCGGGCGGCGAGGCTGAGGCTAGCGTCGCGGCTTCGGCGCCCGGGGCGACGCCGAATACGCTTGCTGCCACACCGAATACGCTTGCTGCCACGCCGAATACGGCTGCTGCGATGTTGACCTCGCTTCCCGCCATGCCGAATGCGCCGACCGGCATGCTGCTCGACCCGACGACCGGCAGCTTTCGTGCGCTTGGCGCGGGCTTTCACACGGATGGAACACGGTTCACGGTAAGCTCCGCGCTGACCCCGGCGCTTTGGCTTGCGGCCGAGTACAGCACGGGGAGCGCGCTCGCGTTGCCGGACGACTTTGCGGCGGCGCCGCTTGCCTTCGACCAAACGGTTGGCTCGCTGACTCCGCAGCGATCACAGACTGCGAC
>CAXTUS010000080.1:702-1033 GCA_964247475.1 uncultured Acidobacteriaceae bacterium | reverse complement strand
TTCGTATCGGTGGCAGCCGCTGGGCCAGGTGACGGCGGTCGATCCTTACAGCGCGTTCGGCGACCAGGCGTACCTGAGCTGCCTGGTCCGGCAGCCGCTGCGAATGGGCAAGACCTTCCCCAAGAACATGGAAGCCACGATCGACGTGACCAACCTGCTGGCGCAGGGCTATCGCCCGTTCGTCTCGGCCGATGGCCAGACCCTGTTCTTCGCCCAGGCCCCCAGAACGATCCAGGCCGGGCTGTCGTTTTCCTTCTAGAGACAGGCAAGGGCAACTGCGTCCTGACGCCGGACGGGCGCCACTTAGTGGGGGGGGGGGGGGGGGGGGGGG
>CAXTUS010000080.1:0-692 GCA_964247475.1 uncultured Acidobacteriaceae bacterium | reverse complement strand
ATGGGGTCGCGGTCGGCGAGGAGGACGGGGTTGCGTTTGCCTGTTTCTATGGGGTATGAGCGACCTGATCTGCGGCGGCCTTGGTGTTGA
Organism: uncultured Acidobacteriaceae bacterium; assembly: GCA_964247475.1. Lineage (GTDB taxonomy): Bacteria > Acidobacteriota > Terriglobia > Terriglobales > Acidobacteriaceae > Edaphobacter. The sequence goes on along the minus strand of CAXTUS010000080.1, from coordinate 602 downwards.
TGGCGGCGGCTGCGGGAAGCTGGCTGACGTTCCAGCCGCCGCCGAGTGCCTGGATCAGCTGCACGGCGGCGGTCATCTGGTTGGTGCGCAGGGTGACCTGGGTGGTCTGGTCGTTCAGGAGCGTGGTTTGTGCGTTGAGCACGTTGATGTAGGGGTCGACGCCGGTCTCGAAGCGTGCGGTGGCGAGATCGAAGTAGCGCTGCGCGGAGGCGAGGGCGTCGGTCTGGCGCTGGATCTGTTCGGAGTTGACGCGCAGGGTCGCCATGTAGTCCTCGACCTGCTGGAAGGCGGTGAGGACTGTCTGCTTGTAGAGGGCGGAGTCTGCGTTGAACTGGGCCGTGTACTGGTCGACCGTGGCGTGGCGCAGGCCTGCGTCGAAGAGGGTCTCAGCGGCTGAACCACCGACTGACCAGGCGAGTGCGGGCGTGCTGAAGAGCGTGGTGATGAGCGAGGATTCGACGCCGCCCGAGCCGGTGAGCGAGAGGTTGGGGTAGAAGAGGGCTTTTACGTAGCCGATGAGTGCGTTGGCCTCGGCCATGGTGCGCTCGGCGGCGGCGACGTCGGGGCGGCGTTCGAGCAGCTCCGAGGGGACGCCTACGGGG
>CAXTUS010000079.1:0-15880 GCA_964247475.1 uncultured Acidobacteriaceae bacterium | reverse complement strand
GGCATCATCGGCTTCGTGATCCTGCTCGTGATCTCGCTGGTCACCGGCCACATCTTCCTCGGCTCGGTCCTGTCAGGCGGGGGCGGCGGCAGCAGCCAGTCCTCTTACCACCAGCCCTACCAGGGCGGCCAGCCCGACGCCTACGGCCCGGCGAACTCCTCCGCAAGCGCGCGACTGCACCCGGCCGGTGAGGATCGCGACGTCCAGCTGATCTCCTTCGTCCTCGACGACGCGCAAAAGACGTGGACCGGCATCTTCCAGCAGATGGGCAAGCCTTACCGCCACGCCAAGCTTGTCCTCTACCGCGATGCGACCTACTCCGGCTGCGGCACCGCGCAAAAGGCCACCGGCCCCTTCTACTGCCCGCAGGACGAAAAGATCTACATCGACCTCAGCTTCTGGGATGAGCTGAAGCGCTTCGGCGGCTCGACCGAGGAGTTCGCCCAGGCCTATGTCATCACCCACGAGCTGGGCCATCACATTCAAAAGCTGCTCGGCATCGAGGGCAGGGAGGCCCGCCTGGCGTCTGAAGATCGCAGCCAGCGCAACCCGCTTTCAGTCGACCTCGAGCTGCAGGCCGACTGCTTCGCGGGGATCTGGGGACACTCGACCGAGCAGCGCAACATCGTCCACGAAGATGACGTTGAGAATGCACTGAAGGCTGCGGCAGCGGTCGGCGACGACCACCTGCAGGGGATGAGCGGACGTGCGGTGAGCCCGGAGTCCTTCACCCACGGCTCGAGCGCGCAGCGCGAACAGTGGTTTAAGAGCGGCCTCAGCGGCGGTGAAGTGAACGATTGCAAGACCTTCAACGGAGCGCTGGCGCCCTAAGCCCGCACGCAAGCAATCACCCACGCAGTCATCGCCGCCCGCGACAAGGGCGCGCTTGCACTGACCTGCAACGGTCAGTCGAGTGCGCCGCCTCTCGACCTGGGCGTCGTTCTTCGGGCAACCAGGAGCTCCTCACCCGAAGTACTTGCGCCGGATCACCAGCAGCTCCCCCACCGCCTTCAGGAAGTCCGCAGCACTCAGCTTCGATCCCGCAATATCATGCCACGCATCAAGCGGGAGCTCGAAGATGGTCTGCTCCGCACCTGCGCGCCCAATGCCCGGCAGCACCATGTAGCGAGCGATCATCTCCACATCGAAGATCCAGCGCGAGGTAAACGGCTCCGCAAGGATCTGCCCAAGCTGCGGCGACACCCGGAACAGCTTGGCCCCACACTGCGTGTCGTACACCGGCAGCCGCAGCATGGTCGAGACCGCGGTCGCAAACCCGCGTCCAAGATAGTGACGCAGCGGGTTCCGCATGACGGAACGTCCCAGCAGCCGCACCCGCGCGCCGAAGACCATCGCCACGTGCGGCCGCGCGGTAAGCGTCTCGATGAAGCGCGGCACCTCGTCAAGCGGTGTAGCCAGGTCCGCATCCCAGAAGCCCACGAAGCGGTACCGGCCGTCGAGAACCGCCGTCCGCATCGCGCGCCGCACCGCCTCCCCCTTGCCTACATTCGGCTGCTGATCGATCACCGAAACCTGCAAAGGGTGCTGCTCCCGGAAGGCCTGGAGCAGGGCCAGCGTCCCATCCGTGCTGCCGTCGTTCACCAGGACGAGGTGCACCGGCAACCCACGCTTCAGAAAAGCCGCAAACGCTTCAGCCCGGAAACGCGTCGCCTCGTTGAAGCAGGGCACCACCAGCGCGCACAACCCACCGTCTTCAGCCACTCGTGCACCTTCGTCCATGCCCGCCCTCAGAGCCTTCCAAAACCGACGTCAGGATATCTGCACCAAGTCCTGCGCTTCGCCGGCGAAGTGCCTGCGAATCTTCTCGGCCGTCGCCTTGTTCACCACCGCGGTCAACGCGTCGGGCGAAGCCTGGCGGATGCCGCGCACGCTGCCAAAGTGCTCGACCAGCCGCTGCCTGGTCCGTGGGCCCACGCCCGGGATCTCATCAAGCTCCGACGTCTTGTCGCGAATCTGCCGCCGCTTGCGGTGGTAGGTCACGGCAAACCGGTGAGACTCGTCACGGATCTTCTGCATCAGGTGCAGCACCGGTGACCGCCGGTCGAGCACCACCGGCTCATCTTCCTGCCCGTGCACGTAGATAATCTCTTCCTTCTTTGCGATCGAGGCCAGCGGCTGCAGTGTCACGCCGATCTCCTCAAGCGCCGCATAGGCCGCACTCAACTGCCCCAGCCCGCCATCGATCAGGACCAGAGAAGGGAAGGGCTTCTTCTCCTCCAGCAGCCGCTTGTAACGGCGCTGGATCACCTCGCGCATACTCGCAAAGTCGTCGTTGCCGGTGACAGTCTTGATCTGGAACTTGCGGTAGTCCGACTTCTTCATCGCGCCGTCCTCCCACACCACCATCGACGCCACCGTCTCCGCGCCCTGGATGTGCGAGATGTCGAAGCACTCGATCCGCTTCGGCAGCTCCTCGAGTGTCAACGCATCCTGCAGCGCCTGCTGGATCGCCTTCTCGGATGGCGCAAGCACGCGGAACCGCTGGTCATACGACTGCTTGGCATTCTGGCAGACCAGGTCAACCAGCGACCGCTTCTCCCCACGCTGCGGCGCTGCCAGCTCGATCCGGTGCCGTGTCCGTTCGGACAGCATCTCTCCCAGCACCGCACGGTCATCGAAATCAACCGGCACATAGATCGCCTTCGGCACATAAGGCTGGTCAAGATAAAGCTGTTTCAAAAACGCGGAGAAGAAAGAAGAGGGCGAGAACGTACCACCAAGCTCCGTCACTCCACCCTGCTGCGTCGTCGCGGCCGTCTCGAGCACCTCGGGAGCGGGCGCGGAGGGGTTGGGCTCAAACGGCGTCACCGCTTCATCGAGCGATCCGTCCTCCATCGCGCTCTCGTTCAGGCGGTTATCCAGGAACTCCGGCAGGTCTTCCCAGAAGAAGTCCCTGCGGTCGACAATCTTGCCGTCGCGCATGTGAAACAGATTCACCGCCAGCATCTGGTTCTCGTAGTGAAAGCCAAACACATCGGCGTCTTCATTCTCGGCCGTCGCAATCCTCTGCTTGTCCTGCATCTGGTGCACGGTCACGATCTGGTCGCGCAGCCTGGCCGCCGCTTCAAACTGCATCTCCATCGCGGCCGCCTCCATGCGCTTGGTCAGCTTGCGCTCAAGCTCATCCGTCCGGCCGTCAAGGAACAGCTGCACATCCTTGATCGTCTCGCGATACTGCTCCACCGGGATGAGCCCGTCCACACAAGGCCCCAGGCAGCGCTTGATGTAGAACTGCAGGCAGGCTCGCGGATGGTACCGGCTCAGGTCCACCTTGCAACTCGGGATCAGGAAGCTGCGATGGATCAGGTCGACCAGGCGGTGCGCGAGGTTCCCCGGGAAGTAGGGACCGAAGTACGCCCCGCCGTCCTTTCTCAGGCGCCGGGTTACAAATACCTTCGGGTGCCGGTCGTTCATCGTCAGCTTGATGTAAGGGTAGGTCTTGTCGTCGCGCAACAGGATATTGAAGCGCGGCTTGCGCTGTTTGATCAGGTTATTTTCAAGCGCCAGCGCCTCGCGCTCATTCGCGACCGTGATGTATTCGATATCCACAGCCTCGCGCATCAGCGAGCCGGTCTTCTGATTACTCCTCTGGTTGGCTTCAAGAAAGTAAGAACGCACCCGCGACCGCAGGTTCTTCGCCTTCCCGACGTAGATCACCTCACCCGCGGCATTCTTGTACAGGTAACAGCCCGGTGACGTCGGGATTGTCTTGATCTTGGCCAGTAGGTCCATCTCTTCCAGTCTAGTGCCTTTCGAGTAACCGGATAAACTGCTCGCCGATTCCCGCGCTGCACCGGCCGCGGTGCATCGTCAGAGGTACTTTTCGCCCGGCAGGACACCCGATTCTTCCCAGTGCCCTGCCTCCTGAAGCGGCCTAACCCCAACAAAGAGCGGGTTTTATGATTTGGCATCGGGCGTGCATCTGCACCCTGCGCAGAGGCGGGCCAACGTCTGCCCACCCAAAGACTGCAAAAGGAGAAACACATGTCCTTACCCGAAGGCAAGACCCGGAAACAACTCACCGCCATGGTATTCGCCACCGTTTCGCTCGGTCTGCTCAGCGCCGCCACTGGCTGCTCTTCAAAGAATTACGTTCGTTCGCAGACCACGCCGCTGGTTTCAAGCGTGAATGATCTGGACGCCAAGACCGCGGCCGACCACAGGGCCATCGCGGATACCGACGACCGCGCCACCAAGGGGATCGCCGGTGCGCAGGCCGCCGCCGCCAGCGCCGATCAGCACGCCCAGGCAGCGGGCACTGCAGCGGACGCGGCCAACCAGGCTGCCGGAGGCGCCGCAAACCGGGTTGATTCGCTCGCAGGCACCATCGCAAATCTCGATCAGTACAAGCAGCTGCAGGATGTGAGCGTCACCTTCGGCTTCGACAAGGCGACCCTTACGGCGGCCGACAAGCACGATCTCGACGCGCTCGCCAGCAATCTGAACAGCACCAAGGGCTATATTCTGCAGCTCACCGGCGGCACAGACTCGGTCGGCGACAAGGATTACAACTACCAGCTCTCGCAGCGCCGCGCGGATGCAGTCGTGAACTACCTGGCGACCAAGTACAACGTGCCTCCGCACAAGTTCTACCTGGTCGGCATCGGCAAGGATCAGCAGGTCGCGTCGGACAAGACGGCTGCGGGCCGCGCGAAGAATCGTCGGGTAGAGATCCTGCTGCTTTCGAACATGGCGCAGACCGCAGGTACGACGGCTGCCGCCGGCACCACGCCCGCAGCGAACTAGCTCGGACTACTAGGCTCTCGCAACGCATCGCCCCCATCTTCGACAGGCGCGCTCAGCCTGTCGAAGATTTTTTTGCTTAGTACTTCAAGCGGCGGTAGACCACGCCCATCAACGCAGAGCTGATCAGCACCCACGCAAACTGGTACCAGTAGAAAAAAGGGAAGCCGAATAAAGTAGGTGTGTTGCGCGCATAGATCACCGGGAAGCAAAGCCCCAGGTAAGGCAGCAACAGCAACAGCTTCGAACGCGTGCGCGACTGCTCGCTGGGAGTCGGATCCGTCGGCTTCATGGCCACAGGATACATGGAACGCAGGCGCCGGTTAGAGTTAAGGCCATGCCACCGCCAGCCGAGCCGACGCCGCCCTCGAATCCCCTGCAACAGGCCATCAGCATCATGGCCCGGCTCCGCGCCCCGGACGGCTGCCCCTGGGATCTCGCCCAGACCTTCGACACCATCAAGCCCCACACTCTCGAAGAGACCTACGAGGTCTTCGACGCCATCGACCGCCGCGACTGGCCGCACCTCAAAGAAGAGCTGGGCGACCTGCTCCTGCAGGTGCTCTTCTATGCGCAGATGGCACGCGAAGCCGGCTACTTCACCATCGAAGACGTAGCCGCTACCCTGAATGCGAAGCTCATCCGCCGGCACCCGCACATCTTTGGCGATGCCGTGGCGGAGACACCCGAAGCGGTCAAGCGGAACTGGGATGCGATCAAGCTGCAGGAGAAGGCCGATCACCTGCGGCAGCATGCCGGGAGCGGCCTCGCATCACCGCGCATGATGGATGAGGTGCCGAGGCATGTACCGGCGCTGCAGGAGGCTCGTAAGCTGGGCAAAAAGGCAGCGAGCGTGGGCTTCGACTGGCCGGACACCCACGGCCTCATCGCCAAGCTGCATGAAGAAACAGAGGAGCTGCGAGCCGAGATCGAACCACCGGGCATTCACCGCGATGCGGCCGAAGACGAGCTTGGCGATCTGCTCTTCACCGCAGTCAACCTTGCACGTCATCTGAAGCTCGAGCCTGAGTTCGCCCTGCACAGGGCCAACCAGAAGTTTCGCGCACGCTTCAACATCCTTGAAGCCGGCGCCGGCGGCCCTGAAGCCCTGCGCGCGCTCACCCCTGATCAGTTGGAAGAGCGCTGGCGACAGGCCAAGGCCTCATCCAACCAACCTAGTGAGCAGCCGCAGGCAGGGGTGTACTCAGCAGCGTCTGGATCGCTTCCTGATAGCTCATCTCCCGAACCGGAGTGAAGCTGTAAGCCTCGAGGTCGGTGTTCTCCTTCAACGTGCGCACCATCATCGCGCGCATGGTCACCTGCTGAATGAAGTGATCTACGATCCAGCGGTCGCCGCCCACGGGTTGCTGCTCAAGGAACAACTTGCCGCCTGGATAGATGTGCACCAGCATGCCGAAGCCGAAGTTGATTCCCTGGAAGATGGTCACCTCGAGCCGTGTTAGGTGATGTCCCTTGGCCTCTACCCACACCCGTCCACGAATCCCGGTCAACGCCTGCGAGGTCATCGTCGGCGGGCTCCAGCGCGGGTTTGGCTCGAAGTCCATCACCAGGTCCGGTGCGGCCGAGGGAGGCTTCTGATCCCGCTGCGGCTGCCCGGCCACATAGCTGAAGTTCATCGCGTCGGGCAGCAGCCTGATCAGATCGACGGCCAGCTTCTTGCCCGTTTGATCCTTGTCGATGTGCTTTTTGAAAGCAGCCGGAGAATCAAGCATCGCCTGCAGGCGCCCGTGCTCGCCGGCATCTTCATCAGCCGTCAGCGCACGTCCGCCACGGCTCACCACGCGTGCCACGGTGCCTTCTCGCGTTTCGATCACGTCGCGCACCTGCTCGCCCTTGCTGTCACGCGTATGCACCTTGTAACGCAGGTAAGAGCGGTCGTACTGGATCAGCTTGATCTCGTTGTTGACCGCGTCCTGAGCCACCTGCCCGGGCGACGAGGACAGGTTGTCCATCGAGACCTGCGCTGCGAGTGAGGCTGCAACGCCCAGCTTCAGGATCACAAGCCACAGCGCGTACCTCCACCACAGCGCGTCATCCGCCGCCATGCCCAGCCTGCGAAGGAACCTTGCGGATGCCTGCGTACCACTTAGATTCAGCGTGTATCTCCTGAAGCTGATTGTATAAAGCTTATTGGACGTTCCGGGTACCTCCGGAGTTTTCCCGTTTGCCTCATGCCGGACGGGTAGGTATAGTTCGGGCTAGTGATGCGGATGCTCACCGATCCATAGCACAGGCGATTCATAGAACAGGCGAACCATAGAACAGGCAAACAACACCGAACCATCACAAGGGGAGAGCGCGGTCTTCATGAATCCAGCAGAAGGTACCACCAACATCGGTAAGTCCGTCACCATTCGCGGCGAGGTAAGCGGAACCGAAGACCTGTTTCTTGATTGTCTCTTCGATGGTTCCATCTCCCTGCGCGAGGCGCGTCTCACCATCGGCCCCAACGCGCGTGTCAAGGCAGACCTGCAGGTCCGCGACCTGATTGTGTTCGGCTCGCTCGACGGCAATGTGAACGCAACAGGACGTATCGAGCTGCGCCAGACGGCGATCCTCAACGGCGATATCGTCGCTGCCCGCCTGTCGATCGAGGAAAGCGCATCCTTTCGCGGCAAGGTCGAACTGACCGGTCACCCGGCAAACGGTTCCGCAAGCAGCGCAGCCGCAGCCGCCAAGTAAGTACCGGCAATCCTCCGGAGAATACCGTCATCATGGGTTTGTTTGGAAGTAAGTCGAGTGGGAGTGACACGGGCTCCCACTCAGCCCGCATCCTGAGGCATTCCAGTGGATGGGGGCAGATCTCGAAGTTCATGGGAGCCACCGAATCTCTGCGCGTGCTTGACTTCGGCCCTACCTCCGCCGGCAATATCAATCTCATAACCAATCTCGGCCACGGCATCTACATGGCGAACATCGTCGACGACGCTGCACGGCCGGACTACCTCGTTCCACCGGACGCGGGTGAGACCCCCGCCTACGACATCTCTCGATTTATGAGTGAAAATCTCGACTTCCAGGGCCGCATCTTCGACGTCGTGCTCTTCTGGGATACCTTTGACTATCTCCCCAAAGAACTCGCTCAACCGGTCGCGGAACGGTTGTTTGAAGTGATGAGTCCAGGCGGCCAGTTACTTGCCTTCTTTCACGCCAACGCACCCTCAGGAGTAAGTCAGAAGATCAATAGCGGAGATACCGTCTTTTCGCGTTATCACCTGACCAGCGACGCCCAGGTTGAGCTTCAAGCGATCGGCAAGCGCCCCTTGCTCCAGACCTACACCAACCGGCAGGTCGAAGCAGTCTTTCACAGCTTTTCTAACTTCAAATTCCTGCTTGCGAAGGATAATCTCCGCGAGGTGATCGTAACCCGCTAGCTTATTTCTTTCTTTATTGCCCCGCGCACCATGGCAAGAGGCTCCGCTCACCACCGCCGGAACCTCTTGGGCTCGTCAAGAATTGCCGTATACGGTAGCTCGTCCAAGGTATAAATCTCGTCCTACTTGGCAGCCGTCTTCCGCTGCTCCGCCCAGCGGCGCTTCATCGCATCCGCAATCGCCTTGCGGCCTTCCGGGCTGAGCTTACGCTTCGACTTCACTGTAACCGCCGGTAAATTCGCGGCTGCCGCTGCGATCGTGCTTGCATTCTTGCTTCCCTTGGGACGGCCCCGGCCAGCCTTCGTAGCCATCCCCGAACCACTCAGCAGCATGGTCTTCACTTGTTGCAGCATCGCGATCTCAGCGTCGACATGCGCAATGACATCAGCAATTGCCAAGAGACTACCTCCATTTCAGTGCGCGGCAATCTTGTAAACAATCTCGAATGCACTGCAGGAATCGCTCATCTGTGCCGGCTCTACAAAAAGAATACAGCTTTGTCTATTCACCTACAACGCTTTCTAAAGCTGCATGCAATGAAAGAATAAGTCGTGGCGACGGGACCAGGAGATATTCGTGCAGTGATGCAGGACGCGCGCCATGCGCTTCCTCTACCTTCCCGCAGGCTCGCAAAGCTAGACTGGTCGCCCATGAATTTCCTGCGCTCGATCCCGCTTCGTAGCTTCGGTCTGGCAATTTCGTCGGCTCTGCTGCAGGTATTTATCTTTCCTACAAATGGCCCGGTCCATTCTTTTCAGCCTGCCATCGCATGGATCGCTCTGGTTCCGCTGCTGGCTGCGATCCTTGCCCCGGGGAGAGACGCGAAGCCGCTGAACCCCGCGCAGGCAGCGGTCATCGGCTATGTGTCCGGCATCACCTGGTACCTCGGGAACTGCTTCTGGATCTACCAGACCATGTACCTCTACGGTGGCCTGGCTAAACCGGTATCGCTTCTCATCCTGGTGCTCTTCGCACTCTATCTCGGGCTCTACCACGCTCTCTTCGCTACGCTGATCGCCATGTTGCGCAGCCAGACGCGAAGCCCCGCACCCGCCCTTCTGCTTACTCCCTTCTTATGGGTTGCCGTTGAGCTTGCTCGCGCCCGCGTCACAGGCTTTCCGTGGGACTTACTTGGTAATTCCCAAGTTGAAAATATATTTGTTATTCAGCTCGCGCCGCTTGCCGGCGTCATGGCTATCAGTTACCTGGTCGCAGCCGTCAACGCCGCACTTGCAGCATCCTTCGTGCTCACGGGCAGGAAAGCAGCCTGGACTTCGATCGTTGCGGCAATCTCCGCAATCACGATCATCATGCTTGGCAGCAGAGGGATAAAGACCGACCCAGCCACCATGAAAGACCCGCACCTTGCCATCATGCTGCAGGAAAACCTGGCCGTGGGTGCAGCCGGCAGGGAAGCCGCGCCGGTGTCGCTCGCGGACGAACTCGAAACCTTCGCGCAAGCTACCCTTCACCCCGGCAGCCATCGCAGCATGGATCTCTCTTTGTGGAAACTTCCGCAGGGAAGCAGGCCGGATATTCTGATCTGGCCCGAGGCACCCTCGCACCTGCGCTCTGACGATCCACAGTTTCAGCAATCAGTCGGAGATCTTGCGCGCGCTCTCCACGCCCCCGCGATCATCGGGTCTCTCGGCGTGGACTTCAGCCAGGCATCGCCGCGCGGCTACTTCGAATACGACTCCGCCTCACTCTTTGGGGCGTCGGGCAGCTATCAGGGCCGTTACGACAAGATCCACCTTGTTCCCTGGGGAGAATACATCCCGTTCAAACGCTTCTTCTCCTTCGCCCAGAAGCTGACCGAAGGAGTAGGTGACATGGACCCGGGAACCAGGCGCGATGTGTTTACCGCGCAAGGTCGTCGCTACGGCACGTTCATCTGCTATGAAAGCATCTTTGGTGACGAAGTTCGTCAATTCGTAAAAAATGGCGCGGAGGTCCTCGTCAATATCTCGGACGATGGCTGGTACGGAGATACCGGGGCGCCGTGGCAGCACCTGAATATGGCACGCATGCGCGCAATAGAAAATAATCGCTGGTTGCTCCGTGCCACGAACACAGGAGTTACAGTTGCCATCGACCCGATGGGCCGCATGCACGCCGAAGCGCCGCGCCACCTTCGCGCCGCCTTCGCCTTTCCCTTTCAATTCATCGAGGTCACCACGTTTTACACCAGGCACGGGGACTGGTTCGCATGGCTTTGCACCGCGATCAGCGCGGGCGCGCTCGCAGCCGCTTTCGCTCTCAAGCAGCGAAGCAGGACCGGGACCGGCACAACCGACCCCGGCCCTCTGAACCGGTGAACTCCGCTACTTGGCACCCTGATCAGCCAGCATCGTCACCTTGGTGATATGGACCGCGGACTTGCTCTCATCCACCGTCGCTGCCACCGAGACATGGTGGCCATAGTGGCCCTTCACGGCATCCGGATCGTCAATGGTCCATACCTTGTTCTGGCCATCTACAAATACCGGCTTCGCGCCTTCGTTGATGCATTTATTCACGCACTTCACATCCGGGCCCTTCGCTCCATGGTCTGCACCACACCGCGAATCGCTCACCCATCCATCGAGCGTCACGCTCTCAGCGGCAAAAGCAGAGGAGACAGCAAGGCCTGAGAGTCCCAGAGCCCCAACGAGAAGTGACTTGATTACAGCTTGCATGAATTGCCTCCAGGATCTTCGACAAAGTATCTTCGAAACACAACCTTGTACCGCCTCACAGGCCAGATAGCAAGCTAAAAGAAGCTCCCTCTTCACGCCATCCATTCACTCATCCAGCCGTCTGAGGGTCGATGTCTCGGGAGCGACAAAGCCCTGGCATTTCCGTCCCCTCTCACTTTCCACTAAACTGGATTGATATGCTGTCCGATCTTGAATACTCTTTCTCCCCGGTTCGCACGCAGGTCAGCGAACTGCGGGAGTATCTTTGACGCACCGCGTCTTCGCCGTGAACTAACAGCGATCGAAGAGAAGATCGCGGACCCTTCGGTCTGGGCCGATGCCACCCGTTCGCAACCGTTGATGCGCGAACGCAAGCGCCTCGAGACTCTGCTCAGCGACGAGGCCGAACTCGCTCGCCGGTCCGACGACATCGAAGCCTACTTCGAACTTGCACGCGAAGGCGAAGACACCCTCCCCGACCTCACCCGCGAGATCCCGTCGCTCGTCGAGTACGCTGAGAAGCTCGAATCAAAGACCATGCTCTCGGGCGAAACCGACTTACTCAACGCCATCGTCACCGTGCACCCGGGAGCCGGCGGCACCGAAAGCCAGGACTGGGCCGAGATGCTCATGCGCATGTATCTCCGGTGGGGCGAGCGACAGCACTTCAAGGTCGAGATCAACGAAGTCCAGGATGGCGACGAAGCCGGCATCAAGTCAGCCACCTTCACCATCTCGGGCGACTTCGCCTTCGGGCTGCTCGGCGGAGAGACCGGCGTCCACCGCCTGGTGCGCATCTCGCCCTATGACTCCGCCAAGCGGCGCCATACCAGCTTCGCCAGCGTCTTCGTCTCGCCCGAGATCGACGACACCATCGTCATCGATATCAAGCCCGAAGACCTGCGCATCGATACCTATCGGTCCGGCGGCAAGGGCGGTCAGCACGTCAACACGACCGACTCGGCCGTCCGCATCACGCATCTTCCAACCGGGCTCGTCACCGGCTGTCAGAACGAGCGCTCGCAGCACAAGAACAAAGAGCGCGCCATGAAGATGATGCGTTCAAAGCTCTATGAATACGAGTTGGACAAGAAGAAAGCACTTACTCGCAAGATCGAAGACTCAAAGCTCGACATAGGCTTCGGTTCGCAGATCCGCAGCTATGTCCTGCAACCCTATCGCATGGCCAAGGACCTGCGCACCCGCGTCGAAGTAGGAGACGTGGACAAGGTGCTCGATGGAGATCTCGAGCCATTCATCCGCGGCTTCCTGCGCATGCGCCGCGAGGGCACAATGCCCGCCACCCTGGATGATGCCGACGAATAACTGCTGCTTGGCCGTGCGCGGCGGCCACCCTGCGAGGTAGAGGCCGCCGCGGTGAAAACGCCTTCTGCCGTTGTTCGAAGCTCCTGGAGCGCATGACAAAGATCACCCCGCTTCCATGACACATCACCCTGCCGCCACGTGCCGGCGGGAGCCATAATCATCTAGTCACAAGGAAGTAGTCACAAGGAACAGTCACAAGGAAATAGTCGCAAGGAAGAAAGCACTTGACCAACCACAAGAAAACCCGTCTCGGCTCCTAACACCTCTTACGGCCGCGACGCATCCAGGTTCAAGCGCACAATATTCCTGACGATGAAGAATGACCAGCTACTTTCTCACGAACGCATCATCTAACTCGCTATGGAACCTTCCACTAACCCGCTCCTTACCCAGCTGCTTGCACTACTCCGCGGAGGCCAGGCGCACGCCTCGTTTGAAGACGCTGTCAAGGATTTTCCGGCCGAGCACTATGCAACCGTCCCGGATGGTCTGCCGTACTCCGCATGGCAGCTGCTTGAGCATCTCCGCATGACGCAGCAGGACATCCTTAACTTCTCCGCGCCACCCACCGGCGGCTACCATCCCATGAAGTGGCCCGATCACTACTGGCCGCAGTCGCCTACCCCGCCCACGCAGGAAGCGTGGCAGAACAGCATCGTCGAGATTCGCGCCGACCAGAAGAAGTTCGAAGCCCTGTTGCAGAAGCCCAATGTAGATCTCTTCAAACCCTTCCTCTGGGGCGACGGCCAGAACCTTCTTCGCGAGGCCCTGCTCATCGCAGATCACAACGCCTACCATCTCGGCGAGCTGATCGTCCTGCGCCGGCTGCTCGGCATCTGGCCCAGGTAACTTCGCTCAGAACCTATGAATGAACCAGAGACCATCGCCGATCTCGTCCGCTCGAAGACCATTGCTGTCATCGGCCTCTCGGAGAACCCGGACAAGCCGAGCAACTATGTCCCCGCCTTCCTGCAAACGGTCGGCCATCGCATCTTCCCGGTCAATCCGTCGCTCAATTCCGTGCTCGGGGAGAAAGCCCACCCAAGCCTCGCCGCGCTTCCCGAAAAGCCGGACCTGGTCAACGTCTTCCGGCTGCCCAGGTTCATCCCCGCCATCGTCGACGAGATGATCGCCCTCGGCCTGCCCGCGCTCTGGGTTCAGCAGGGCATCCTCGCGCCCGAGGCCGCCGCCAAGGCCGAAGCCCACGGCATCCGCGTCGTCATGGACCGGTGCCTGATGGTCGAATCACGCAGAGCCGGCGTTCGTGTTTAAGCCGAACCAGCCCGCAGCCGTCGATGCGCTGAGCACTGGATCTTCCATCGCCCGCTCTGTCAACAGCCGATCCCTCATCGCCCGTCCCTCATCGCACGATCCCTTCATCCACCGAGTCCCTCATCCACCAATAGACCGACGCCGCTCAACCCGCCAGCCCCTACAATGAAGCTGATGATCTCCCTCCGACGCCTCCTGCCCCTGCTCTGGCTCATGCTCGTGTGCGCGCAGGCCCCCGCGCAGCTTACCTCGGTCGGCGATGGCGGGCCAGGCCCGGTCAAGGCTCAGCACCTCACCGCGGAGCTCGTCTCGCTCGCGCCCTCCGTCGCACCCGGCGGTTCAGTCGACGTCGGGCTCGTCATCTCGCTTGAAGAAAAGTGGCACGTCTACTGGACCAACGCGGGGGACTCAGGCGAGCCGCCCACCATCAAGTGGACCCTTCCGGAAGGCGTCACCGCCGGCCCCATTCGCTTCCCGCTGCCTTCGCGGCTGCCCCTGGGGCCGCTGATGGACTACGGCTATGAGGACAACACCGCCTTTCCCGTCCGGATCTCGGTCGCGCCCGGCACCAAACCCGGCCCGATCCATCTCGATGCGAAGATCCAGTGGCTGGTCTGCCGCGAGGTCTGTGTTCCGGGGAAAGCCCACCTCGGCATCGATCTCACGGTAGCCCCCGGCGCACCGCCGCAGCAGCTCCTCGGCGCCCTTGGCGTAGCCATCCGGAACATCCCGTCCGAGCTCGACGACGAGTACCAGCTCCACATCACCGGCAGCAACACCCATCTCGCCCTCACCTTCGCCAACGCGCCCGACGCGATCCCCGCGCAGGTCGAGTTCTACCCCTACCATCCTGACCTCATCGTCAACGCCGCCGACCAGCCGGTCATCCGCCAGGGCAAGGGCTTCACCCTCTGCCTCACCCGCGCCGAAGATCCTGACCATGCCGGCCAGTACCCCAGGCTGCCCGCAGAGCTGCATGGCCTGATCAAGCTCGAAGACGGCGACGGCTACGAGTTCACAGCACCCATCACCGCCGGCGACACCTCCGTCTGCGACGCCGCCACTTCGACCGCCGGCACTGCAACCGCCGGCACTGCGAAGGGCATGAAGACGCCGCTGGCCGCTCCCGCCAGCTCCGCCTCCACCCTCACCGCGCTTCCCGCGATCGGGCTCGCCTTCCTCGGCGGCATCATCCTCAACCTCATGCCCTGCGTCTTCCCGGTGCTCTTCCTGAAGGGCCTCGCGCTCGTCCAGTCCTCAGGCGAAGAACGCTCCCGCATGCGCGCGCACGGCCTCGTCTACACCCTCGGCATCCTGGTCTCGTTCTGGGCGATCGTCGCCATACTGCTCGTGCTCCGAGCCACCGGCAGCCACATCGGCTGGGGCTTCCAGCTGCAGTCGCCCGTCTTCATCGCGGTCGTAGCCGCCGGCCTCTTCTTCTTCGCGCTCTCACTCGCCGGGCAGTTTGACCTCGGACTTTCGCTCACCTCCGCAGGTGGCGACCTCGCCAAAAAAGAGGGCTACACCGGCAGCTTCTTCACCGGCATCCTCGCCACCATCGTCGCCACCCCATGTACCGCGCCGCTCATGGGAGCAGCCATCGGCTACGCGCTCGCCCAGCCGCCCTACATCACCTTCGCCGTCTTCACCGCGCTCGCCCTCGGCCTCGCCCTGCCGTACCTCCTGCTCACCTTCGAACCCGCCTGGACCAGCCTCCTCCCACGTCCCGGCGCCTGGATGGAGACGCTCAAACAGCTCACCGCCGTCCCCCTCTTCGGCACCGTCATCTGGCTTACATGGGTCTACGGCCGCCTCCACGCAGGCGGTGGCACAGGCTCCGAATCGGACGCTGTCGCCATCCTGCTCTTCAGCTTCCTCATCCTCGCCATCGCCGGATGGGTCCTCGCCAGATGGCCCGCGAAGTGGTCGAGCGGCATCGCCGCCAGCCTGCTCATCGTCGTCGCGCTCGCCATTCCGATCTCGCAGCCCCGCACCGTCGTCACCAGCACGCCCGGCACAGGGCAGGGCACAGCCACCAGCCAGGCCGGCCTCGCCTGGAAGCCCTACACGCAGGCCGCGCTCGACGCCGCCCGCGCCTCCGGCAACCCGGTCTTCATCGACTTCACCGCGGCCTGGTGCCTGTCCTGCCAGGTAAACGAAAAGGTCGTGTTGAAGTCAGCCGAAGTGGAGCAGCAGCTCGCCGCGCATCACTTCACCCTGCTGCGCGCGGACTGGACCCAGTACGACCCGGCCATCACCGCGCAGCTCGCCTCGATCCACCGGTCAGGCGTCCCGACCTACGTGGTCTACCCGGCGCAGGGCGAGCCCAACGTCCTGCCTGAACTGCTGACGAAGGACATTGTGCTGAACGCGATCAGGTAAAGGCAACGGCAACCGCGTCCTGACGCCGGACGGGCGCCACTTCGTGGGGTGGAAGCGCTGGCG
>CAXTUS010000078.1:0-15892 GCA_964247475.1 uncultured Acidobacteriaceae bacterium | reverse complement strand
GAGGGGCATCGCGTGACTTTTGAGCCGCAAGCAGATCGGAATTCAAGGCAAGCAGATCGGATTGGAAGGAACCTAGTTGGTGCTTTCGCGTAGGTAAGCGTAGGCCGGAGTGGTAGAGTCGAGCCGTAGAGTTGAGCTGTAGCGTCAAGGGTTTGGGGAGGATTGTGATGAAGGGTTGGATGGTTGGCGTCGGAGTGCTTGCGGTCATCGTACTGATGGTCGCGCTGGGTTTCGGCAGCTACGTGAGCACGAAAAACACGCTAGTTTCAAAGAGCGGCGACGTGGACAGCGCATTTTCGGATGTAAGTGTTGAGCAGCAGCGCAGGCTCGATCTAATCCCGAACCTGGTCGCATCGGTCAAAGGCTACGTAAACGAAGAATCAACTGTGCTGACCAACATCGCGAACGCGCGTGCAGCGGTCATCGGAGCGACCGACCGCGCGAGCAGCATCAAGGCAAACTCCGCGCTCGACGTCGCGATCAGCCCGCTGCTTAGACTGCAAGAGGCCTACCCGAACCTGCGCTCCAACGAGCAATTCACGCGCCTGAACGATGAGCTTGCAGGGACTGAAAACCGAATCGCGGTATCGCGTCAGAGGTATAACCGTTCGCTCAAGGATTACAACGTCTTTCTGCAACAGTTCCCAAACAGCATCTGGGCGGGCATGGCTGGCTTCCACTTCAGGGATGAGTACTTCAAGGGCAATCCGGAGAATGGAACCGCGCCAAAGGTTGACTTCAACAAATAGAAGCGATGGCGGCGGCTCCCTGTTTGCGGGCCGTAACCGCTCTGCTGGTTCTAGACTTCGCTGGATCCTGGGCTTCGCAGAAATCCGGGATCCGCAGGGTTAGACAAGAGGACCGTCGCTGAATGCGGCGGTCTTTTACTTTGGCTGCTGTGCGACGATGGTTGCAATGAACCGCACGCCCAACCTCCGGACCAGCGTCTCTGCGCTGATTGGTATGCCCATCTTCCGTGCCGATGGAGTGGAGTTTGGACGGGTGCGCGAGTTTGCGGTAGCGCCTTTGATTGATGCCTCGAAGGTGGAGGCGCTCGTAGTCCGTGCCGCAGGCGCCGGCCGACGCGACCGGCGGATCCTGCTACCTGTAACCTGCATGCAGATGGGCGTGAGCGGCCAGCTTGAGATCCAGCGCGGTGTAGAGCCTGAGCTGATGCCGCAACACGACGACTACCTTCTGCTCGAGCGCGACCTGCTCGATCAGCAGATCATCGACGTGCATGGACACAAGGTCGTCCGTGTCAACGACGTGGACATGGTGTGGGAGGCTGGACCGCAGGACTTGCCCTGCCTGGTGCTGCGGATCGCCGAGGTCGAGGTGGGCACGCGCGGCGCGCTCCGCCGCCTGCTGAAGGGGCTGCCGGTGAAGCTGATCGATCGGCTGGCGTGCAGGCTGCGGCCATCGGTCATCCCGTGGGAGTTCGTTGACCTGATCGACCGTGACCCCTCGCGGCGGGTGCGGTTGAAGATCGAACAGGACCGCCTGGCGAAGATGCATCCGTCAGACCTTGCCGATATCCTTGAAGAGCTTGCACCAGCTGAGCGCGAGGCGCTGTTTTCAAGCCTGGATGAAGAAGTGGCCGCCGAGGCCCTTGAAGAGGTCGATCTTAAGACGCAGAAGACGCTGCTTGAGTCTTTGAATTCGGAGCAGATCGCCGGGATCCTCGAGGAGATGGATCCGGGCGCTGCTGCCGATCTGCTCTACGAGATGTCCGATGAGCGCTCAGGGGCGATCCTCGAAGAGATGAACGACGAAGAGCGGCACGAGGTGGAGGAGTTGCTGGAGTTCGCTCCGGACTCGGCTGCGGGCCTGATGACAACCGAGTATGTGGCGGTGGCCGAGGGGCTGACGGTCGAACAGGCGCTCGGTGTGCTGGGTGAATTCGAAGGCGACCTTGAATCAGTGACCGAACTGTTTGTGGTTGATGCGGAGGGGCATCTGAAGTCGATCATTCCTCTGTCGCGGCTACTGATGGCAACGCGCGAAAAGCCGCTGACCGAAATTGAAGAGAGCCATGTCACCAGTACCGGTCTCAATGCGCCAGGACGCAAGGTGGCGGAGCTCTTTGACAAATACAATCTGCGATCGCTGCCCGTACTTGATGACCACAAGCAGCTCGCCGGCGTGATACGTCCAGAGCATGTGATCGCCTGGCTGCGGGGTGGCCGGGGTTGAAGATCCTGTATGCTGGCGACCTTCGCTCCGGCGGGTCGTGTCTCTATCGCAAGCTGACGCTTGAGCGGCTGGGCCATGAGGTGTTCGGGTTTGATCCCGGAGCGTACGCGATCGGCAATCCGCTTCTGGCAAAGCTTGCGTTTCGTCTGGCTGCAGGGCCGCATGCGTTGCGGTTGAATCATGATCTCTTTGAAATTGCGAGGCGCGAGGAACCGGACCTGCTCTGGGCGGACAAGGTGTTGCTGCTGACGCCGCGGACGCTTGACCGCATGCGCGAGATGGGAATTACAAGGGTGAGCTACATGATCGACAACGCCTTTGGGCCTAGGCGCGATCCGGGCTGGAGGATGTATATGAAGGACATCCCGTACTTCGATCTGCACGTGACACAGCGCGAGGTGAGCGTCGGTGACTACCTGGATCGGGGTGCGCCCCACGTGATGAAGGTCCAGACGGCGTACGAGCCTACGGTGCACTTTCCTTCACCCATTCCGGTGTCGGATCAGGAGCGGGTGAGAGGTGTCTCGTTCGTTGGCTCGCCATATGACGATCGCGCGGAGGTACTTGCGCGGGTCTCCGATGCCGGGCTGCCGGTGGTAGTGTCGGGCAACGAACGGGCCTGGAAACGCGCGCTTGATGCGGATCACTTCACGCGTATGTTTCGCGGTGGTGAGCTATATGAGCGGGCGTATCGCGAGGCGATCTGGCGGTCGAAGATCAATCTCAGCTTTCTGACCAGATCTAATCAGGACGAGTTCACGCACAAGAGCTTCGAGATCGCAGCCTGCGGCGGCTTTTTGATGGCAGAGCGCTGCGCAGGCCATGCGGCGAGGTTTGTGGAGGACGAGGAGGCCGTTTTCTTCTCGGGTACCGCGGAGCTGATTGCGAAGATCCGCCGCTACCTGCCGGATGAGCCTGCGCGTGCGCGAATCGCAGCAGCAGGTCTGCGTCGTGCGATGCGTGATGGATACTCAAACGATGTGCAAGTGGGATTGATTGTGGCGCGCGCCCAGGAGATTGCGAGCGAGAACGGGTTCTATGCCGGCTGAGAGAACAGAGACGCGCGCGGGCGGAGCGGGCATCAGGCAAGGCTTCTGGAAGAGCTGGCGCGTGCGCCTGCTGCTGCTCCTCGCGGTGCTTGGGCCAGGCTTCATCACGGCGAATGTGGACAACGATGCGGGCGGCATCCTTACCTACTCGCAGGCCGGCGCGCAGTATGGCTACACGCTGCTGTGGACGATGATTCCGATCACCATCGCGCTGATCGTGGTGCAGGAGATGTGCGCGCGCATGGGCGCGGTCACCGGGAAAGGCCTGAGCGATCTGATCCGCGAAGAGTTCGGGCTGCGCATGACGTTCTTCATGATGATCCTGCTCGTGATCGTCAACTTTTCAAACGTGATCACGGAGTTCACGGGAATCGCAGGCAGCCTGTCGCTCTTCCATACTAGCAAGTACATCAGCGTGCCCATCTGTGCGGCTCTGGTGTGGGTGCTGGTGGTGAAGGGGAACTACAAAAAAGTTGAGAAGATCTTTCTAGTCGCGAGCGTCTTCTACATCGCTTACATCATCGCTGGCGTGCTCAGCCAGCCGAACTGGCATACGGCGATGATCGAGACCGTCAAGCTGCCGCCGCGCGTGGTTTGGAGCGATCGCGCCTACGTCTACATGACGGTAGCGGTGATCGGCACGACGATCGCGCCCTGGATGCAGTTCTACCTGCAGTCTTCGGTCGTCGATAAGGGCATCACGGTCCGGCAGTACAAGGCCTCGCGGCTCGATGTTATCGTCGGTTCCATCTTCACCGACGTGGTCGCGTGGTTCATCATCGTTGCGTGCGCGGCGACGCTGTTTACGCATGGCATCAAGGACATTCCGGATGCGTCGGTGGCCGCGCTTGCGATGAAGCCGCTGGCGGGCAACTATGCGTACATCCTGTTCGCCGGCGGGCTCTTCAATGCGTCGCTCTTCGCCGCATCGATCCTGCCGTTATCGACCGCCTATACCGTCTGCGAGGGGCTTGGATTTGAGAGCGGGTTAAACAAGACGTGGAGGGAAGCGCCGTTCTTCTACTGGTTCTACACGTTGCTGATCGTGCTGGGCGCGGCTGTCGTGCTGATTCCGAGGTTTCCCATGTACCAGGTAGCGATCCTGTCCCAGGTCTTGAACGGGCTGCTGCTGCCGTTAGTGCTGGTGTTCATGTTGAAGCTGATCAACAAGAAAGACCTGATGGGCAGCTACACGAACAAGCTCTGGTTCGACGTGATCGCATGGGCCACGGTCGTGATCGTCACGGTGCTGTCGTTGATCATCGTGTGGAACACGCTGCACAAGAGCTAGAAGCGTTTACCGATCGACCGTTCAACGAAGTCTGCAGCGCCCACGACCTAGACACGCTTGCTCTTGGCTCAGAGTAGTTTTCCTTCTGACAGATCCCTGATCAGTCCAAGGTCCGCAGCGAGGAAGTCATAGCGGGGCAGGTGGTGAAAGGACTCCCACCGCATGTCGTTGAAGATGCGATTCTCAAGCGCGCCTTCGAACCCGTCGACCAGGAAGAACTGCAGATCAATGGCACCGCCGTTACGGTACTTGTGGCGGATCCGTGCGACCTGGCGACCGATCCTTGCAGTGATGCCGAGCTCCTCGTCAAGCTCACGCGCAAGCGCCTGCTCCGAGGTCTCGCCGTCCTCGACCTTGCCGCCGGGGAACTCCCACTTCAGGCTCATCGGCTGATCAGGCTTGCGCTGACATATGAGGATCTCCTGCGCGAGATGCCCGTTGCCATTCGCCGCGGGACGCAGAATGAGGGCGGCGACAACGAGCCGCGTAGGGCGGGTCAGGGCATGGTCTCCTCGCTGATCAAGCTTGCGAATCGCGTCCTTCATACGGCCCTCCCCCTCAGGTTAGACGACGAGGTGCCAGTAATGGTCGCTCACCTTGGAAGGGTTGCCTTTTGCGTTACGGGAAGGTTTGCTGCTCGGGCTCGGCCCTTTCCGGCTTAAAGCGCAGGAAAGAAGACCGGCCACTTCTCCCGGGCGCTTCGTTCGACCAGCGCCGGGGATGGATTGATCGGGAACGCACGCTCCGCAATCGCGAGCATGGCTGCGTCGTGAACCGAGTTGCCGAAGACCGCATGCGGGTGCGTGATGCCGGCACGTGCGAGCGAATCTACCTTGCCCTGGTCGGTTGGTACGTCGAGGATGCGGTCGGTGACGATGCCGTCTCTGACGTCGACGCATGCGGCGAGCACGCGCTCGGCGGGGATTCCAAAGTCGCGGACGCCGTGCTCGACGACCCAGTTGTTGGTCGAGGAAACGGCCCAGATCTCTACGCCCTTCTGCTGCAGCGAGTCGACGAGGCGGCGCATATCAGGGAAGATGCCGGGTGCGATCTTCGCGGGGAAGAACTCGGCGATGGCGGCCCTCAGATCCGATTCGCGCAGGCCCTGGTAGACCTGAACCATCTCGCCGCAGATGACGAGTTCATCAACCTCTCGAGCGAGGTACAGGGCATAGCGCGCGTTCAGCCAGGCGATAGCCTCTGCGGACAGGAGGCCGGTCTCAATCGACCAGTGCATGAAAGCGGAGCCAGAGTCTGGCGCCCAAAGCGTGCCGTCGCAATCGAAGACTGCTACCTGGGGAGCTAGTTCGTGGACGGACTCTGCAAAGGCTTCGGGGGATAGGGTAAGGGGTAGGGTTTTCATTTTTTCGGGGCGACGGCAACTGCAACTGCAACCAGACGCCGGACAGGCGCACCAGGTGAAGTGATTACCCTGCGTGCTTCCATTCAAACATGTGGGTGCATCTTATGGAACCGGAGGAAGTGTATGAGTGAGCAGAAGGTTCTGAGTGGGGACGAGGGCAGGAAGAAGATCGGCGAGCTGATCAAAGACGTTCGCATCTGCATGTTGACGACCGCAGCCCCGGACGGTTCGTTCGACTCGCGCCCAATGGCGACGCAGGAGACAGACTTTGATGGTACGGTTTGGTTTCTGACTCGGCAGGAGTCGGGCAAGGTCGCGGAGATCAAGGACGACGCGCATGTGAGCCTGATCTATGCCGATCCTTCGAACCACAATTACGTGACGGCCAAGGGCAAGGCCTCTACGTCGCGGGACAAGGCTAAGATTCATGACCTTTGGAACCCGATGTTCAAGGCCTGGTTCCCTGAGGGCGAAGAGGATCCGAACATCGCTGTGCTGAAGGTAGAGGTGGACGAGGCGCAGTACTGGGAGGCCTCTTCGAGCAAGCTGATCTTTGGCATCAAGTACCTGGCGCGTGCGATCACTGGCGGCAAGGTGGATGTGGGCGAACAGGGCAAGGTCCTGGTCTAAGTCGAAGGTGAAAAGCAAGAAAGAACCCCGCTGAAAGGGCGGGGTTCTTTCTTGCCCTGAAGCGATTCGGCGTACGCAGTACCACCTGGGTAGGGTCAAGACGAAGTTACTATTCCCACTAGATAGGCGGCAGCGCATTCACAACGGCAACACCAGCGGGCGGCGTAAAGGTAAACTCCCCATCCGGCAAGGCGATGTTCTCCTTGATCCCGGTGAAGCTGAACTCCGTGGTAGCGCCGTCCACCTCCTCGACCTTCATGGCCGTAATCTGACCGGTGGCGGTGACGTGCAGGCTAAGTTCCTTCACCCTCTGCTGCATGCCCCGCGGCACACCAGCGATGCGGAAGCCTGTGGCGTCCGGGGTGACGGAGATCCCGTCGAGTTCTTTCTTCAACTGCGTATGGCCAAGCAGGAAGCGCAATGGCGTCCGTAGGTCGTCCATCTGTTTGGCGGGAAGGCGCTGCGCCTGGGCGTCGCCAGGGGTATAGAACCAGGCGTACTTGCTATCGAGGAGGAAGACCTTGCCGGCGGGAGTGTCATACGTCCAGTGCATGCGCCCGGGCTTCTTGAGGGTCAGGGTACCGGCCTCCGATCGATGCAGGCCCATACCAGAGTAGACCTCGGTGTAGCGCGTGCGCAGCGTAGCCAGATGGTTGTAGTGGTCATCGACAGCTTTGAGCAGGGCGTCATTCCGGACCGGGACGCCGACCGAGGCCGCTGAAGCAGGGTGTGCGGAACCTGCCTGGCCCCGTAAGCTCGTGATGGGGCCCAGGGCGGCCAAAGAAAGCAGCGCGGCGGTCCTCAGAGATCCACGCGGGATCTCCAGATGGCACCTGCCAGCGGCGATGCGCTCCTGGAGAGTGACGGAGTGCGCTGCGAGCGCCACTTCTACTGGATCGGGACGGTGCAATTGGTGCCACCCGCCGGGTCGTACTTGATCACATTGTTCTCGTCCATGCAGTAGCCGCGGTCGCCGCTCTTCCCGACTGACGCGGGCACCGCCGTGGCGCTGTAGCCGTTGTACATGTCGGTATTGTTGACGCTCACCTTGTTGGTGCCGGTCACGGTGAACAGATAGCCGGATTTCTGGCCGGTGGCGAGGCCGGCGTCGAGCATCTGCGCAGATTCCTTGGTGGGAGGCGTGCCGGGCGAGCCGCCCAGCTGCGCGAGCGAGTTGGCGAAGCCATTGGCCGGGTAGGCCGAGGCGTATTGTGTCTGGGCGGTGCCGATGGCGCGCAGCGAGGCCTGGGCTGAGGTCTCGTCGGCCGTCTTGTGGACCTTGAGCAGCTGCGGCAGGGCCAGCGTCATGAGGATGAGGATGACCGACATGACGATCAGGAGCTCAATCAGGGTGAAGCCTTCTTCACGGTTGCTGTGCTGCGAAAGAGCCTTGAGCGGGTTCATGGTTTGCTTCGTCTCCATGGGGCAGGTGTGGCGATTTCGGTTCGCTGCTTTACGTCAGCTTCAGCCAAGCGGAGAAGCCGGGTCAATCCCAGTTTCGAGGAATTCCCCGACCCCTCCCGACTTCCTGAAAGGACTTTAGCAGGCCAGATTCGCACGTTCAATCCTCAGCGGGCCAAGATTGCCGAGCAGCGTCAGGGCGAGTGCCTCGGAGCGAAAGAGCTCGTTGGCAATGCGCTGCGTGTCCTCGGGGGTGACAGCGTCGATCGCCTGCGTGATTTCATCGACCGCGAAGAACCGGCCAAAGTACATTTGCTGGCGGGCGAGATTCGACATGCGGCTGGACGAGCTTTCAAGGCCTAGCACGATATTTGATTTCATCTGGTCCTTGGCCCGTTTCAGCTCGGCGTCAGACACCGCCTGCTGTTTAAGACGGCTGAGCTCGGCGAGGGTTAGTGCGAGGACGCGCTCGGTCTTGTCGAGTGACATGCCGGCGTAGATCGAAAGGGAACCAGAGTCTCGGAACGGGCTGAGCTCGGAGTAGATCGAGTAGGCCAAACCCTCGTTCTCGCGAATCGACTCGAACAGCCGCGAGCTCATGCCCCCGCCCAGCATGGAGTTGAGCATGTAGATCGCGAAGCGGTCCGGATGATCGACTCGCGGCGCCGCCATGCCAAGGCACATCTGCACCTGTTCGAGCGACTTCTTCTTCTTGAGCGTGATGTGCGGGTGCGTGACGGGAGTGGTCTCAGCCTCGACTGCGGGCGGTCCAACGGGCTTCAACTTGCCGAAGCGGTCTTCAACCGCCGCCACAAACTCGTTGTGGTCGAGATGGCCGGCGGCTGAGAAGACCAGGTTTTCAGGCGTGAACCGACGGTTGTGGTGACCGAAGACGGTCTCCTGGGTGAAGCTCGAAACCGTCTTCGCGGTGCCGAGAATAGGGCGGCCGAGGGGGTGATTCTTCCAGAAGTTCTGGGTAAAGGTCTCATGCACCAGGTAGTCAGGGTTGTCCTCGTCCATCTTGATCTCTTCGAGGATGACGCCCTGTTCGCGCTCAAGGTCGGCGTCCGAGAACTTCGGGTGGAGAACCAGATCGGACAGCACATCGAGCGCCGGCGGCAGGTTCTCGTCGAGTACCTTGATGTTGAAGCAGACGGACTCCTTGCCGGTGAACGCGTCCAGATTGCCGCCGATCGAATCGACCTCACGCGCAATATCCTGCGCCGAGCGGGAGGTCGTCCCCTTGAACACCATATGCTCGACGAAGTGCGACAGCCCGGACTCCTCCGCAGGCTCATCGCGCGAACCTGAGTTGATCCACGCGCCCATCGAAACCGAGCGCATATGCGGCATCGACTCTGTCAGCACCAACATCCCATTCGGCAAAACCGTACGACGAATATTCCGATCAACAGCCATTAGCTGATTGTTTCACGAACAACAGCAAGCGCGTCCTGATGCCGGACGCAAGCCACTTGGTGGGATTGAGGCGTTTGGGCGCGCAAGAAGTCCAGGTTAGGGGCGCACGCAGCCTCCGCGCGCCAGGGCGCCTCCACCCCACCCAAGTGGTTGCAGCCCGCGACGAGGGCGCACTTGCTGTTGCCGTAAACTATCAGCTATGGCTGCTTTGTTTGGAATGTCCGGCGACCGGCTTCGCGCGGTGTTCGCGGAGATGGGCGAGCGGCCGTTCCGGGCTACGCAGATGATCCAGGCTTTGTACCGGCAGCGGGTCGCGTCGCTCGATGAAATTACGACGTTCCCTCTCGCGTTGCGTGAGAAGCTCGGTGCCGCGGGCTACCAGGTCGGGCTGCCGGAGCTAGCCCAGACTGCCACGTCGATCGATGGAACCGAACGCTACCTGGTGCGGCTGGCGGATGGCGAGACGGTCGAAACCGTGTGGATGCCGGGCGGCGATGGGGCAGAAACCTTCGAGGCGGGTGGCGAAGAGTACAAGCGCGCGACGATCTGTGTTTCGAGCCAGGTGGGCTGTGCGGTCAACTGCCAGTTCTGCCTGACGGCGAAGCTCGGGATGCGCCGCAACCTGACGGCAGGCGAGATCGCGGGGCAGGTGGCGGCGGTCCTCAATCGCCAGAAGGTGCAGGTGGGACGCGACCGGATCAACCTGGTGTTTATGGGGATGGGTGAGCCGTTTTTGAACTACGAAGCGTTCATGGATGCGGTGCGGCTGCTGGTTGGCGAGATGAACGTTCCGGCGTCCCGAATGACGGTGTCGACGAGCGGGATCGAGCCTGCGATCCGGCGGTTTGCGCTCGAGCCGGTACGGCCGAACCTGGCGCTGAGCCTGAACGCTTCAAACGACGCTGTGCGCGGCGAGGTGATGCCGATCACGCGCAAATGGAACATTGAGGCGCTCTTGGACGCGGTAAAAACGCTGCCTCTCGGGAAGCGCGAATACGTTACGTTTGAGTACGTGCTGCTGGGCGGGGTGAACGACCAGCCGGAACACGCGCGGGAGGTGCTTGCGCTGGTAAAAGGCTTGCAGGCAAAGGTGAACCTGATTGTCTGGAACCCGGGGCCGGGGGTGCCGTACGAGCAGCCGACTGAGGCCGCGGCGAACCTGTTTCATAAGCTGCTGGTCGAGGGTGGGGTGCCGGCGTTCACGCGGCGTCCGCGCGGCCGCGATATCTATGCGGCCTGCGGGCAGTTGAAGCGTACGGTGGAAGAGCCTGGGCTGGTGCAGTTGGCCGCCAGCTAGTAGAGGGTGTAGAGCAACGTCAACGCCTGTCTGTGGGGTAAGCCGCCGCGAAGCTCATCCGCAGAGGATGCAAACAGAGCTTTTTTGCCGACAGCCCGGTTTGTGTCTGCCTGTCTGCCTAACGGGACCGAACACGCTGTCCCAGGTGCTTAGGCCAGGATGCACGAACGGCCTCATGCAGGGGATCGTTTCTTGAGCGGTACTCGGCGCTCGCCGACTGCTCCACCTGCCGCCAATCTCGGGAAAGCTGATGGTGAAGACGCGGGATTTCCGTGCCCTTGGGATAGCCATCGCGCCAGGGTGACGGAGAGGAACGTTCCGTACAGCTCAGCCAGATCCTAGGAGCAGGCGGCTGTCGGGTCTTCGTGCTGCTCAGCCATCCAGCGGTCCATCATGGTGCCCGCGCAGCGCGCGCCGCAAAGATGCGTAGCGCCCGGGATGTGAGCGTGTTCATTCTGCCAGCGAGTCAGCTTGATCAGCGGCTGGGTGGAGTCACCCGCCGGCAGACAGTCGAGCCAGGAGAGAAACCACTGGCCGCCCTCGCCCTTGGTGTCGCCGCAGATGTCACAGGTGTAGCTCTCGGTGTACGCCATGCGCTCAGCATACCGCAGGCGCACCGGTCTTTGACTCAGGGCTTCACGCTGCCGAGTGCAAGCAGCGCATCCGTCACCTTGTCGTAGTCGTGGCGCAGCACGTCGCCCTCGTGGACGAAGTTGCCGGTGACTGGCTCAACGCCGAGCGCGCGGATGCGTTCGAGGTCCACTTCAATCGGCTGCTGGCCCTCGGCGGCGTACTTTTCGAGCAGCATCGGCGAGATGGGCGCCGTGTTGATCAGCGCGTAGTCAAAGATGCGGTCGCCCGCGACGCCTGAGGCCCAGGCATGCTGCAGGATCTTTTCAATGTGCTGCGAAGCGCTGAGCCCGAGCGACTCGTTCGCCTGCGTCATCAGGTTGCACACGTAGACCCGGGTGGCCTTTGAAGCGGCCAGTGCCTCGGGGATGCCCTTGACCAGTAGGTTTGTGATAAGCGAAGTATAGAGCGAGCCCGGTCCAAGGGTAACCAGGTCGGCTTCTGCGATCGCCTCGAGGGTGCCGGGCAATGGCTCGGCGTTGGCCGGTTCAAGCATCAGTTCGACGATGCGCTGGCGGGAGGCTGTGATATTCGTCTCGCCGTGGACGGTCGAGCCGTCATCCATGCACGCCGACAGCGTGACATTGGTGTTGGTGGCCGGGTAGATTCGGCCGCGGGTCGCAAGGATCTGCGAAGACATCTGGACGGCCTGGGCAAAGTCGCCGGTGATGTGGGAGAGCGCGGCCACGAACAGGTTGCCGAAGCTGTGCCCTTCGAGCTCACCCTGGCCGAAGCGGAACTGGAAAAGCTTCGAGAGCAGGTGCTCGTCTTCGGACAGTGCCACCATGCAGTTACGAACATCGCCCGGCGGCAGCATCTTGAAGTCTTCGCGCAGCCGGCCGGATGAGCCTCCGTCATCGGTGACGGTGACCACCGCGGCAAGGTCGCTGATGAGGCAGGATGCGCCCTGGCAGCGCGAATCTGAGAGCGGAACGGCGCCGGCGGGTGTCGGGACGTAGCGCTTCAAGCCGCGCAACAGGGTAGAAAGCCCGGTGCCCCCGCCGATGGCAACGACACGCAGCGAGGGTTGTTCCTTCGCGGACACGATAGGTACTGAGTGGGCTTGCACGGACGGTTTCATGAGCTTCTGTACGAGCCTATCTCAACGGTAGCCGGGGAAGGCTTTGAAGGCGAGCCTGAACCTTGGGATCCAGATCTCGGGATCTAGACTTCGGGAACTAGACTTCGGGATAGAGCAGCTCGGTGAAGCGAGGATCGTCGGCCATGTCCTGAAAGTCAGAGTCGGCACGGGCCTGGATGCGATTACGCGGGTTCTGTTCGATGGCGGTGGTCAGGCGATCAAGGCACTCGTGCGAGTCCCCGGTCAGTGAGGCGAGGACAGCAAGGCCGTAGAAGGCGAAGTCGGCTGAAGGGTGCTGGTCGAGAATCTGTTCGAAGTGGGTCTTCGCATCGGCGTAGAGGCCATTGTTTAATAGCGAGATCGCATAGTCGTACTGCTCCTCGTGGCTCGTGAAGGTGGTCGTGCCCTTGCTGATCTGCAGCAGGCATGCGTTGATGTACATGCGGATGCGGTCCGCGAGCTCAGCCGGTGCAGTCTTCAGCAGCTGATCGAACGCGATGTGAGCCTTGGGATAATCGCCCTGCTGCAGAATATTGATGGCGGCCTCATAGCTCTTGAGAGCCTCCGCGCGGCTGCTGTTGTGATCAGCAGGCAGAGTGCCTGCGAGGGTGCGCGGGGAGCGCTTGGGAGCAGATGCGGGGGCAGAAGTGGTTGGCGGATGCGTCGATGTCGTCTTGGACTGGGCCATGAAGCGTTCCTGGTGCCACTCTGTACAGCGGAGCTCGGGGCACAACGAGGCGAACGTGCTGAGGAAGATTGAGTCTTCACGGTGTTATACGCAGATGGTGTCGGCGGGTCAATCCCCCTGAACGAAGCGGGCTGTGGGTAAGTGCGGAAGGGATGGCGCTACTGCGGCCGCGTGTAGAGCACCGGGTTCAGTTCGGGATCGTTGTACATCTTCATCTGCTTGTAGAGCTTAAATCGGCGCTGACCGTTGAGAACTTGAGACCAGAGCTGGTCGAGGCAGCCGGCGAGGTCCGCGCGCTGCTGCTCGAGCACGGCAAGACGTGCAAGGTTGCGCGCACGATGTTGTTCATTGGCCGAGGCGCGGTGAGCCTCTTCGGCCGTGTGGTACAGCTTGAGCGCCAGGATCGAGAGCCGGTCGATGATCAGCCCGGGAGTCTCCGAGTGCAGCGGCGCGGCTTCATTTTGCGGCTGCGCAAAGCTCAGCAGCAACTGGTCGATCTGTTCCACAAGATCGTTGCGCTGCTGGTTGAGCCGGTCGATGGCATGCTTGACCTCGGTGATGCGCGCGTCCGAGGCGTCCGGGCTGCGGGCATCGTCCTCCTCATGCCAGAGATCGAAGTTGGCGTGATGCTGGCGCAGGATGAAGGCAAAGAGCTCATCGGCTGGCGGCTCGACCAGGCGTGCCTCGTGCCATGCAGTGTTCGCCTGGTCGTGCGTGCGGAGGATGGCTCGGACGTTGAGCAGAGGCGGCACGTCACAAGGCTATCAAATCTTCCGCGGAGGCCAGGCTGGTCTCCGTGAAGGTCAGGCTGGTCTTCAATGGAGGCCCCGCTGGCTGCACAAACCCTCACGAGCTGCCCGGATCAAGGAGTGCATGCCGAAGGCCTCATCGTTGCAGAAAGGCCTGGCGCCTTGCCGGTGCGCCGGCAAGGTCGCACAATGAACGAATGCAGGCTGCACCAGAGGGCAGGGTCGAGGTTCAGAGCAGCATCAGGCGCGTGCTGATCTACCGCATGGGCAGCCTGGGCGATACCGTCGTGGCGCTGCCCGCGCTGCACCTCGCCGCGCGCGCCTTCCCCAATGCTGAACGCCGAATGCTGACCAACTTTCCCATCAGCGTGAAGGCTCCGGCCGCGGCCGCGATCCTCGCAGAGTGTGGTCTCGTCCACGGCTACTTCCGCTACGTCGTCGGCACCCGCAGCCCGCGTGAGTTGCTGAAGCTGTGGTGGACGCTTGTGCGCTGGCGCCCCGAGGTGCTGGTCTACCTGGGACCAGTGCGCGGGATCAAGGCTGCGCGTCGCGATGCCTGGTTCCTGAGACTGTGCGGCATCTCACGACAGATCGGCGTGCCTCTGACCAAGTCGATGCAGGAGCACCGTCTGCAGCCGGAGCACCAGGCGCTTGAGCCGGAGTGCGAGCGGCTGGTACGCAACCTGGCTCCGCTCGGCGACGCTGCGATCCACACACGAGCCGCTTGGGATCTGGGGCTTACCCCGGCAGAAGAGGCGCGTGCGCGGGAGGCGCTTCGCCCTGCAGGGAGCAGGCCTGTACTCGCAGTCAGTGTCGGCACCAAGATGCAGTCCAAGGACTGGGGACGGGAGAACTGGCGCGCGCTGCTGGCACGCTTGGGCGCACGCTTTCCCGGGTACGCGCTGCTGCTGACCGGGGTCAATGAAGAGAGCGACAGCAGCCTTTACGCGGCCGAGGGCTGGCGCGACGCAGCAGGCGACGAGGCGCTGGTGCTGAATCTGTGCGGGCAGCTGACTCCGCGGGAAAGCGCCGCGGCCTTCGCACAGTCGCGGCTCTTTCTCGGTCATGATTCCGGCCCGATGCACCTGGCGGCGACCGGGGGGACGCCCTGCGTTGCCATCTTTGCCGCGCGCAATATCCCGCGCGTCTGGTTTCCCTACGGTCCGGGCCATCGCGTGATCTATCACGAGGTCAACTGTATGGGCTGCGGACTCGAGACCTGCATCCTCGAGCGGAAAAAGTGTCTCACCAGCATCAAGGTCGACGAAGTCTATGAAGCAGTGGAGACGGCACTGCTTGAAGGAACAACAGCAACCGTGTCCTGATGCCGGACGGGCGCCAATTCCGTGGGGTTGAGGCGCTGGCACGCGCTGACCTTGCAGTTCACCAGATGCAGCCCATGCGCGTCAGCGCTTCCACCCAGCGAAGTGGCCACCGCCGCGATCAGGGCGCGGCTCCTGTTGCTCTTCTGGGCCGTGCTGTATCTTCTAGGTCTAGATATGCTTCCCGAACTTCATTCCGTGTTGGGCTTGCTTGAGAGTGGCTTCGGCCAGGTCCGGGTGCTGGTTGTGGGTGACCTGATGCTTGACCGCTACATCGTCGGTGAGGTCGATCGCATCTCGCCCGAAGCGCCCGTCCCCGTGCTGCGGCACGCGCAGCGCTACGAGCGGCCGGGAGGCGCGGCAAACGTTGCGATGAACCTGGCAGGGCTTGGCTGCCAGACCTATCTCGCCGGGTTCTGGGGCGCGGACGGTGAGAAGGCAGAGCTTGAGCGGCTGCTTGAGCCGGCGAAGATTGATACGGCCGGCGTCGTGACCAGCGCGCTGCCTACGATCTCAAAGACCCGCATCGTTGCGCGCACGCAGCAGATGCTGCGGCTCGATATCGAGAGCCAGGAGGCGCACTCGGCCGAGGATAGTGAACGGCTCGAGGCGCGCGCCGTTGAGCTGGTGACGAAGGTGCATGCAGTCATCCTGTCGGACTACGCGAAAGGTGCGCTGACCGATCAGCTCTGCGCCGCGGTGATCAGTAGGGCGCGCACGGCCGGGGTCCCGGTGCTGGTCGATCCGAAGGCCAAGAATTTCGCCAAGTACACCCC
>CAXTUS010000077.1:0-15955 GCA_964247475.1 uncultured Acidobacteriaceae bacterium | reverse complement strand
GCCACCGCCGCCGGCTGTCGTGGTGAAGGCAGTCAAGGTGGTGGCGATCAGCGACCCGATGACAGTGCCCAAGATCCCGAAGAAGATTGACCTTTCGAAGGAAGAGGCGCCTCCGCCGCAGACTGCCACTGTGGTCGGTATGACTGGTATGTCCGGCGGTCCGGCCAACGGCGTGCTCGGCGGCATGATGGGCGGCGCTGGCAGCGGTCCACCGGTTGTCGTGAAGGCCGAGCCCAAGAAGCCGACGGGTCCGGCGCGTATCTCAGGCGGTGTGATCGCCGGTAACATTCTGACCAAGACACAGCCCGTCTATCCTCCCATTGCGAAGCAGGCGCACGTACAGGGTGCAGTCGTGTTGCACGCACTCATCTCGAAGTCCGGCTCGATTGAGAAGCTGACCGTTGTCAGCGGCAACGCGATGTTGACCCAGGCTGCAATCGATGCGGTGCAGAGCTGGAAGTACAAGCCCTACCTTCTGAACGGTGAGCCGACCGAGGTCGATACCACGGTGACCGTAAACTTCTCCTTCGGTGGCGGCGCCTAGGACAGGCGCTTCGTCTCTCCGTACCCCGCACGAACTTACCCGACTTTCAACGACTTCTATTTTCACGAATCCGCCGGGCCTCTCGCAGATGTAACGGCCTGGCGGATTTGAAGACCTTCATCCCAGCTTTACTAACGTGTAACCGGAGGAAAGATTCCAGTGATTCTCGCCCACATTGCAAACGTTGCTTCCAGCCATGCCTTTTCCGCGCTCGCCATGTTCCAGGAGCAGACCACGTCCTTCTCGCTCACCGACATGTGGGGCCACATGAGCTGGATCCCGAAGGGCATTGTCATCCTGCTCTTCATCATGTCGATCTGGTCGCTGGCCGTCATGATCGATCGCGCGCTCTACTTCTCCGCTGCACGTTCGCAGTCGCGCGAATTTGCCCCGAAGGTCGCCGGCGCGCTGAAGAATGGCAACCTGGACGAAGCGATCAAGGTTGCAGACCGCACCAAGAAGTCGCACCTGGCAGAGGTTGTGACCTCCGGCCTCCAGGAGTTCCGCAGCTTCGGTTCGGGCGGCGCCATCACCGAGGATCAGATCGAATCGTCCAAGCGCGCCCTCGAGCGTTCTGAGGCAATCGTTCACTCGAAGCTGAAGCGTGGCCTTGGCGGGCTGGCGACGATCGGTTCGACCGCACCCTTCATCGGCCTGCTCGGCACCGTGATCGGAATTCTGAACGCCTTCCAGCAGATCGCAACCCAGAAGACCTCGGGTATCGGCGCAGTCGCCGGCGGTATTTCGGAAGCGCTGGTGACGACCGCGTTCGGTCTCGTCGTGGCCATCCCGGCCGTTATGACCTTCAACTACTTCACGAACAAGGTTGAGGCGTTCGACGTCGAGATGGACAACAGCTCCTCCGAGCTCGTCGATTACTTCATCAAGCAGAGCCACCGCTAAGACGGTCCCGGCAAGGAGCCTGGCGCCAGCTCAAAAATAAGTAGAGCTGGCGCCGGCCTGGTTGCCGAGCATCAGGAGCTTCGAAAGCTTAGAGGAACTACCGGAGTTAGTGGAATGTCGATTGCGAAGCGGGACGAAGGCAAGAAAGTAAATTCAAACATCAACGTCACGCCGATGGTGGACGTGATGCTGGTGCTGCTGATTATCTTCATGGTCATCACGCCCATGCTGAACAACAAGGTGAACGTTGACCTGCCGGTGGCAACGGCTGCCGTGGTCATGGACAACGCCAACAAGGAAGATGCCGTGACGATCGCGGTGACGCGCGACGGCAAGATCTTCCTGGGCGCCGACCAGGTGCTGGCGGATGATCTCGGTCCGAAGGTGTCCGCGAAGCTGGAGAACAAGGTTGATAAGCAGGTCTTCCTGCGGGCTGACAACCGTGCTCTCTATGGCAAGGTGATGGATGCAGTCGATGGCGTCCGTTCCGCAGGCGTGAGCAACCTCGGCCTGCTTACCGAGAAGAAAGATCAGTAGTCGCCAATTGGGCATTGCAGTGCGTTCTGAGTAGGTACAAGGAGATTTCTTATGGGAATGGGTGGTGGAGGCGGTACTAACACGGCGGTATCCGAGATCAACGTAACGCCGCTGATCGACGTGCTTCTGGTGTTGCTGATCATCTTCATGGTGATCGTGCCGGTGACCCCGAAGGGGCTCGACGCGCTGGTTCCCCAGCCGCCGAAGGACAAGAACGCGGAGCCTGATCCGCACACGATCGTGGTGTCGATCCAGCAGCCGAAGGGCGGCGGCCAGGTAAGCTACCTCATCAACACCGATGCGTTCGCAAAGGGTGATCTCGAGGCGAAGCTGCAGGGCATCTTTGCGGTGCGTCAGGACAAGATCATGTTCGTCAAAGGCGACCCAGACCTTTACTACGGCAACATCGCCGAGGTGATCGACATGGGCCATCAGGCTGGAGTTGACAACATTGGCATCATCACGCCGAAGGTTGCGCAGGGAGACTAACGATCCTCAGAAAGGCGAAGACGGTCTAGCTGCGGCTGGGCCGTTTTCTCTTTTGCGGCTGTATCTCGGGTTCCCGAATAAAAGTCTGATGAGCGCTGTCCCAATTCTATCGCCCGGCTGAAACCCTCTTTCACTCTTCAGTTGACCTGTACGCCGTGAACTCTGACAATGGAAGTGCGTGACGTTGCCCGCATTCTTCTGAGGTTCCCCGAATCATGGTCGCTTATCTTGTCCTGCTGCTCGCACTGTTGAGCCGGCTTCTGCCTCCGGTCTTGCACCTGTCCGCCTGGAATTTCACCGCGGTCGGCGGCAGCCTGCTCTTCTTTGGCGCGAAGCGTCCGCGCTGGCAGGGGGCGATCGCAGTGGTCGCGCTGATGATCTCGGACTACATGCTGACGGTCCACGCTTACCACTATGCGTTCCGCGCGAGCGCATACCTCGTGACCTGGGCATGGTATGCGGGCGTCTGCCTGCTCGGACATTGGCTGCTCAAGCGTTCAAGTGCCTTGCGGGTAGCTGCTGCGGTTGTAACCTCGGCAACGTCGTTCTTCGTGCTGAGCAACCTGGTCGTCTTCCTGGGCGGGATGTATCCGCACACCTCGGGCGGGCTGGTGGAGTGCTATGTCGCGGCACTTCCGTTCTACCGGAACGATCTGATCTCTACCGGTCTGGTCGCGGGTGTGCTGTTCGGGCTGCCCGTGCTGGCTGCAAGGCTCTCGGGACAGGCAGTGGCGCACACGAAGGCAGCCTGAGGCTGATTGCTGATTGCTCCGCGCGGGCCGATTGCTGCGCGCGCGCTCGCGGCGGGTTGTGGATCGTCACCGTACGGCCGGGTGGGCACGTTCGCTGCGACGGTCCGACGTATGATGCTTGCAGATGGCTGAAGTTCTCCGATCCTCAACTGACGCACGGAAGATCTCCAGGCTCCTGCCCAGAACTCCAGCTGCGCGTGGCGGGCCCTTCTCGATCGCCGCCGGCGGGTACCTGCTCGCGGTCGCCGCGATCGTGGCTGCCTCGTGGCACAGGGCGCAGAACCACTTCATCTACCCGCTCGATGACGTGTACATCAACATGGCCGTGGCCAAGAACTTCGCGCTGCACGGCGTTTGGGGCGTATCGCCGTTCGAGTTCAGCTCCTCGACCTCTTCGCCCCTCTACATCCTGGTGCTTACAGCGGTGTATCGTCTGTTCGGCGTCAATCGGTATGCGCCGCTTCTTCTCTCCGCGGGCTTCGGGTTAGGTGCGCTCTATGTGGGTGCGCGGATCCTGAGGTCGTTCCGCGTCAGGCATCAGACCGCTGGCTTGTTGGCGATGGTGCTGCTGGCGCCGTTGTTTGCAGTAGGTGCGCTCGGCATGGAGCATTCCCTGCACCTGCTGTTGACGCTGCTCTTTCTCGAGTACTTCGACGCTGGCGCCGAGCAGGCCGGCACAGTCGCTGGTGAAGGCGAACGCGGCGCCGCACTCTGGCTGATCGGTTTGATCACGGCCGTCATGTGCGGTGTCCGCTACGAAGGAGTCCTGATGGCGGCGGTGGGGACGCTGGTGCTGCTGCTCCGCGGCCGCTACCTGCGCGCGGCGGTCGTCGGCGTCTCCGCATGGGTGCCGGTAGGGCTTTACGCCGCCTTCTCAACTATGCACGGGGGCTACTGGCTGCCCAACTCGGTAGCGATCAAGGGGCTGAAGGTGACGGGGCTGAGCCTGGCCGAGCGGCTGAGCGGACTGCTTTTTGTGGTCCGCAATAATGCGGTACGGGGACCTCATGTCCCCTTGTTGGCGGCTGGCCTGCTGGTGCTGATGTTTCCTCTCCGGCGGCGCGAGCGGCGGCTGGCTGGCATGCTGGCTGTCCTGGCGGGCACGGCCCTGTTGCACGTTGCGACAGCCGATGTGGGTTGGGCGTTCCGATACGAGACGTACCTGGTAGGTGCCGCCTGCATCGTGCTTGCCGCTGGGCTGCCGCGGATGAAGAGGCTGAGTGATGCCTGGAAGCTTGGCACGTGCTTGCCGCTGGCCATGTGCCTTGTTGTGCTGATGATGCGCAGCTACCTGGCGGCAACGTTGCTGCCGGAGTACTCGCGCGCGATCTTCCTGCAGCAATGGCAGATGGCGCGTTTCCTCAGCGCTGCCTACCCGGGGGGATCGGTCGCCGCCAATGATATCGGTGCGATCAACTACCTTGGGGATCTCCATACGCTGGACCTGGTTGGGCTGGCCAACGCAAAGGTGTTCGAGGCGAAGCGCGACGACGACTTCAGGACGGAGCTGATCGACGAGCTCAGCCGCGACCGGCAGGTCCAGGTGGCTGTCGTGTATGACTCCTGGTTTGCGGAGGAGCCTTCGATCCCCGTCCTAAGTGGGCCTCCGTTGCCCGACTCCTGGTTGAGGGTCCGTCGCTGGACCGTGCCCGAGAAGCAGCAGCTTGGTGACAGGACCATCAGTTGGTATGCGGTCCAACCCGCTGAGGCGGCGAGCTTACGGGTCAAGCTGCTCCATTTTGAAAAAGATCTGCCTGACGCCGTGGCCGTTTCGGACTAGATCAAAACTTCACCCTGGCACGCCTGCATCATTGCGGCAAATGATGCGTCTGATCACCTGAGGATCGGGTCTGATGCCAGCTGTGTGGGTGAGGAGGCAAATTGTAGGTATTGCATGGTGCATACTCATGGGCCTGCTGGTACCGGCAGGCATGGCACAGCAGCCGCTGCTTGTAGGGTACTTTCCGCAGTGGGGGCTCTATGATGAGCAGCCTTACCTGCTGAAAGATCTGGTGAAGGTTGACGGCGGCTCGATGCTGTCGCAGTTGAACTATGCCCAGGGTTTCGTGACGGGTGGCCGGTGTTCGGTCGCCGACCCGCATGCCGATACCGACCTTGCGTACACCGCAGAGCAGAGCATCGACGGCAAGGCAGATGATCCATCGCAGCCGTTGAAGGGTGGCTTCAACCAGCTGCTGAAGCTGAAGCGCCGCTATCCCAAGCTGAAGCTCGTGATCTCGCTCGAGGGCCGTGCCTCTGACTTTGCAGCGGATGCGCAGTCCGCACAGCGCGAGGCATTCGTCGCCTCCTGCGTGAACCTGTTCCTGAAAGGCCAGGTTCATGCCGGGGTAAACATCGGACCACTCTTCGACGGGATCGATGTGGACTGGGAGTACCCGGGCGTCGACAATAACGACAACTTTGTAGCGCTGCTTGGCGAATTTCGCAGGCAGATGAACGCGGTGCGTCCGGGCTTGCTGCTTACGATTGCAGTGGGCCCTAGCCCGATGATGGCAGGCGGCCAGGACCTGACGGCAGTGAGCGCGCTGGTAGATCAGATCGGCCTCATGACCTATGACATGAGCGGCCCCTGGAGCAAACGGACGGGCTTCCATGCACCCCTGCGGCTACCGGATGGGCAGCCTGGAGGCACAGGGCAGAGGTCAGTCGAGGCGTTTGTAGCGGCTGGTGTGCCGGCCGGCAAGCTGCTGCTGGGGGTGCCCTTCTATGGATACGCCTGGCACAATGTCGAGGATCAGGGCGACGGTCTCTTCCAGGAGGGCGAAGGGATGCGCGGGGACCATCCTTACCGGGAGATTGCGGGGAAGACGGCTGATTCAACGCTCCACCGGGACACAGGGTCTCAGTCACCCTGGTTGTTTGATGGAGATGTCTTCTGGACCTATGACGATCCGATCTCGATCCGCTTCAAGGCGGAGTATGTGCGGCAGCAGCGGCTGGGGGGCGTCATGGCTTGGGAGCTGGGCGAGGATACAGGGGCCGGTGATCTGCTGCGGGCGGCTTTTCAGGGGCTGCAGGCGCCAGTCACCGAGGCTCGGAAGGGTGATGTGGCGGGCGGGACCGGGCGCTGAGGGCTTACGGGTGCAAGTGAGCCCTGATCGCAGGCGGCGACCACTTCGTGGGGTACTGGGCGCTGGCGCGCTGAAGGTGTTTTGTCGTTGGACCAGTAAAAAGGCCGCCCAGCTGGGCGGCCCTTTCCTTTCGCTGCTGACTGCTTAGTCGTTCGACTCAGCGTCTTCGCGTTCAGCGCGCTTCCAGTTGAGCAGGTCGCCGAGCGTGGTGGAAGAAGACGAGGACGAAGAAGAGCCGCCGCCAGGCTTGTTGCCGCCGCCGCCCTTGCCCTTGTTGCCGCCGCCGCCTGAGCCCTGCTCGCGCTCCTTGTAGGATTCGACCTCGGCGCGGCTTGCCTCTTCGCCAACAGCGCGAATCGACAGACCGACCTTCTTCTCTTCCTGGTTCATCTTGACGATCTTGAACTCGTGCTCGTCGCCCACGTTCAGATCGACCGGCTTGCCGGTGTCATCCACCGCCTCAGAGACGTGGCAGAGACCTTCGACGCCTTCAGCGATCTCGACGAAAGCTCCGAACTGCGCCGTGCGAAGCACCTTGCCCTTGATCACATCGCCGATGCGGTGCTGGGCGAAGAAGGTATCCCAGACATCCGGCTGCAGCTGCTTGACGCCAAGCGAGAGGCGACGGTTTTCGGGCTCGACACCGAGCACGATTGCGCGGACCTTTTCCCCCTTCTTGAGAACTTCGGAGGGGTGCTTGATGCGCTTGGTCCAGCTCAGGTTCGAGACGTGGACGAGCCCGTCGATGCCGTCTTCGATCTCGATGAATGCGCCGAAATCCGTCAGATTGCGGACGCGGCCTTCGATGATGGCGCCGGTCGGGTACTTATCCTCAAGCTGCTCCCAGGGATTGTCCTGGAGCTGCTTCATGCCGAGCGAGATGCGGCGGTCGTTCGGATTGACGGAAAGGATGATGGTGTCAACCTCATCGCCGGGCTTGACCATCTTTGACGGGTGCTTCATCCGCTTCGACCAGGTCATCTCGGAGACGTGAACGAGTCCCTCGATGCCCTGCTCGAGCTCGACGAATGCACCGTAGTCGGTGACCGAGAGCACGCGCCCGCGTACCTGCGCGCCGATCGGGTAGCGCTCCGTTGCGTCGAGCCACGGATCAGGCGTGAGCTGCTTGAAGCCGAGCGAGACGCGCTGCTTGTCCTTGTCGAACTTCAACACCTTCACCTGGATCTCGTCGCCCACGTTGACCAGATCACGCGGGTGAGTCAGACGTCCCCAGCTCATGTCGGTGATGTGCAGCAGGCCATCGAGGCCGCCCAGATCAACGAACGCGCCGTAGTCGGTCAGATTCTTGACCGTGCCGGTGAGGATCGAACCTTCCTCGAGGGTCGCGAGCGTCACGGCCTTCTTGGCGTTCTGGTCTTCCTCGAGCAGCTCCTTGCGGGAGATGACGACGTTGCCGCGCTTCTTGTTGAGCTTGATGACACGGACTTCGATCTCGGTGCCGACATAGCCGTCAAGATTGCGAACTGGCCGCACCTCGATCTGCGAGCCGGGAAGGAATGCCTTGATCCCGATGTCGACGGTGAGACCGCCCTTGACGCGCGAAATGACCATCCCCTTAACCGGAGTCTTCGAGTTGGCGGCCTCTTCCAGCTTGTCCCAAACCTTGTGGCGCAGGGCCTTCTCGTGCGAAACGATGTAACCGCCGCCATGCGCTTCTTCGCGCTCGACTACCACCTCAACCTGGTCGCCGGGCTGGAACTTGGACGTTCCTTCCAGATTCAGCACCTGGTCGAGCGGAAGCAGACCCTCGCTCTTGAGACCGATATCGACCACGACGTGCTTGTCCGTGATCTTGACGACGGTTCCCGTGACGATGACCTCTTCTGCGGTCAGGTTCTGCGCGGCTGCGGATTCAACAGCCTGCTCACGGTCAAAGCTGGCGAGGGCGGCGGCGAAGTCAGAGTCGTCGTAGTCCTGATCGCCCTGCTCGGGCTCTTCCGTCGAGGCCGAGAGAGAAGGGGCAATCTGACCGGAGGCAGGGTTCTCTGAAGGCGTCTGCGTGGAGGCCTCTGGAGTCGTGCTCTCGGTGGGGGTTGAGGTGGAATCGGATGACAGGGAGGTATGCTCCTCTGTCGCTTCGGGCGCTAGGGTTTCGATTTCGGTGTTCAGGGGTTTGCTCTCGATGTACTCAGGATTATGGTCGTCTACCATGTGTCGCGGGCTCCGGGATCCAAAAACCTCTGCGTCCTACGTGCCTCACGCTGAGTGGGCTCGCCTGGAGGCTGGAGACTTCGGAGTGGAGGTCTCCGGTTTTACGGGAGGCATCGAGCCGAACAACTGAGTCCCCGGGCAGGCATCGCACACAGGAATGACGGATTGGCAGAGTGTAACGGAGCGGCTGCAGCTGGATCCCACACGCAGTAACTCAGTGAAAAGAATATCAACCGGTAAGGAGGCCGTCAATGCTTGTCACTGCTTGTTTTTGGCCGCTCTCCCGGATTGGATTCAAGCCCGGGCCTGAGGATGCGAAAACGTCTTCCTGTCCGCTGCATATACTGGCCTTCATGGATCGTCTATGGACCCCGTGGCGCTACAGCTACATTACCGGCGCGACCAAGGACAAGCGAAAAGGGGTGCCCGCCGAACTCGCTGACTGGCCGGGAGAGGACCAGGGCTGTGTGTTCTGCAACCTGATCCGTTCAGTCCGGTGGGGAATGGAGGGTGGGATCGCGGACGCTGAAAAGGCAGGGCTCGTTGTGGCGCAGGGCGAGAACTGCTTCATCTGTCTGAACCGCTTTCCCTATTCGAGCGGCCATATCCTGATCGTTCCGTATCGACACACGGATCAGCTCGCAAAACTCGACCCGAAAGAGGCGACGGAGGCGATTGAGACGGCTCAGCGTATGGAGACAGTGCTGCGGGACGTCTACCAGCCCGATGGCGTGAACCTGGGGCTTAACCTGGGTGAGGCGGCAGGTGCCGGAGTGGCGCAGCATATGCACGTTCATATGCTGCCGCGCTGGTTCGGCGATTCCAGCTTTATGACGGTCACGGCGGAAACTCGCATCCTGCCGGAGACTTTGGACGTGACGTGGGAGCGATTAAGGTCTAGATTCAGGACAGTATTCCCAGAAGAGGAAAGCACGAAGCTTTGAACCTCGCAAGCAACAATGATTATTCGGGAAGCATCGAAGTAATCAGGCTATGTTACGTACTGCATAGTCCGTTGATGGGATGAACCGGAGAGTCTTATGTCAAATATCAACGATGGATTCCCTTCCTCGTTGCGTAAACCAGTTGAAAGTTCCCGGTTTGCGCAAAATCTGATGACAAGAGCACATCGGCCGATGATGATTTCGGCAGGTTCGGCACGCGCCGCGGCCCTTTCAAAGAGCCGCTTCGCACGGATGCCGCAAGAGTCTGAAGACGCCAAGATCACCGGTACGACGCGTTCCCTTGAGCGCCGTTTGCTTGCCCTGAACCTGCGCGGATCTCTGCTGAAAGCTGAGATGTCGGCACTTGCGGCAAAGATCGCATAAGCTAAGCGCTTGCGCAGCGAAGTAAGTCCGGACCGCCCGGACGCATTACCTGAACATCCCCTTGGACCTGAACCCGTCGGCAACGACGGGTTTGCTGTTTCCGGATGGAAAGACCGTTCAGTGATGCGTGTGAGCTTCAGGGCCGCTGGCGCGGGTGACCTCGAAGTTCGTGATCTTCCAGCTTCCAGTCGGCAGTCGCTGGTAGACGCGGGTGTAGCGAAAGAGACCTTTCATCGCGACCCCATTGCTGCTGCCTTCTACGTCGGCCAGCGCGGTGACAATGGCGACATTGCCGACGAGCTTGACCTTCATATCGCTGACGTTCATGCGCGAGATGAAGTAGGAGCGGGTGCGTACGTGGTCGAGCTGCATGGCCTTGGTGCTGACTTCGCCCGTCCAGGAGATGCCGACGTAGTCGTCAGAGAGCATCCGGTCGAGCGCCTGAATGTCACCCCCGAGGGTTGCGGAGCGCCAATCCGCCTCGAGATCCTCTACCTGCTGCTTGGTGTGCTTCTGAGGGTGGTGCGCCAGGCCGGCATGTGCGCCGGGGGCGACCTGCACAAGCACGGTCGCGAGAGCGAGGAGGACGGAAAGACGCTTTTGCGGCCTGGTGCCATACATAAGTTGACTTACCGGGGATAGTAAGCCGCTGCATCCCGGGAGTCAAAGGAGACTGCGCCGCCATCGCGCCTGCGGTCCCAAATCAGGCCACGGCGGAGAGGTTTTCGATGTGCCGCTCTTTCATCCGCTGGTAGAGGCCGCCGATGGCGTGCTCTTTGAAGTGGGCGGTCTGCCGGTGCGCTTCGAGAGCGACGTCGTCCAGATACTGCTCGTAGATAAAGACGGTGGTAGGCGAATCGGTGATGAAGTGGCAGATGTAGCTGACGCAGCCGGGCTCCTTGCGGGAGCCGGCGGTCAGCGCGATAAGGTGTTTCCTGATGGCTTCGAGGTCGTCTTCTTCAAAGCGCATACGGACGGTGAAGCTGAGCATGGCACTCCAGTATTTCCAGGGCAGATTCGATCAGGGTTACGCGGTGAGTGCGGCTTCAAAGTCGGGCAGGTTCATGGTCTGGGTGCGGTCGGGGCCGGTGGAGATCATGCCGATCTTCGCGCCGGTCTCCTTCTCGATGAACTTCAGGTAATCCTGGGCAAGCTTCGGCAGCTTATCGTACTCGGTGATGCCTTCTGTGGACTCGTTCCATCCCTTGAGGGTGGTGTAGATGGGCTTGATCGATTTGAAGGTGCGGATGTCTGCCGGCACGTGATCGGTTACCTTGCCGTCGATCTCGTAGTGGGTGCAGACGGGGATTTCGGCGCACTGGTCCATGACGTCCATCTTGGTGACGACGAGCCATTCGGTGCCGTTGATCATGTTCGAGTAGCGCAGCAGCGGGATGTCGAGCCAGCCGCAGCGGCGCGGACGCCCGGTGA
This sequence comes from uncultured Acidobacteriaceae bacterium, assembly GCA_964247475.1. GTDB lineage: Bacteria > Acidobacteriota > Terriglobia > Terriglobales > Acidobacteriaceae > Edaphobacter. Next base: position 4,707 of record CAXTUS010000077.1, on the reverse strand, counting down.
CGGCGCCGTACTCCTGACCCCGGGCGCGGAGCAATTCGGCGGAGTGCCCATCGATCTCGGTCGGGAAAGGGCCCTCGCCGACGCGCGTGACATAGGCCTTGGTGACGCCGATGACCGTACCGATGCGGGTGGGGCCAACGCCGGTTCCGGTGACGGCGCCGCCTGCGGTCGAGCTGCTGCTGGTGACAAACGGGTAGGTTCCGTGATCGATGTCGAGCAACGCGCCCTGGGCGCCTTCAAACATGATCTTCTGGCCGTTCGAGATAGCATCGTTGAGCAGGACGGCGGTGTCGGTGACGAAGGGTGCGACCTGTTCGGCAAGCCGTGCGTACTCCTCGTACATGGCGCGCGGATCCAGCGGCTCGGTGCCGAAGAGGGCGTGGGCGATGGTGTTCTTCTCGTGGCAGGCGTTCTGGATGTGGGTGCGCAGGAGCGAGTTGTTGAGCAGGTCGATCACGCGCAGCCCGTTGCGATGGATCTTGTCCTCATAGGCGGGACCGATGCCGCGGCGCGTGGTGCCGATCGGGGTGCGGCCGGGTGCGGTCTCGGCGGCGAGCTCGATCATCCGGTGGTAGGGCAGGATGACCTGAGCGCGATCCGAGACGAACAGCTGCGAATCGACCGGGAGGCCGGCCTCGCGGAGCTTCTTCACCTCCGACAGGAAGGCTGCGGGATCGAGCACGACGCCGTTGCCGATGACGCCCTTGCAGCCCGGGCGCAGGACGCCGCAGGGGATCAGCTGCAGGACAAACTTCTTGCCGTGGATGATGACGGTGTGACCTGCGTTATGGCCGCCGGCGTAACGTGCGACGACATCGAACTTCTCGGAAAGGACGTCGACGATCTTGCCCTTGCCTTCGTCGCCCCACTGGGCGCCGAGGATGACGGCGGACTGACGCTGCTGAGTGCTCACGGGTATGGGTGCTCCGGGGTCTGCTTCGGTGGGAGTGCGCCGGGGATCGTTCGATCCGATGACGCCCATGGGTCATTTTATACCGCGCGGTTTCCTGAAGAACGCTTCTGCCAAGAGCGCACATGACGAGGGATAACGGCGCATGGCAACTTCTATACTGGCGCTGTTGGTTTGGTGCGAGGGACGTCAGGATGAAACTCGGGCTCGTGATCTGGTTGGCGGCATGCTGGATAGGTTCGGCGGCTGCGCAGGAGGCTACGCAGACGGCAGTTTCGGGGGCCGCGCAGTCGGTGCCGCAGACTGATACGGCGACCCTGCGGACGAGTACGTCGCTGGTGCTGGTGCCGGCACTCGTAAGCACGAAGGATAAGGAGCCGGTCTTCACGCTGAAGGCGGAGGACTTTACCCTGACCGATGACGGGGTGCCGCAGACACTGCGGCTTGAGGACGACACGGACCGCCAGCCGCTGGCGCTGGTGGTGGTGATCGAGGCCGGTGGGTCGGGCGCGGAGCACCTGGACGGCTACACCCGGCTGGGCGAGATGATTGAGGCGCTGGTGGGCAACGTGGAACACACCGTGGCGGTGGTGGGCTTCGACAGCGAGCCCGCGCTGGTGCAGCCATTTACGTCCGATATGGCGCGTGTGGACAAGGCGATCCGCGAGATCGGTCCAGGCGATGGTAAGGCGGCGATCCTCGACGGGCTCGGCTTCTCGGTCGACCTGCTTCGCAAGCAACCGCCGCGCTACCGGCGGGCGATCGTCACCTTCACCGAGACGATTGACCATGGCAGTCACCTCAAGGTGGCCGATGCGCTGCGCGCGGTAAGCGACACGAATACGTCCATCTACAGCTTCGCGTTCTCTTCAACGAAGGCGGACGAGCGGCACGAGGCTGCGGAGTTCAACAGCACGGAGCCGGGCCCGGAGCATGGCTGCATGGGACGCGACCCGGATCAAGACAAGACGAAGCAGAAGACGCGCGCGGTCCAGGCCTACGACTGCGCGAGCGACCTGCTGCCACCGCTGCGCCTGGCGAAGATGGCGGCGATCGCCTTTGCCAACCAGCTGAAGCGCAATGTGCCGGAGACGGTGGCGCACCTGACGGGGGGTGAGTACTTCTCCTTCAGCAATGAAAAGAACCTCGAGAAGGGCCTGCAGACGCTGACCAATCACATCCCGAACCGGTACGTGCTGAGCTTTCATCCGGTGAATCCGCACCCGGGCGTGCATGCGGTGTCGCTCTACCTGAAGGACCGTCCGAACCTGAAGGTGGCGGCGCGCAGCAGCTATTGGGCGGAGGGCCCGGGCGAGGTGATCGCTCCATAACCATAACGGCGGGCTTGAGACTGGCGGAGCAGCTCAATCTCCTAATTCTTTAGTTGACAGGACCGAGCGCCTCGGCGATTATGTCCTAAGTGGTTAGGAGTTATAGGATGACGTTGTCGAAGAAGAGCGAAGCGTTGACGCCGCTCGAGCTGGAGATTATGCAGGTGCTCTGGCAGGAGGGCGGCTGCACGGTCTCTGACGTGTTGCCGAAGCTGCGTGCAAAGCTGGCGTACACCACCGTGCAGACGATGCTGAACGTGCTGTTACGCAAGAAGAAAGTGGTGCGGGAGCAGGAGGGACGGGCCTTCCGCTACAAGGCGTCTGTCAGCCGCGAGCGGGCGACCGGTGGCGCGCTGCACGATCTGGTACGGCGCATGTTTGGCGGCTCTCCCGAGGCCATGCTGATGGCCATGGTCGATACCCGACAGATCACGGCCGAGGAGCTGGAGCGGGTGGCGAAGCGGCTGGCCGAGGCCGAGCGAGGTGAGTCATGAGCGAACAGACAGTGGTCGAGTACCTGCTGAATGCGACGTGGCAGGTGCCGCTGGTGGCGGGTGCGGCGTGGCTTCTGCTGCGGCTTCACCGGGTAGGCGCGGCAGCCGAGCATCGGGTATGGCTTCTGGTGCTGGCGGTGTGCGTGGCCCTGCCGGCGAGCGGGGTGAAGCGCGGCGCTTCGACGATCGTTGCAGGGGGCGGGGAGGTCGTCGCGCGAATACCCTTGCCTCAGCCGCGAGCCGGTGCGGTGCCTGAAGTGGCGATGATTTCAGTGCCCCGGCTTCAGCCTCAGCCTCAGCCTCAGCTTCAGTCTCAGTCTCAGTCTCAGCCGCAGCGTGGTAGCGCGAGATGGCGTGCAAGGGTGCAGCCATTGCAGCTGTCAGGGCGCGCAGTGAGCGGGATCGCCTGGTCCTACGCCGCAGTGGTTGGGCTTGCCTTGCTTCGCCTGGTGATGGGCTGGCACGGGGCGCATCGCCTGGTGTGTGACTCGACCGCGTATGCGATTGAAGAGGCGCAGGGCGAGGTGTGGCAGCAGGTAGCGGCCCAGATGAAGGTACCGCTGCCCGCTCTGCGCTGGTCGATGAGTGTGCGCAGCCCGCTGCTGGTGGGGATCGCCAAGCCTGTCATCATGCTGCCGTTCGACTTCTGGCGCTGTTCGCCGTCGGAGCAGAAAGCCGCGATCAGCCATGAGCTTGCCCATCTTCGCCGGCGCGACCCGGTGGTGAACGCGCTCTGCCAGGTGGCGTTGCTGCCGATTGCCTGGCACCCGGCGGCTCACGGGGTGTCGCGCCAGGTTTCAAACACGCGAGAGATGGCGTGCGATGAGATGGCGGCGCGCACGATGCGATCTGAGGTGGTGTATGCGCGGTCGCTGCTGGGGCTGGCGCAGAGGATGCTTGGCGTTGGCCAGGATGGTTTCGAAGCGCATGGCCTGGGACTTTTTCGCAGCAACAAACTGGAGGAGCGTGTGATGAAGCTGACCGAGTTGAAGCGTGATTTGACGAGCCGTGAGATGTGGCTGCGGCGTGGCGTGGGTTCGCTCGCCTTGTGCGGCGCCCTGGTGGCAGCGGGGAGCTTTCACCTGTCTCCGGTGATGGCGCAACAGGCGGCGAAGGCCGAGCCCGCAAAGCCGGCTGAGGTTTCGCCGATGCCTGAGGCCTCGGTGTCAGAGGCTCCGCACAGTGCTGAACCGGTGTCTGAACCATCGGCTCCTCGAGTGGTCGCCCCGGTCGCGGCTGTCGCTCCGGTCGCCCCGGTCGCGCCTGTGCAGGCTGTGGATGCGGCTCGCGTGGAGGCGGCACCGGTGGCTCCTGCGCAGGCTGTGCCTCCGGTGCCTGCAGTGCCCGCGGCTGAACCGCTTGCGCCGTTGCCGCCGCCCCAAACGGCTCCGCTGCCGCCGCTTCCAGCCATGTCGGGCAATGTTGTGGTGGGCGAAGGGAGGTACGAGCATCGCTGGGTGGGCGCGAATGGCCGGACTTTTGACGTCTGGGATGATCAGCAGGCCGATCTATCTCCCGATGCCAGGAAGAAGATTGAGGCGAATGTGCAGCGTGACCTTGCCCGGGCTGCGCGCGATGTTGCTCGTGCTCAGAAGGAGATCGCCGAGGCTCACGCCCGCGTAAACAGCCCTGAGTTCAAGGCGCAGATGGAGCAGATGAAGAAGGATGTGGAAGGCGCGAAGATCGACATGGCCACGGCGCAGAAAGAGATGGCCGAACAGATGGCGAAGTTCAACAGCGAGGACTTCAAGGCGCAGATGGCGCGTTTGAACAGTCCAGAATTCAAGGCGCAGATGGAGCAGGCGCAAAAGCAGGTAGACCGCGAGATGGCGCGCCTGAACTCGCCGGAGTTCCGGCGCGAGATCGACGACGCCGCGCACCAGGCTTCCTCGGCCGAGGTCAAGCAGCGGATCGCCGAGGCGGAAAAGCAGGTAGCCGCAGCGATGAAGCAGCTTGAAGAGGCACAGAAGCC
>CAXTUS010000076.1:0-16499 GCA_964247475.1 uncultured Acidobacteriaceae bacterium | reverse complement strand
GCCTGCCTTGCCGCTGCCGATCCACGCCACACCCCCGGAAGCTCACGTGAACATCGCCCTCTTCATCACCTGCTATAACGACACCCTCTTTCCCGGCACGGGTCAGGCCGTGGTTCGGGTGCTCGAACGGCTCGGCCACACCGTTATCTTCCCCGCAGGGCAGACCTGCTGCGGCCAGATGCACTGGAACACCGGCTACCAGGACGAAGCGCTGCCGCTGCTGCAGCGCTTCGTCACCCAGTTCGCAGGCAGCGAGGCGGTCGTTGTCCCGTCCTCCTCCTGCGTTGCGATGATGCGCGAACACTACCCGCTGATGGCGGAACGGATCGGTGACCCGCGGCTGGTCGAAGCGGTCGCCGCCCTGCTTCCGCGGGTCTGGGAGTTTTCGGAGTTCCTTACCAAAAGGCTCGGCATGGAAGACGTGGGCGCCTACTTTCCGCATCGCGTCACCTACCACGCAAGCTGCCACGGCCTGCGCTCGCTCGGCCTGGGCGATGGCCCGTTGCGCCTTCTGCGCAAGGTTCGCGGGCTTGAACTTGTCGAGCTCAATACGCCCGAGGTCTGCTGCGGCTTCGGCGGCACCTTCGCTGTCAAGAACGCCGAGGTGTCGAGCGCCATGCTGGCCGAAAAGGTGCAGTCTGTCCTCAACACCAGGGCCGAGCTCTGCACCGCCTGCGACAACTCCTGTTTGATGCACATTGAAGGCTCGCTGCATCGCCAGCGCACCGGCGTCAGCACGATGCATCTTGCTGAGATACTCGCCAGTACCGCGGCTACTGAGGACGACGCACGATGAGCCTCATCACCTTCGACCCGGCACGCGTGCCCTCCTTCCAGGTCGCCGCCAAGGATCTGCTCACCGACACCCAGCTGCGCAAGAACGTTCGCCACGCCACCGGCGTCATCCAGAACAAGCGCCGCGTGGTGGTCGACGAGATGCCGGACTGGCAGGAACTGCGCGAGTCCGGGCGCCAGATCAAGCAGCACACCCTGGCGCATCTCGACTTCTACCTGGAACAGTTCGAACGCAACTGCACCGCTGCCGGGGGCACTGTTCACTGGGCGCGCGACGCTGAAGAGGCACGCCAGATCGTTACACGGCTGGTCGCTGCGAGCGGTTCCCAGGAGGTCATCAAAATCAAGTCGATGACCACAGAAGAGATCTCGCTCAACAAGGCGCTCGAAGCTGCCGGCGTTCACGTCTACGAGACCGATCTCGCCGAGCTCATCATCCAGCTTGGCCACGACCTGCCGTCGCACATTGTCGTTCCGGCTCTGCACAAGAACCGCCAGCAGATCCGCGAGATCTTCATGCGCGAGATGAACCTGCCGGAGCTGGGCGAACGTCCCGCCGACCTCGCCGAGGCCGCCCGGCAGTTCCTGCGCGAAAAGTTCCTCCGCGTAAGAACCGGGGTCAGCGGCGCCAACTTCCTGGTCGCCGAGACCGGCACCGTCTGCGTCGTCGAGTCGGAGGGCAATGGCCGCATGTGCCTTACCCTGCCTGAGACCCTGATCACCGTCGCCGGCATCGACAAGGTCATTCCGCGCTATCAGGATCTCGAGGTCTTTCTGCAGCTGCTGCCTCGCTCCGCTACCGGCGAGCGCATGAACCCCTACAACTCGCTTTGGACCGGCGTCCACACGGGTGATGGCCCGAGCGCCTTTCACGTCATCCTGCTCGATAACTCCCGAAGCGAGATCCTCGCCGACAAAGAGTCGCGGCAAACCCTTGCCTGTATCCGCTGCGGCGCCTGCCAGAACGCATGCCCGGTCTATCGGCAGACCGGCGGCCACGCCTACGGTTCGGTCTACGCAGGCCCGATCGGCGCCATCCTGACGCCGCAGCTGCAGCAGATGGAGCACGCCCGCTCGCTGCCGTACGCCTCGTCCCTGTGCGGGGCGTGCTACGAGGTGTGCCCGGTGAAGATCAACATCCCGGAGGTGCTCATCCACCTCCGCCACCAGGTCGTTGAGCGCGAGACCCGGGGCCTGGGAGCGCTGAACCCTGAGGCGCTCGCCATGAAGCTGATGGCCTCTGTCTTCGAAAGCGAAGGCCGACTGCGCGCCGCCCAGCGCCTGGGGCGTCTCGCAGAAAGTCCGCTGGTCGATCGCGAAGGCTGGATCACCTGGCTTCCCGGCTTCGCAGGCGGCTGGACCAGCGTACGCGACCTGCGAAAGATGCCGAAGCAGACGTTCCGCGAATGGTGGGATGAACGCGAACGTGCCGGCGGAGCGCGCATACACCGCCAGATGCCTGCCTCTCGTAACACGGAGCACGACGATGGCTGAGACCGCACGGGAAGCCGTACTACGCCGCGTCCGCGGAGCCCTGAAAGCAGCCCCGGCCACGCCTGAAGCGGGCTGGGCCGCCATCCATCGCGAGTACCGCCGAGACTCGCAGGAGCGCGACCAAGCTCACTTGCTCGAGCAGCTGCAAGACCGCCTCCACGACTACGACGCCGGCGTCTACAGGGCGTCCGCCGACCAGGTACGCGACCAGATAGAAGCCATCCTGACGACGCGGAACAAGCAGCGCATTGCCATTGCCCGAGGCTTTCCGCCGCTTTGGCTGCCGAGCGGGTTTAACTTTTTTGAAGACGCTGCCGGAAGCGTCCTGTCGCTCGACGCGGGAGATGGCGTGATGACCACAGCAACCCTCGCCGTCGCAGAAACCGGGACCATCGTCCTTCAGGACGCCCCAGGCCAGGGGCGCCGCGCCCTTACCCTCGTCCCCGACTACCATCTCTGCATCGTCCAAGCGACGGACATCGTAGGGTCAGTGCCCGAGGCCTTCGCACGGCTGGGGGCGACAGCCCACCTCGCGACCACCTTCTTCTCCGGTCCCTCCGCTACCGCGGACATCGAGATGACCCGCATCAAGGGGGTCCATGGACCGAGGTTCGTCGACGTCCTTGTCGTGGTTTAGACGATTGCCTACATCTCCGCCCACTGCCGCAGCAGGTTGTGATAGACCCCCGTCAGCGGCAGCGACGACCGATGATCCGGATGGTCCGCGGCCAGGTGCTGGATCGCCGTGTCGAGCTCAAACAGCAGCGATCGCCGGCCGTCATCGCGGATCATGCTCTGCAGCCAGAAGAAGCTGCTCACCCGTGCACCTCGCGTCACCGGCCGCACCGCATGCAGGCTGGTCGCCGGGTACAGCACCAGCGATCCCGCTGCAAGCTTCACTGCGTGCGTTCCGTACGTGTCCTGAACGTCGAGCTCTCCGCCGTCGTACTCGGAGGGATCGGTCAAGAACAGGGTCGCCGACAGGTCTGTCCGGATGCGCTGCCCGGTCGAGGCAAACTGCCGGATCGCGGTATCCACATGGGCGCCAAAGGTCTGGCCACCGGCGTAGCTGTTGAACATCGGAGGAAAGATGCGCAGTGGCAGCGAGGCCGAGATGAAGAGCGGACTGCGTGCCAGCGCGCCCAGGATGAGCTCACCCAACTCCCTTGCGACGGGCGAGTTCTCGGGAATCTGCGCGTTGCGTTTGACGTTCTGCGCCTGGTAGCCGGCGGTCACTTTGCCGTCCACCCAGTCATCGCCTGCCAGGCGCTCACGGGCATGCGCAACCTGCTCTGGCGTAAGGATGTTGGGGATGGTGATGAGCATGGTTCAAGCCTTTCAAAGCGGTAAAATCGGGTCATGGCGTTCCCGATTAAGATCTGCGCGGTATGTGAAGAGGAGTTTGAGCTGAAGCCGGACAAGCCGGGCTTCGCCAATCGTTGCCCGGAGTGTAGCGAGCCCAGGGCTGAGGAGACCGAGTCGAAGGTGAAGATGACGGCAGAGGAGCGCAAGATCGCAAACGAAGCGAACGCCGAACGCCGCGCCGCCATGAAAAACCTCCTCTACCGGAAAGACAGCTAACTGGCGTTCGGGCCGATTCCTGCGAAGCGGAAGACGGTGCGAAGCTCTCGCGGCCTCCATCTGGAGAGACGTTGACTCCCTTGCCACTGCCTTTAGAACTTGAAGTTCACGCCCACCAAGGCATTCAGACCTTCCCCCGGGACCAGATGGCTGGGATGCGGCTGGTCGATGAAAAACTTATTGGCAAGATTGTTGACGTTCACCTGGAAGTTGATCTTTTCGGTGACGGGATGGTTCAGCATCGCGTTCATGACCCAGTATCCCGGCACCTGCTTTAACCCGGTCGAAAGCACCTGGTAGCAGGTCGTGGCCGCTGACCCGCAGGGCGCTGAGCCGGCAGCGAAGCTTTCCGCGCCAGAAAAGGTCAGCGGCATAAAGGGAACTGTAGAACTGGCCGTCCGGCTGGCCACGTAGTTGCTGCCAAAGCCCCCGTTGAAGCGCAGCGGCAACCGGTGCGTGACGAAGACATTGAAGGTCTGTTTCGGGACATTGGCCAACTGGTAGCCGACGGAGGTGGGGAAGAACTTCGATGATTGCACCGAGCTGTCGAGGTACGCATAACCCGCGACGAGGTCCATGCCCCGGGGCAGGCGACCTACCACCGAGAACGTGGTGCCCTGGACGAGCTGGTTCCCGGCCAGCACGATGTTGTTCGAGTTCGTCGGGTCGGTTTCGCGCGCATTGTCCTTGGTCGTTCGGAAGACCGCACCCTCGAGCATCAGGCGCTCGTTCAGGAAGCTCCACTTCGCACCTCCCTCGAACGTCTCGTTCTCTTCGGGCGGCAGCACAGACGTGCTTACCGACAGCGCCAGCGTCTCGGCCGATGGGTTGAAGCTGGTGCCGTAGTCGAAGTAAACGCTGCCATGGGTGCTCGGCTTGTAGACGAAGGCCGCGCGGAAGGTAGGCTTCGCAACCACCTGCGAGAGGGGAGCGATCGCGGTGACCGGGGTCCCGCCGGCCGGCACCACAGGAGCGTAGAGGTTGAAGCCCGTGTCGAAACGGTCCCAGCGCAGGCCTCCCGACAGCTCAAAGAGCCGCCCCAGGTGGAGCGTGTCAACAAAGTACAAGCCAACGCTTTTGCTCTTGGTGTGTGTGATCGAGGACACATAGGCCGTGCGCGAATCGAAGAGCTGGTCCTCATCCGGATGGATCAGCGTCGTAGACGGCACAACGTTCAGCTTGTTGTAGGTGAAGCTGCTGCGCACAGGATTCGAAATCTCCTGACCACCCTCGACCCCGCCCACAAACGCGTTCCGAACCCCGAAGAGCCTGAAGCGCGCCGTCAGCTCGGTCTGGTCCCAGAGATCGCCCTCGACGCTCTTCACCTGCAGCTGGTTGCGATTGACGAGGATGGCCGAGGGATTCGTCTGCGGCGTGTAAGCGCAGGTCTTCCCGGTGACCGAGGAGGTTGGCAGGGCCGCGACAAAGCCGCCAACCGGCACGCTGATCGTGGCATTTGAACAGATCTGCGGCTCGGTAATCTGCGCCTGGCGCCGGTAACTGGCCCAGCGCGCGATCGAATGCACGTTCAACCCGTGGCCGAAGTCGTGATCCACCTTCGCTGTGACGATGTCGTCGCCGGTCTTCAGGTAGTTCCGCGACCCGTTTGCTGGCGAACCGAAGCCAAAGTAGCTCCGGCGATCCACACCCGGAGCCAACTGGTTATAGAACCAGGGCAGCCCGTAGTCCGGCGTATCGTCCTCGACCAGGTGCACGTAGTTCAACGTCGTGCGGGTGGTCGTGTTCATCCCGAATGCAAGCGATGGCGCAACGCCATAGCGGCGAATCTCCGCCTTGTCGCGCTCGGCGATGTTTCCTTCAACCCCCATCGCGTTCACCCGGAGGGCTGAGCCGCCCAGGATCTGCGGCAGAGGCTGGTTCAGGTCGGCACTCAATCGCCGCGTCAGGTTCGTCCCGAATTGTGTCTGGACGGCCAGCAGCTTCTGCGTCTCGGGAACCTTGGACTCCTGGTTGATTACCCCACCCGTGGCGCCGCGGCCAAACTGCACGCCAGCGGGGCCTTCGAGCACCTCAACCTGCTCGTAGTCGAAGGCGTCACGATAGTAGCTCCCGAAGTCGCGGATGCCGTCGAGGAAGATGTCATTTCGCGCCGTAAAGCCGCGGATCGTGAGATTGTCCCCTTGTGCGCCAAACTCACCGGCCGCCAGCGAGATGCCGGGAACATTGCGCAGCGTGTCTTTCAGGGTGGTCGCACCCTCGTCCTTCACCACAAAATCCGGCACGGCGACGATGGTCTGCGGCGTATCCAGCAGAGGCTCGGTAAACTTCTGCATCGCCACGGTCGTCGGCAGCGAAGAGGTCACATTGACCGTCTCCCGGGTGCGGATACCGACGTTGGCGTTTGACCCGTCGGCGAACTGGAAGGTGAGACCTGAGCCATCCAGAAGTTGATGCAGCGCCGCTTCCGGCGTGTAGAGGCCGTTCAACCCGGCCGTCCGCAGCCCCGATAACGGGTCGACCGCCCCAACGGTCGGCTGCGCGATGTTGAAGTGCAGCAGGATTCCGGTCGCTGCCTCAAATTGATGAATTGCCTCCTGGAGAGATCCAGCGCCGATATGAAACTCGACTGGCGCACGGTCTGCTGCCATCGGCATGGAGGGTGATTCCACGGCGGAGGGACCCTGCGCTGTGGCCTTGTGGTACGGAGCACAAACGGCAACGGTAGCCAGTGCGGCGGCCTGCAGGCTGCGCGAAGATGCGGAAGTAAGGGGGGTGCGTGTACTTTGCCGGTTCTTAATCATGCGGGGTAAATCCTCCGAGGCGCAGGTTGCCGAGCGATCACCTACGGGGACCGCGCGCGTGGACAGGGCACGCGCTCAATATCGGACTGCATTGGTCTGAGATTCAGAGTACATGAAGAAGGACCGGAATGGTCTGAGTTCATAATTTTTTTTGGAAAGCGATTACAAGCGAGCTACCCGCATGAAGGCTATGGGTTCAGCCAATTCAACTGGCGAGATGAGTTGACGAGCAGGGCGGTCGCGTTAGCATCGGTATGGGGGAGCAGACTTTTTGCAAAGAAACGGGCTCAATGCCAGCGTTGGCAGGCTTGCGGTCATCGTCGCAGGCGTGCTGCTCACACTTCCCTCGTGCCTCGCTCGGACGCTCGCTGCGCAGACGCTGGCGCATCGCGGCTGGGCCGGATCCGGTATTACGGTCGATCCATGGTGGAAGAATGCAGTCTTCCTCGAACTTGATCCGGCACGCTTCAGGGAAGCAGACGCCGTGGGCACAGGCGGCCTGAAGGGCGTGGCCGACCTCCTCGACTCGTTCGCAGCACTTGGACCGGATGCACTGGTCCTGGGACCCATGACCTGGAAGCCGGGCGAAGGCGGCTTCGATCCCGCTTTGGGAACCAACGACGACTTCGATCACCTTGAGCAGGAGGCGGCAAGCCGCCGCATCCGCCTGATCATTGAACTGCCACTCGTCCCTACACGGAGTACTGAAGAAACCCTCGCAATTGGTCGCTTCTGGTTGGGCCAGGGCGTGGGTGGATTGCGCCTGACCTCACCGAACGACGCCGGCGCGCTTCCTGAACTGGACAAGCAGGAGCGGGTGCATGCCCTGAGCCGACTCTGCGCCGGCTTCTCAGGTGACCGTGTGCTGCTCGTAGACGCGCCCGCGCCTGGGCTGTCTACGATTGAAGCTGTCCCGCGCATCGCCGGTAGAGGTTCCCGCCAGCATGGAGGTTCGCTGCGTGCCGCCAGCCAGGCGACGACCGGGCAAGCTCAATTGACGATCGACCATCGTCTGCTGGACATCGCCGCATGGGACCCAGAGCGGCTGCGCGTGCTCGTGGCAGGAGGCGTTGCCAATGCCGTGCTGCCAAGCGATGCGCCGGGGAACCGCAGTCATGCCCGTTTCGGAGACGTCAACGACCCGGCCGTCGCACTCGCCTTCCAGAAGATGGTGGCGACTCTCCTCTTCGCCGGACGTGAGGCGCCAATGCTCTACTTCGGTCAGGAGAGTGGCCAGCTCACTGGCCAGCAAGGCGAAGGGCACGGCGGGGACGCCCCGCAGCAATCCGCTGCACCCGCGGCCGGCGAAGGCTCCCTGCTGAGCTGGTACCGGGAATTGAGTGCGTTGCGCCACAGCAATGGCACGTTGCGGGCTGGTTCCGTGGCGCTCGTCGACACTGGCTACCCGGATGTCGTTGCATGGGTGCGACGCGCAACGAACCGTAACGAGCAGCCTGTCATGGTGGTGCTTAGCCTCTCATCGCGCCCGCTGGTCCTGTCCTTGCAGGAGCCTCTCCGTCGTGTTGGGCTTTCTGCAACCTCGGGTGTCCGACCCTTGGCGACGGCGTCGTCATCGACCTCTCCGGCGGCTTCGGCGGACCTCTCCTACACAGCGTCCCAGGTCAAACTGCCAGCGTATGGCATCTACCTGGGGGAGCTGCGTCAGCCTGGACTTGAGGCGGCTGCGGCACCCGCTGTCAGGTCGCGCTCACGATCACGCAGCAAAGGCAAGTAGGCGGTGTAGATGCGTTCGAAGACCGCATCCCAGCTGCAGGTCAGTGCGTAGTTCCGGGCGCTTTCGCGCATCGCGGACAACCTTTGCGGATCGCCGACGACCCGCGCAATCGCGCCAGAGAACTCCTCGTCGGGCACCACCAGGCCGGCCGGTCCGAACTTCGTGGAAGCCTGCTCAACGATAAAACGTGGACCGCCATCCTGCGTCACAATGGCGGGAACGCCGCTCGCCATCGCCTCGAGCACCACGTTACCAAAGGTATCGGTATGCGAAGGGAAGACGAGCAGATCCATGTCAGCGTAGGCCTCGGCCAGTGCCGGCCCGCGCAGGACGCCGGTGAACGTCGCTGTCGGAAGTTCCCGGCGAAGTGCCACTTCCTCCGCGCCGTGACCGATGATCACCAACTCCACATCGACTCCCGCCGCCGTCATCTCGCGTTCAATGTGCGGCAGCAGCGCGACGTTTTTCTCGATCGACAGCCGTCCTACAAATCCTAGCCGGAAGGGCGAAGGATGCCGCCGGGTGCGGTGCGCCGGGGAGAAAAGCCGGGTATCGACGCCCCTTTGCATCAGCTGGCAAGGACGTCCGGTGCGCCTTTCGAGCAGCTCGCAGAGATCGCGATTCGGAGCGAAGAGTACCTCTGCCAGCGCATAAAAGCGCAGCGTGACGTCCAGGGCGCCGCCTTCAATGGCGCCGTTCGTCGTTTCGCCCAGCGCACCCGGGATCAGCTTGGTTAGCCAGGTCAGGCGGCGCGCGGCATACTCATGCACATTGGTGTGCCAGGAGGCGGCGAGCGGCAGGTTCAGCTTCCATGCGAAGTAGGCGGCGAAGATGCCAAGCTCGCTCGGACCGGTCATATGCAGAAGGTCCGGTTTGAAGCGCCTCAGCTCGTCTTCAATCACATCGGCATGGCGCCAGAAGACGGGATCGAAGGCCAGGTCCTTTTCCATGCCCACCGAAGCGGCAGACCGTGGCAGCTCGAGCGTTCGGACGCTGCCTTCGTCCTCAACCGCCTGCTCGCGCGTCCCGGCGCGCACGCAGAGCAGCGGCAGATGATGCCGGTGGGCATAGCTGACGAAGTTCCGGCTGGTATGCGCGACTCCGTTGACCTCGTGAAAAGAATCCGGGAAAAAGGCAACGCGCGCTGGCTGCATCGGTCTACTTTACCGTGCGAAGGTCACAGGGACTTCCTTGAGCGGGTTCCCCGGTTTAACCACCGGAGGCAACAAAGCCGGTGATCAGGGTTGCACCAACCTGCACCATCCTGCACCGTGCCTGCGGTCCGGCGAAGTTCGCGATCATCTCTGAGCTGAGAGGTCGTTTACCAGGTGAAGTACAGGCCTCTCAAGCAGGTGCTTCAGGGCAGCCCCGGGCAAGGTGTCGAAGGTTGTCCGGGCCGGAGTGTGCGGCGGGCACTCCATCGCAAGCGACTCCTGCTCAGGCGTCAAGCTCGGTCAGGGCTGCTCGCATGGAGCTTCGGTCGTTCCATGCCAGGCGGAGGCCGCCCGAAACGGGTGCGCGGCCGAGCAGGCGCACTGCCGAAATGACGGCCGAGATATAGATCGGGGGCTGGCCCGGCCGGCCAGTTGACGTTTCTTCCGCTCCGGCCGGCCAAAGCATCGAAAGCTGCTTGATCCTGCCATCGCTGTCCGGGCTGTAGACCCTCTGATCCCAGCGTTGCAGGCCCTCCGGAAAATGCGGATAGTTGCGGATCACATCGAGCGTCGACTGCAGAATACGGTGCTTCCAGGGCTGCTTGTACTGCGGCATGAACAACACGTGCGACATCCGGTCGCGTCGCACCTGGTGCACGAAATCGCTGAAGTTGGTCGCGTCCGTCAGGTTCACATTGGCGTTTGGTTCAACGCCATGCCGGTCGCCGCCCGAGATCACAAGCTGGTTCCACTGTCCGGCAAGCGTCCGGACGTTGCGGTTCTCGGTCCAGTCACGAAGGCCGTTCAGCTCAAGCGCGTGGATGAACTGCCCGTGCGCCGCAAGGAAGTCATTCACCAGTACGTCGTGCGCATCCTGCCCGATCCGGTAAAGATCCCAGAGCGGGTGGTTGAAGATCACCAGCACATCGGGCAGCGCATCCAGCTCCGAAAGCAGGTCCGAGAGCAGGTTCCTGGGACGACCTTCCACTTCCATCGCTGTGAACAGGTTAAGCCGCTCGATCCACTGCTGGGCCGTCGAGGAGGGTAGATTATGCACGCCAAGATGAAACGCCGTAGGCTTTGAACCCGGCAGGGCGGACGGGTTGGCGTAGGGAACGGACCACTCCACTGATACCGGGATGTGGCGCGCGGACGGGACCGAGCGCAGCAGCAGCGGAGCCGAGATATCATCGTGGTCCGAGATCGAAACCAGAGCTTGCAGGCTCAGAGTTTCTTCGATCTGCGTCCGCTCCAGATCGAAGGCCAGGCGCGGCGTAAGGGGAGGCGTCCAGTACGACCTGGCGTAATCCGGACGAATCCCCGAGTAGCGTTGCGAACGCGCCTCGGCCCAGCGCATGATGGGCTGCAGAATGCCGAAGTCGGTTGAAAGCTCGGCGATGAAGTCGAGGGTTTCACGCGATTGGCTGGTATGCGAATGCAGCGAGACGCCCGTACTGAAGCCCTTGGCTGCCGCGGGTTCGCGCCACAGGTAGGAGACGGAGTTCACGCTCACGGACACCTCCAAAACGTATTACCCACAGTGTTACCGGGGTTATGTGAAGGTCGTGTGACTGCAGCAAAAATGGGGCTTGAAATCTGTTGTGATGGCTGATCCTGGTTCCCTTTCGGGACCTGAATCGCGTGTTCGGGCTGGATCCGGTTGAGGGCTGAAGTAAAGGAGGAATGCCCGCGGAGAGCCCACCTTGACGAAGCGTACCTGCCGTCATCGTCGATTGGAGAAGGAGAACTTAGCAGCGCGTCGGAGTGATATCGGGGCCGAGCAGCTCCTGCGCGTTCAACGCGGGACTCGCGGGTGGAGCTTCATGAGCTTCGTCATGCAGAAAGTGTTCGAGCCCGGATTTCAGGAGCGCGAAAGCCTCCTCGGGGGAGTCCACAAACTGGAAGAGTTCCAGATCCTTGGCCGCGATCGCGCCCTTTTCCACCAGGAAGTCAAAGTTCAGCAGCGCCTTCCAGTATGAAGATCCGTACAGGATCACGGTGATCTTTCCGGCCAGCTTGTTTGTCTGGACAAGCGTCAGGATCTCGAACATCTCGTCCAGCGTCCCGAAGCCTCCTGGAAAGACCACCAGCGCCTTTGCCAGGTAGGCGAACCAGTACTTGCGCATGAAGAAGTAGTGGAACTCAAAGTTGAGCGTGGGCGTGATGTAGCGGTTCGGTTCCTGTTCAAAGGGCAGCTTGATGTTGAGGCCGATGGTCTTCGCACCCGCCTCCCAGGCCCCGCGGTTGGCAGCCTCCATGATGCCCGGGCCGCCGCCGGAGGTCACCACAAACCGGTGACGCGGTCCCGGCAGGTGCCTTGCCCACCCTGAGATATCCCGAGCGAGCACGCGGGCGGCCTCCCAGTACCCGGCTGTGTCAGCATCCGCAGCGGGATCTTCTTCCGCCGAGCGAAAGCGCGCGGAGCCGAAGAAGACGACCGTGTCGGCGATCCGCTCGCGCCGGAAGCGGGCAAGCGGCTCCTGGTACTCAGCGATCATGCGCAGCAGCCGACCGTCCGGCGAGTCGATGAAGGCGTCATTCTGATAGGCGAGGGGCGCACGGGGAAGCAGAGCGGGCTGGTCAGACATGAAGAGACTCCGTTGGGGACCGCCTGCTAGCTGCGCTGGTCATGATAATGAATCGCCTCGGAGATGCCGATCCAGATATCAAGCAGGCCCAGTCCGGAGATGATGCCGCGTGTAGGCCCGAGCCGCAGAATAGCCCAAAGCCTCGGATGCGAGGTGAAGAAGAGGTTGTGGTCCCACACCGATGTCCACCAGGGCAGCACGGTAACGATCGCGCCCAGGTAGATGCAGAAGATCACGAGCACGAAGAGCGACATGCGCTGCAGCCAGATTGGTGCCGGCTGCGCGACCGCTTCTGCAGCGGGCCGGCTCCCCTGTCCGGGTGCAGAAGGATGCGTGTCCTCGGGCGAGGCGGGTGGATCGGGAAAGAGTTGTGGCTGAACCGGCATGCTTCCTGTCGTCTCGCCCTCCGAACCTCAAAGGTAGCAGAGGCAGGCGGCTGAGGTCTCTCCCTTGACCCGGGCCAGGTGGCGGCAGCGGTGCGAAAATGGAAGCAATGCTACAACTTTCAGGCGCTGGTAAGAGATTCGGCACAAAGCTGCTGTTTGAAGATGTGAACTGGCTGATCACGCCCGACGAGCGTACCGGGCTCGTGGGCGGCAATGGCACGGGTAAGTCGACCATGTTGAAGATCCTTGCCGGCATCGAATCGCTCGACTACGGCGTGGTGAGCCGGACGAAGGGGATGACGCTTGGCTACCTGCCCCAGGATGGCCTCGCGATGCGCGGAAAGACTGTCTTCGAGGAGTGCCTGAGCGTCTTCGACGAGTTGCGCGGCATGGAGGCCGAAGCGGAAGAGCTGACCGGCAAGCTGAGCGACCTCGACCCGAAGTCCGCAGCCTACGAGGCCGCGGCCGACCGCTACTCGCATATCTCAAACGAGCTGCACGCAAACGATATTTACACGCTCGACTACCAGGTGGGTACCGTGCTGGGCGGGCTCGGCTTTGCGAAGGATGACTGGGAGCGCAAGACGGAAGAGTTCTCGGGTGGCTGGCAGATGAGGATTGCGCTCGCCAAGCTGCTGCTCGAAAAGCCCAGTCTGCTGCTGCTCGATGAGCCCACCAATCACCTGGATCTCGAGACCCGCAACTGGCTTGAGGACTACCTGCGCAACTACGAAAACGCCTTTGTGCTGATCTCGCACGACCGCTACTTTCTTGACGTGACGGTCGGGAAGACCGTCGAGGTGTGGAACAAGCACGCGCACTTCTATACCGGGGGCTACGAGAAATACGTCGTCCAGAAGGAAGAGCGTAAGACCCAGCTGCTGAACGCATACAAGAACCAGCGCGAGCGCATCGACGACCTTGAGGCCTTTATCAACCGCTTCCGCTACCAGGCCACCAAGGCCAAGCAGGTGCAGTCGCGCATCAAGGAGCTCGAAAAGATCGAGCGGATCGAGGTGCCGGAGGAAGAGGCGACCATCCACTTCACGATTCCGCAGCCGCCCGCCTCGGGCCGTACGGTGATCGAGGTCAATCACCTGTTCAAGGACTACCCCACGCCTGATGGCGGAACCAAGCACATCCTTAATGATGTGAGCTTTCAAATCGATCGTGGCGACCGGATTGCACTCGTAGGAGCCAACGGCGCAGGCAAGTCGACACTGATTCGCATGTTGAGCGGACTGGAGGCCCCGACCTCGGGGGAGATCAGGCTGGGCCACAATGTGCTCGCAGACTACTTCGCCCAGGACCAGTACAAGGTCCTCGACGGCTCGGCGAAGATGCTCGACGATATCGCCGGCACAGCGCCCAAGGTGCCGGTGGTCGAGCTGCGCAGCCTGCTCGGGTGTTTCATGTTCTCTGGTGATGACGTGTTCAAGCAGCTTGGCGTGCTGTCGGGCGGGGAGCGCAACCGCTACGCGATGGCGAAGATGCTCGTGTCCCCGGCTAACATGCTGCTGCTTGACGAGCCCACGAACCACCTGGATCTCCGGGCCAAGGACGTGCTGCTTGACGCAATTCGCAACTTCAGCGGAACAGTTCTGTTCGTTTCGCACGACCGCTACTTCATCGATGGGCTCGCGACCCGAGTCTTCGAGGTGGAAGACCGCAGGGTGCACATCTATCCGGGCAACTACGAGGACTACCTGTGGAGGAAGCAGGGCGGACCAGAAAAGGTGGCGGAGTCGTTGAAGGCCACGTCCGTGCAGGTTCCGGCGCCTGCGGCACCAGCGCCAGTCGCGAAGGCTGAGCCGAAGGTACAGGTGAAGAAGCTGAACCCGATCAAGCTGAAGATGCTTGAGGATGAGGTTGCGGAGGCGGAAGAGAAGATTCCCGTAGTCGAAGAGCAGATCGCTGCGGCCGAGAGTGCGCTCGGCGCCTACACCACCGCTGAAGAGGCGCAACGGGTGTCAGCCGAACTGAACCGCCTGCGCGCCGAGCACGAGGCACTGACTGCGCGTTGGGAAGAACTGGCGACGCAGCTCGAACTGCAGCGGGACTAGATGCGAAAGCACACGCCCACCGCGGGGCGCGCCTGACTCAGTAGGTTTAGAAGCGATGCGCAAGACTGCTCGATCGACCATGCAAGGCCGGTACGAGCTTTGTAACGGAGGCACTTGTAGGCGGGACAACCGACCGATCGTCTCTGCCGAGTGTCCGGCCAGGCACGCTTGATTTCCTCCTCAGCATGAAGCCACACGTGGATCCTGGGGCGACTCCTTCAGCCAGGTCTTGCCAAGCTTGCTTAGCGGGGACATCGAGACGGGGGAAATCGAGACGGGGGAATTCGAGGCGGGCACATCGAGGCGGGCACGAAAGAAAGATGCTTGGCGATTTTCCGGTGTATCTCTGCTGCGTTTCTGGCGTGGCAAGCAGCTCACTTGAGCCCGGCGGCGGACTGGACTTGGAAGATATTCAAGCATGGCGCGCATGCTGCCGAAGAAGACTAACAAGTCGCAAATGCCATGCTCCACCGGTCGGGAGAACTGAGGCTTTCTTCTTTTCCGACACGGTGGTGTTATGGCTTCACCTTCAAGCCGTATTGCCGGGACGGCCAGTCCGGGCGCAACGTTTAGCTAAGGTTTCTTGAGTGAATCCCCGGAGGTCATCCATGGATCAGCCTACGCACACTGAACGAGATCAACTCTATGTCATGCCGTGGCTCTTTAAAGCAGAAGACCCTGAATACGGACGGGACTGCACCCTGATTGCCACCATGATCGGGAACGAGATGCAGGCGGTCTCGCTTCATGCGGGTCATTCACCGGATCCTGTCCTTCCTTTCGCCGAGTGACAGCTCAATAACCGGCACGCGAAGCCGATTGGGCCATGCCGCGGTCGCCATCCGCAACCAGAACAGTGGTGCTGGTGTCTCTAACGACCTTCGCGGAGACGTGCGGCGAGGCGTTCGGGCAGGCCGGCCATCAGGATGCGGCCCTGCGAGGCGACCAGGTCATACGGCACGCGGTGAAAGATGATCCGGCACTCGATCGAGTCGAAGAGGGCGAAGGCCGCGCGCCAGTCGTAGTCACGCGGCTGCCCGACGGAGCCGGGATTGATGAGGTGGCGCATGCCAGGGAGGAGCTCATGAGTCCAGGATTGGGCATGGTTGTGAGGCTTGTCATCGGCGTTGCGAGGCCGGCTGATGCCCGGGCGGAGCTCATGCCACTGGTGGTCGCGCTGGGCGAAGCCGCCCTGGATGTGGGTGTGTCCGAAGAAGGTGATGGGAGTAAGCATCTGCTGAAGCGGTGCCCAGGCGTCGCGCATGTTGAGGATGTACTGGTCTTCGTCAAGCGGGGAGCCGTGCGCGCACGTGATGTTGGGTTCGGCCGGTGTCAGTGGGCCCTGCGGTAGCTGCCTGAGCCATTCGAGATTCGCAGGCGTAAGCTCTTCGTGGGTCCACAGGGCTGCGGCACGCGCGACCGGGTTGAAGCCGGTCGAAGAGGTGAGCCCGCAGCAGACACGGTCGTGATTGCCGCGGACGACCAGTGTGCTGAGCGGGCGGATACGGCCGAGAACCTGATTGGGCGCGCCGCCATAGCCGACCATGTCGCCCAGGTTCCAGAGCTCATCCCATTGATCTTTGGCGGCGGCCAGAACAGCTTCAAGCGCTTCAAGATTTCCGTGAATGTCCGACAGGATGAGAGCGCGCATGGGGCAATAGACATTATGACAGGCGCAATGCGGGGACAAGTGCGTCCTGACGCGCTACGGACGCCGCTTCGTAAGTTGGGAGCGCTGGCACGCACGAGCAGCCGGAGCCCAACCTCTGCGTCTCACACGCGCAGCATCCCGACCGAAGAAGTGGTCAGCGTCCGGGATGAGGACGCACCTGCAGCTGCGTCTCGCGTCACACGATCGCCAGTGGCCGTGTGCGGTCGGTCTGCATGGTAGGAGCGGAGGCGAGCAGGCGCCGGGTGTAGGGGTGTTGCGGGGCGTGGAAG
>CAXTUS010000075.1:13630-16594 GCA_964247475.1 uncultured Acidobacteriaceae bacterium | reverse complement strand
CCCCGTATGCCGCAAGTTACTCTGGCAAAGGGGTCTGCCGCGGCGGAAGGCGGGTGAAGGGGGCGGGCAGGCTAGGAGCAATAACCCTTGGGGCGACTGCTTGGGCCGTGTTTAAGGGGGCCAGGGGAGCCGGGCGATGCACGAGCTTCGGGCGACCAGCTCCCCCCTCACGGCAGATCACACCGCACCTTCAGGGATGGCTCACCACCCGGATGTGCGCCATCATGCCGCCATCCTCATGCTCGAGGATGTGACAGTGATAGACGAAGTCGCCGATCTCGGCAAACGGGATTTCGACCGTCGGCGCATCGACCGCGCACGCTCCCTGCCGCCATGCACCCACCGAGCCGTCGCAGCCCAGGTTGCCATGCAGGACCGGCACGTTATCCATGACGCCGCTTGCGTCGCCGAGCGGCGCGTTCTTCGCCAGAACCCGGAAGCGCGTCTGGTGGATGTGGAAGTTATGGTCCTCGCCCGACACGTTCACCAGCTGCCAGCGTTCGGTCACCGGCGCGTTGTTCGCTGCGAGCGGAAGGCACACGGTCACCGACAGGTGATCGAACGGCTGGATGTCCCGGAAGGTACCGGCGACCGGCTGACCGTGCTCATCGAGTTCCTCGTAGCCGAGCCCGAAGCCATCCTCGATCCCGGTGGGAACGCCGAAGAAGATGCGCCGCGTGTGCCCTGCCGGCAGCGCCTTGCAGGACGGCCCGGCAAGCGTGTCCAGGTGCTCGGTATTGGCCGGGTTGGCCCGCAGTTCAGACATCAGCGCGCCCGAGTTGCCCGGCACAGAGACCCTTGCGGGGCTCGCCAGGATCTGCCCTGCTTCAAAGATCTCCGTGGCGACCGGCCGCACGTTGAGCCAGGGGGAATCATCATGGCCGGCACCGGAGAAGACGACATGCGCCAGCCCGACCGAGGGCCAAGTATCCCCCGCCGGTCCGGTGCTGAGCGACTGCGTGATGAAGTCTGCGGCGCGGCTGTTGCCATAGCTCGCAGGCAGGAAGATCTCGGTGCGTGCGCTCGGCATCATGCGCAAGGTTGTGGCGCATACCGGGCGTGCCCCGTGGTAAGCGCCGATCGAGGGGCATGGCACCTGCTTCATGCGGCCGCCGGTGCGGTGCTCGAGATCGTTGGTGTTGGCGGACCCGCCGTCGATCGCGACACCGTCAATCGAAAGGATCTGAAAAGGCAGCAGCTCCCGGCTGTGCGAATCCTGGAGTGCGAGCATGTAGCCGCGCGAGCCCGAGCCTGAGACCAGCCGCCAGATCTCTCCTTTGCCGTGGATCACTGCGGTCGGAAAGAGCTGGCCGCTCATGGTGAAGATCCACTTGCCGCCGCCATGGCCATTCGGCGCCAGTCCGCCGCATATGCCGGCACGAACCGGCTTGCCGGGCAGGTCGTCCGGTGCGCAGAAGTCGGGGTCTTCCTGGTCGACCACCTGGTTGTTGCTCTCGACCTCGATGTCCTTCAACAGCAGGTTGCGGGCGATGACTCCACCGTGCAGGCCATGTGCGGCGGGCTGGTCTGAAAGGTAGTCGTCCGGCGAGCCGATGGTGATGATGCCGGCCAGTCCCTCGGAGATCTGGTTCAGCGAAAGGCCATGCACATGCGGGTGAAACCAGAAGATGCCGGACGGATGGTTCTTCGGAATGTAGATGTCGTAGTTGACCGGCTTGTCCGTGTAGGCGAGGCCGGGGTGCATCATCGAAGGCTTTTTGCCCTGCGGGTAAGCGAGCACGTAAACGTAGTCGCCGTAGGTCGGATCGAGCCGGTCGGCGGCCCGGGGCTCGACGATAAGGCCGTGGGTGTGCAGGTTGGTCGGATTCGGCTTCAACATCTCGCCTTCCATGAGGTCCGGTCCCCAGGCATGCTCAGAGTCCAGCGGCGCGGGCGGAAGCTGGTTGACCAGGCGAATCTTCAGGTGGTCGCCCGGTTGCAGCTGAAATCGCACGCCTCCATAAGGAGACGCGGAGGTGCCCGGCGCACACTGGTTGCTGCTGGCGAGGGCGAGCGGACAGACCTCGTACACCCATGCAGTCGGGTTCATGCCGGCCAGCCACACCGGCTTTGGGCGGGCGATCAGCAGCAGGCTCAGCGTGTGGGTGACGCTGTCGCTGGTGAAGACCGGCATCTCCTCAATCGGCGCGCCCTGGGCAGCAGCCCGGGACAGCAGCAGGAGCAGAGGCAGCAGCAGCAGCGCGGAGAGCAGATGGCGAAGGCTGGAGGCAGTGAACAAGGGAGAGCGATGCGAGTCAGAGCGTAGGGTGAAGGTCATAGGAACCTGGCAGGAGAAGGAATTGAGATCCAAGGAAACAAGCCGTGGGGCCGCGCTTGGCCTTTTGCTGTCAGGCCCGATGAACGCTCTTCGGGCGCGAACCTGCGTTGACGGCTGACCAAGCGGTGTAGAACTTTTGTGCGCGTGCGGAACCCGTCGATCGAGAAGAAGCGTGTGCAGCCTGGATCTCGCCCGCTGCTGCGATCGAAGCGATCGCGAGGGCGCAAGCGGTCGGGCGGGAATCGTCCTCGCCAGCTTGCAGGGCTGAGATGGGGTTAGAAGGGTGCGCTAGAGGGTGTTACTCGAACAAGTGCCCGGGAGCCAGTCTCGACTCCGCATCGCCGGTCTCCCAACGAATCAGTTCCCGGTCACGAACCGGTCCATCGTCATCCTGCCGGTCTTTGCCGGCTGTAAGGGCGACACGGTTGCCGCGCCGTGCAACCACAACGTAATGCCTGAGGGGGGTGGGGTCAACTGCTAATTCCGGCAACTTACCTCTTGCTCCGGAGAGGGTTACCGGCATGAGGTCAGGCCGGCAGGTTGAGGTTACCTAAGCGGATGCCAGTCGATGCAGATCGCGACTGAGCGCAAGTTTCGCCAGGGATAGCGCGTATTGGGCGTCGGCGAGACGGTTTGTCAGTGTTCCGGGCTGGTCCAGTCTTGGGCCGGGCTGGTCGAGGCTGGAG
>CAXTUS010000075.1:13313-13620 GCA_964247475.1 uncultured Acidobacteriaceae bacterium | reverse complement strand
CGAAGCCGCCCCCACGCCTCCGCATCCGGTGCGGTCCGGCAGATGTCCCAATGCTGGTCACGAGGGTAGGCCCCTACCACCAGGAAGTCGGGCTCCGCATGTACCAGGAAGTGGCCTGTGCCGGCGGGCAGCACCAGCACGTCGCCGGCGCCGACCGTCACGTCGTGCCCGCCCTCGCCCCCCAGGGTTAGCCGCGCGCTGCCCGCGGCAAAGCCCAGTACCTCATGCGCCGTCGAGTGGTAGTGGTGGAAGGTGTAGACCCCGTTGCGCCATTGCGCGGGCCAAAGATTCCGCCCAAAGGTCGCCT
>CAXTUS010000075.1:8229-13303 GCA_964247475.1 uncultured Acidobacteriaceae bacterium | reverse complement strand
CTGGTCAGCCACGGTAGCGCCGTGGAAGGCGCTCCGGTAGAGCAGCACAGGCAGCCGTTCGTTGTTCGGCATCCAGCCGTTACGCGAAAGCTGCAGCCGCTCCACCTCCTGCCGCTTCCCCTCCTGCTGCTTCCTGCCCTGCCCGTTTGCGCCAACCCCAAGTGCCGCCAATGCCACGCTGAATTCTCTCCGGTTCATGCTGCGACGCCTCTTGCCTGTGAGATGCCAGGGCATGTCGAACCGGTGGCGCGCCGCGAATCCCGAAGAGATCAGGGCGGCCACTCAGACATCGCGGCCCAGACTCAGCAGAACCAGCTGAAGGGCTTGTTGGAGAATTTTGAGAACAGAAACAGCGAAGCCCGGCGGCAAGCTGGTTCGCCACGAAGGTGGACTCCTTTGCAGCGTTGCGGCGGACGGACATACCGGATGCATCCATCCGCGCGCAGGGTGAACCTCGAGAGAACGCAGAGACAGAAACAAAGCAGTGGAACAGGGCAGGGCTTCAGGGGACTGCACGCCGGCATAGGCTTTTCTGCAACTGACTTTTTCCTATACAAGCGGCTCCTGATAGGCGCTAATGTAGGCGGTAGGCCACAAGTCGTCTTCAATTCGGGAACACAAAAAGCTCATATTTTTCTCACGAGTCGTAAGTCCCTTATGACAGAAGATTTGTTCCAGTTTGGGAACTTCCTGCTTGATCCGGCTCAGGGACTTTTGCTGCGTGGAACGGAACGAATCGCGCTTGCGCCACAACCCTTTCGCGCGCTTACCGTCCTGGTGAGTCAGCGGGGAAACGTTGTGACCAAGGCGCAGCTGCTTGCCGCGGTCTGGCCCGACTCCTTTGTCGAAGAGAGCAGCCTGACCCAATGCATCTTTCTGCTGCGCAAGGCGTTGGGGGAAAGCGCCGGCAGAGAGATCATCGAGACTCTGCCGAAGCGCGGCTATCGCATCGCGCTGCAGGTTGAAATCGTCACCTCCGGCTCCGGCCCACGGATCCCGTCCGTGCCGTCGCTTCTTCACCCGTCGCTTCTTTCCCCGTCGCTTCTTCATCCGTCGCTTCTTCCCTCGTCGCTTCTTCCTCCGGGAGCCCAGGTCCTAGAAACGGGCGTCCGAGAGCTTCCGCCGGATCAATCCCAGGCTGGCCAGCTACAGCTCGGCCAGGTAAAGCCAGGCCATATACAGCAAGGCCAGATAGAGCCAAGCCAGATAGAGCCAGGCCATAGAGAGCCAAGACAGGAACAGCCAGCCCAGGAACAGCCGGGCCAGATACAGCCGGGCCAAACCTACTCTGGACATCCGCAGGTTGCTCTAGCCCGGCAGTCAAGCCGCCTCACCCCCTGGCTGCGGGGTGCGGCCAT
This sequence comes from uncultured Acidobacteriaceae bacterium, assembly GCA_964247475.1. Taxonomy (GTDB): domain Bacteria; phylum Acidobacteriota; class Terriglobia; order Terriglobales; family Acidobacteriaceae; genus Edaphobacter. The sequence goes on along the minus strand of CAXTUS010000075.1, from coordinate 11,945 downwards.
TGCGCTGCTGGCCGGGATTGCGCTCTTTTTCAGCCTTACCCGGCCTGTGGAGCACCCGGCCGTCCTCAGCGCCGTCCGTCTGACCAGCGATGGAGCCTACAAGGAGCGTCTCCTTACCCTGCTCGCTGACCGGACCAGGGTCTACTTCAGCGAGGATGTGGACGCCGCGGTCTTTCTTGCAGAGGTCCCTGTCGAGGGCGGCGAGATCGCGCGCCGGCCAGCGCCCCACCCCACGGACTCCGCGCTTGCGCTCTCGCCTGCGACCGGCGAGATTTTGTTCGGGCCGCTGTGGGAGCAGACTCCGGAAGATCGCTTCACCGCGATGGCGGCGGGATCGGGAAGCCTGCGCACGCTCGGGAATCTAAGCGGACATGCCGCGGCCTGGTCGCGCGACGGCACCCGCATCGCCTTCGCGCGAGGCCTTGGACTCTTTGTGGCGAACGCCGACGGCAGCGGCTCGCATGAGATCGCCCACCTGCCGGAGACTCCTTACTGGCCGCGCTGGTCCCCTGATCAGCGGCGCATCCGCTTCTCGATCGAGCATTGGAACCACAACGTCGGGCTGTGGGAGGTGGATGCCGACGGCAGCAACCTGCATCCCCTCTTCGCTGACGAGCCCTGGTCAAGGAAAGTGTGCTGCGGGGACTGGTCCCCGGACCAGCGCTACTACGTCTTCGTCCGCGACGAAGCTCACAGCATCAGACTGTGGGTGGCACGGGACAAGCGCCTGCCATGGCAATCCGTCTCGCCCATGAGCCTGGCCGAGGGTCCGGTCGACTTCTGGCGCGCGCCGCTGGTCGCCGCCGACGGACGGCATATCTATACTCTTGGCGAGTCGGCGCGTGGTGAGCTGGTTCGCTACGACCCCTCTTCACGCAAGTTCGAGCCCTTCCTCGATGGACTTTCGACCGACACAATTGCCTTCTCCCGCGACCGAAGATGGGTTGCGTGGACTGCGTACCCCGAAGGAACGCTGTGGCGCAGCCGGGTCGACGGCACAGAACGCAAGCGGCTCACGGAGGAGGGCAGTGTCGCGCGATTCCCGCAGTGGTCCCCCGATGGCACCCAGCTCACCTTCATCACCACCATCCCTGCTGGACAGTGGAAGATCTTCCGCATCTCAGCTCAAGGCGGCAGCCCCGAGCCGCTGGTCGCTGATAACAGCAACCAGGGCGTGCCCTCGTGGTCGCCCGACGGAAGGCAGGTCGTCTTTGGCCAGATTGTACGATTCGGCGTCGACCGGCAGGACCAGCAGCAGCTTCGCATCTTTGACCTCGCCACGCACCAGCTTTCGACGATCCCTGGTTCGAGCGGTCTTTGGACCGCGCGCTGGAGTCCGGTGGGCGACTACATCTCGGCTGTTTCGGTCGACAACCGGCGCCTGATGCTCTTCAACCGGCGCACCTCCCGGTGGTCAAAGCTGGCCGATGTCGGCACGAATGACTGCGTCTGGAGCCATGACGGCCGGTACCTCTTCTTCGATTCACCGTGGGAGCCGGTGATCTTCCGCGCCGAGGTTGGCACGGGACGGCTCGAACGCTATGCCGATCTGAAAGGCATGCGGCGGACCGGCTTCTTTGGGTGGAGCCTGAATCTCGCTCCCGACGATACGCCCCTGCTGCTGAAGGAAGCCGGCATCAACGAGGTTTATTCGCTGCAGGTGCGGCTGCCTTAGAAGCAACGGCAACTGCGTCCTGATGGCGGACATCCTTCGTGGGGTGAACGCGCTGCGCGCAGAGACACCCGAGGTCGCAGCAAAGGCTTTGCGCGCAGCACATCCACCTCACGGAGTGGCGCCCCTTCCGTCCTTCGGACGCGATTGCCTTCAGGCGAGCAGCACATTCGCCACCCAGATCAGCGCCGCGCCTGCGACGACGCCGACCATCAGCCAGCCCTTCTTGCCTGCGCGCACCACCGGCAAGAAATCGCTGGTAGCCATTTGCAGAAAGAAACCCGCGGCCAGCGCGAGCAGGATCGCCGCGCCGTGCGAGGACAGCAGCCACCACACCGTTGTCAGCCCCCCGAGGAACGGAGCAATCGCATCCGCCGCCAGGAACCAGTAGTCGGAGGCACGCGGCTTCTCCCCCGCCGTCGTCAGCAGGACGGTATTCATGCCGTCGCCGAAGTCATGCGCGCCGATGCCGGTAGCCACCGCGTAGCCGGCCGCGTGCGATGCCGCGAAGGCGGCGCCGATCGCCATGCCGTCGCGAAAGCTGTGAAAGATCATCAGCCCACCACCTACACGCCCGATCGCCCGGCGTCCGGCGCCCGCGTCCAGCTGCCGGTCGCGCCAGCCATCGAGCCACATCTCGAGTGCGGAAAAAGCCAGAAAGAAACCCAGTGTCAGCCCAAGCACGGAGCCAGGCTCGAGCCCGGCGGTGCCACCGAGTTCGACGGCTTCGGGGAGCAGGTCAAGAAAGGCCGCGCCCAGCAGCAGACCCGCGCCGATTGCCACCAGCACCGCCTGGAAACGGGCGAAACGGATCGCCATCAGGCCGCCGGCAAGCGTGGCCAGCACCGGGATCATCAACATCAGTACCGGCGCGTGGTTCAACGGATCTCCTTAACCATAAGTTTAGCCTCGCGGGATTAGCCTTCCGGAGGGCTTTGCACCTGAGGACGCCGATCTGAGGATCGGCTTTAGAAGACGGGTCTGGGGCTTCTAAGGCTCAGCCGCGAAACCTGGGCTGATTCACCCACAGTACGGGCTGCTTCACCGGCAGCGTCCTCAGCAGGTCCGGCTCGTCGAAGCGGCCGAGCGTGAGAAACAGCGCCGCGTACTCCGGCTGCGCGTACGCCCGTGCCGCGAAGGCAAGCGCCGGCCGCCGGCCCGGCAGCAGGCGAAAGTACTCGTGGTCCGCCGGGTATGGCCACGAGTCCCGCCGGGCGATGTAGGGCACGTGCCGTGCCACGGCAGCCCGCATCCCGGGACCGTCCTGCAACTCGGCGTCCCAGAGACTTTCAAAGCGCGTCGAGAGCAGCACGCACGCGCCGGCCAGCAGGTCGAGGTTGAAGAGCGAGTTCCGGAGCGGGTCGGCCGTGTGCAGTTCGTTCGGGAAGTAGCCGTCGGCGTTGATCTCGGCCCGCAGCGTGGCGTGCATGAAGCGCGTGCGCGCCTCGCCCGCCACTTTCTCATCCCCGCAAAGCCGGGAAAGAGCCGCCACCTGCAGCAGCCACGAGCTTCCGTGCCGGTCCTTCGCGTCGCGCGCCAGCAGCGCTGTGCGGTTCGTCGTGAGCCATGCGAGGTACTCGTGAAACCAGTCCTTCGCCTTTGACTGCTCCGGAAGAAACGTCATGGCAATGGCGACCTCGGACAGCAGGCAGAGGCCCAGAAGTTCTTCAAACCGTGCCACCCTGGGAGCGCTTGGAATGCGAGTGGAGGGATCTCCAAACCAGGCTTCGAGCGTATCTGCCGCCTTCGCCTCGTACCTGGCCGCATTTTCCGGTGCGATATAGGCTGCTGCCGCCAGCGCCGGCACATCAACCGTCATCTGCAGCAGGGAGTCACTGTCGGTTGCGGGGTCAGGCGCAGGCTTTCGCGCCAGGGCGCCGGTAGCTACCGCGAGGATTCTCGCCCGGTCGATCTTGGCCAGGTCGAGCCGCGTGGTCTGGGACGTACCCCCGACCGCGAACTGCCCCTCGAGACCTCGCAGCATGGCGAGGCTCAGAGAGGCAGTCAGGAACTTGCGGCGGTCCGGCATCATCCCCCGAAGCGT
>CAXTUS010000075.1:0-8219 GCA_964247475.1 uncultured Acidobacteriaceae bacterium | reverse complement strand
CGTAGCACGCTGCCGCTACCTGGTGGCTTCGAGCTCCTTCGTCATCTTTTCGGAGTGCTCATGCGCTTCGCGCGAGTGCTCCATTGCCTGCTTGGTCAGTTCGTGTGCGGTCAGGTGGTCGTTCTGATCGTGCGAGGTGGCCGCCTTGTTGTGCGCCTGGGCGGCAAGGTTGTGCAGTTCAGCAGCGCGTACGTTCAAGCTCTGTGGCATTTTGTTCTCCCCTTTCCTTCATAGGATGCGAACTGCCTGCGGACGCCAGGGGTGCGTCTGAGGATTGGAGCGCGGCCAGGGAATTGCGTAGACTAGTGGAATGGACCTCACCGTGTACACAGCCCCCTGGTGCCGCGACTGCCGCGAAGCCAAGCGCTTCCTGACCCAGCACAATATCCCTTACAGGGAGATCGACATCGAGCAGGTTCCCGGCGCGGCTGACCAGGTGCTTGAGAACGTGGGCAAGAAGGCGATTCCGCAGTTCGTGCTCGACGGCAAGTGGATTCAGCCGTACCGGCCCGGGCAGGGATTTTTGCATGAAGAGATGTCGAGACTCTTCAACGTTTCGTAACTGGCGAGTGCCCTCTGCGGGTGGGCGGTCGTCCCGTGACTTCTGATCGCTTCGGACTTTCCACCGCTCTCCCCACCGGATGGCCGGCGCGGAACTACGAAGGGTCTATCGCGATGCCCCAGGCTGTACGGAGTGGCGCCCTCTCGGCGCTCAGCACGCTGCTGTATTCAGGAATCTTATGATCCCCCGCTACACTCGCAAAGAGATGGGCCGCATCTGGTCCGATGAGAACAAGTATCGCTGCTGGCTGCGGGTTGAAGCTGCGGCATCGCAGGCGCTGGCCGCATACGGCCTCGTCCCACAATCGGCCGCCGACGCCATCCGCGACCGCGGCGACTTCACCGTAGAACGCATCAACGAGATAGAAGCCGAGGTTCGGCACGACGTCATTGCCTTTACCACCACGGTTGCCGAGCACATCAACTCGACCGAAGACTCGCGCTGGCTGCACTTCGGGCTGACATCGACCGATGTGGTCGATACGGCGCAGGCGCTGCAGCTGGTTGAGGCTTCGGCGATCATTCGCGCTGATATCGTCACGTTGCTGGACGTGTTGAAGAAGCGCGCACTGGAGTTCAAGGACACGCCGATTGTGGGCCGCACCCATGGCGTCCACGCCGAACCAACCACCTTTGGTTTGAAGCTGCTGCTCTGGTACTCGGAGATGCGGCGCAACCTGACCCGCTTCGACGCTGCCGCTGAAGATCTTCGCGTGGGCAAGCTTTCCGGTGCGGTCGGCACCTTCGGTCATCTGAAGCCGGAGCATGAAGAAGCTATCTGCAAAGCGCTCGATCTAAAGCCGGTCGATGTCGCAACGCAGGTAGTTCAGCGTGATCGCCATGCGGCCTATGTCGCGACCCTGGCGGTGCTGACCAGCACGCTCGACAAGATCGCAACCGAGGTCCGCCACCTGCAAAGGACGGAGGTACGCGAGGCCGAGGAGTTCTTCTCAGAGAAGCAGAAGGGTTCGAGCGCCATGCCGCACAAGCGCAACCCTATCACCTCCGAGCAGATCTCCGGACTTGCCCGGGTGGTCCGCGCCAATGCCCAGACTGCGTTTGAGAACGTCGCGCTCTGGCATGAGCGCGATATTTCTCACTCTTCCGCTGAGCGCGTGATTCTTCCCGATTCGACCATCCTCGCCGACTACCTGCTGGCAAAGACCGCTAACCTGATCGAAAAGCTGCTGGTGTACCCGGCGCGCATGCTCAAGAATCTTGAGTCGACCGGCGGCCTGATCTTTTCGGGCCAGTTACTGCTCGACCTCGCGGAGTCGGGAATGAGCCGTGAAGATGCTTACCGGCTGGTGCAATCGCATGCCATGCGTTCGTGGAAAGAAGAGCTTGTCTTTCGCGACGAGGTAGCCAAAGAACCCGCGATCACGTCGCGCCTGTCTCCTGAAAAACTTGCTCACGCCTTCGATTACAGGCGGCAGTTGGCCAATGTCGACGCGATCTTCAACCGCGTGTTCGGCGCGTAAGTACCGGTGCCGACGGGCAATCCCGACCGATCGGTGCTCGGATGCTGCGGCGTTCGACACCGATAGCCGGATAAACGAGGTCGACGAGAGGTGGGGCTAGCACGAGAGTACGCCGCTTGGAAGCAGCCGTGCTCCTGCCTGCAGAACGCTTCGCATGAAGGAAGAGCCAGCCTTGAGTAAGCCTTCGTCCCCGCTGCTACAGATCGTCGACGCAGCCCTGCTTTCGGCGACCGAGCGCGCAGGTCCGCACCTGGCCTGCCGGCCGGGCTGCGCGCAGTGCTGCCACGGCGTCTTCGAGATCTCGGCGCTCGATGCTGCACGTTTGCGCGACGGCCTCGCAGCTGCTCCGTTGGGCTTGGCAACTCGCATTCACGCGCGCCTCGCTGCCGCCCGCGCCCATCTTGAAGCGTTCTACCCGGGAGATCCCGAGACGGGAGTCCTTGGTGACGATGACGAAGCGATCGAGCTCTTCGAGGAGTGGGCCCACGCCGATGCATGTCCCATCCTCGATCCTGTGACCCAGACCTGTGACCTCTACGCGGCCCGGCCGATCCTTTGCCGCACCTTTGGCCCGCCGATGCGCAACGATGTGGACGACCCCGAGGCGGGAATCGCCATCTGCGAGCTCTGCTTCACCGAGGCGACGGTCGAAGAGATCGCGGCCGCCGAGATGAGTTCGGACTTCCGCGAGCAGCAATACACCGAGGAAGAGGCTTACCTCACGGACCATCCCGGGCAGGGGAATACGATGATCGCCTTCGCCTTCCCCGCCTCCCATTCCGACCCGCTGCCGGACCCACTTTGACACCTCATCAAACAAGAGCCCGCGAAGAACGGGTTGAAGACGTAACCGCAGTTTAGTCTTGGCTTAGCGGTTCAGGATCTGACCATGCAGCAAGCAAGACCTACTCCCCGGTGCATCACCCTGGCCATTACCGGCGCCAGCGGGTCTGTCTACGCGCAGCAGATCTTGCGGCTGCTTGCGGCCGACGAGCGCGTGGAACATGTGGACCTGGTAGCCTCTGACTCGGCGCTGCGCGTGCTGGCGGAGGAGCTTCAGCTTTCCGGGCGTAACCTGCTCATTCAGAAGCTTTTGGGTCATGACCGCGCGGACAAGTTCCAACAGCATACGGACGAAAATATCGGCGCGAACATCGCCTCCGGCTCCTATCCTTCCGATGCGATGATCATCCTTCCCTGCTCCATGGGAACGCTCGCGGGCATCGCCCACGGGATCGCCGCGAGCCTGATCGAGCGCGCCGCCGATGTTGCGCTGAAGGAACGGCGCCCGCTTGTGCTCTGCGTGCGCGAAACCCCGCTGAATTTGATCCACCTGCGCAACATGACGCTCGCCGCCGAGGCAGGAGCCACGATCTACCCGGTGATGCCGACTCTTTACAACCGGCCGGTGGATACGGCTGAGATGGCTATCCAGTTTGTCCAAAGGGTGCTGTCCCACGTTGGTCTGCGTCAGCCTGGTGCTTATATCTGGACCGGGGAGTAGGCGCCGGGGAAGAGTGCCGCTCAGGCCGTCGGCCTCAAGAGTGCCGCTGAGGCCGTCGGCCTACTGAGGAGTGCCCGGCACCCGCGCCTCCCATCCGGAGAGCGGGGGATGCGCTTCAAGAAACTTGAGCGTTCCAGCCAGCACCGGACGGCTGCACTCCGCCGGCGCGAGATGCCCGCAGCCCTCGACGATCAGCATGGAGGAACCGTCGATCTTCTGGTGCAGCGTCTCCCCTGCGCTCGGCGGGATGAGCGTATCTTCGCCGCCCCAGACGATGAGCGTGGGGCGATTGATCTTGTGCAGGCGGAAGTCCATCAGGTCCTTGCCAGCCTCCATCGCGCTGACGCTGCGGCGAATCACCCATGCATTTTCCTGCAGACGGCGCAGGGCGGCGTTGCTCACGAAGGCGGGCATGGGCTTTGGGTGGGGACTCAGCATGGCAGTCAGGCGGGCTACGCCGGGAGAGTCGGTTGGCGTGAACAACGTGGCGTCGAAGGTTGGGGGAAAGTAAACTCCCGCAGCATCGTAGAGGACCAGTCGTTTCACGAGTTCGGGATGATCATAGGTAAGCTTCAGCGCGACCCATCCACCCATCGACCAGCCGGTCACGTTCGCTTCATCGATGTGGGCCGCACGCATGAAGTCGGCGACCATCTTCTCCTCAAGCGAGATGGAGTAGTCGACATCCGGCTTCGAGCTGCGTCCATAGCCCAGCAGGTCGGGCGCGTACACGTGAAAGCCGTGGTCGGCAAAGGTCGGGATCAGGGCTGACCAGTCCTCACCGCGGGAGCCCAGGCCGTGGATCAAGACCAGCGGGACACCGTCGTCCTTGACCCGCAGGCGCGCCGGCGGCAGGGCTTCGAAGTAGTGGATTTTGTAGCCGCCCACGTCGATGTATTTACTCTCGACATGCTGTACACGAAGGTGCATCCGGATCACCTGGTCGCTAATCCAGATGGGCTGCAGGTAGAACACGATCCCGCCCGTGACCGCCACCAGGACAAGCACGATCAGGAGGGCTCTTAATCCCTTCATCTACTTCATCACCAGCGGCTTTCCGTACTCCTCGCCGAAGACGGTGTGCGACATCTCAAAGCGGCCGCCGTCGAACTTGTCCGATCCTTTCAGGTGCCCTACCACAAGCAGCGCCACCACCCAGTAGCTCATCGGCAGACGAAGCGCCTCGTGCACGCGCTCCTGCTCGAAGCCCTCCATGGGGGCGGTGTCGTAGCCGAGGACCTCAGCCATGAGCAGCATGTGGGTGAAAGCGAGCATGACCTGCTTATTAAGCCAGAGCTTCATCTGTTCCGGGGTGAAGCTTGCCATGTACTGCGGCACGCTGCTCCGGGCCTGCGCGGCGTAGCTCTCGGGCATGCCCCCGGCGCGTCCCCGATCGAGCATCTCGTCGAGGTCCCGGCGCCAGCCATCCGCGTCCCCGCACGCCACGATGACGACCGAGGCCTCTTCGACCTTCGCCTGGTTGTAGCTTGCCGCGCGCAGCTTTTTCTTCTGCTCAGCGGATTGCACGACCACAAACCGCCATGGCTGCAGGTTGTAGCCGCTTGGCGCGGCGAGTCCCGCCTTCAGAATCTCTTCAAGATCTGCGGGCGGGATGGGCGCGCCATCAAAGCTGGGCGTGGAGCGACGGCCGTGGATAGCCTCTCCCAGGCTCTTCGCCGACCTTCCGGATGGAATCCCCGTTGGTTTCCCCGCTTGACTCATGGATATCCTCTTCTTTGCTACTTCATCCTCTTCTTTGCTGCTCCCGGCGGGCGCACAGGGGCGAGCCGTTCAAGGCGTGGAGATGGGCACGCCATCAGCCAAACGCTTTTACGATAGCACTCCGGCCCGGGCAGAAGTAAACCGCTGTCTCCTTGGGCTTTGAGCAGATGAAGCGCCAAAGGGCAAGGCGCGAGGTTATGCAGCTCTTACTTTCGACGGCAGCGCCCTGGCCGGTATCAGGGGTGGATATCGGCCATCGTCAACTCGGTCGCGTAAGGGTCCTTCCCGGGCGCCTCGGCGAAGACCCACATCCCGTGAAAGGCTTTGCGCAGCTCGGGATGCGCGGTGAGCAGGGCCTGCATGGCATCGATGTTCTGCCTGCGCAGCGCGGCCGTATCCGTCAGTGCCTCCACCTTCAGGTGCGCTGCGATATCGAGGCCGATCGAGTCGTCCACGCCAACGGAGGTGAAGCGGAACTCCGATCCGTTTGCGCCCTTGACTACCAGCGGGGCGTCCGCGCTCAGGCCGCTCTGCACCGCCGGCGGAGCAGCCGACTGAAGCTCACTGTCGAGCTTTTCGAGGTGTGTGCTTGAGACGAAGCCGGCCGGCATCACCAGCGACCGTGCCTCCTGCAGGTAGAGCCACGCCGTCCACGCGTCCTTCTGGCTGCCGAGCGCGCGGGCCTGGGTCCAGTACCAGAGCCCGTCGTGGCCGTTCGCCGTCAGCGGTTTCGGGTAGAGCCCGGCGAGCAGCCATTTGCCGCCATCCTGGCGCATCAGCAACGAGAGCCTCCACGGAGACGCTGCCTCCATCCGCACCATCGCGAAGGCGTACCTGCCCGGTGGCAGCTGCGGGATGGCAAACTCCGCCTCGGCGGCCGTCCTGTTGAGCGAGCAGAAGAACTGCGCATCCGGGTTGGCGCCGTTCGCACCCGCCTTTAAAGTCGTGCCGTCGAGCAGGTAGAGCTGCTCCACTTCGGGAGTCGCGCCCTTGAGCTTCGGCGCTGTGGCGGCCACGGTCTGCTCAATGCCGTTGAAGTCTTTCTGATACTCCGCAATGGTGATGCTGCGCAGACCGGCCTGGTCGGCGGCCTGGACGCGGGCTGCGATCGATGTGGCCGCAGCAGCCAGCGCGTCGCGGTCGGCGGCCTGCATCTGCGACTGAGTGGTACAGGTCTCAGCCACGGCGGCCGGCCCTCCCCAGGTGAGACCGCAGGAGAGACTGACGCTCGCGACCAACCCGCAGGCCAGCCTGCACATTCCTGATTCGACCCGCTGCTTTCTCATCCTGAGACTCATCGACGCCCTCACCCGCCAGTGTAGTACAAAGCCCGCGGCACAAGGATTAGACTGACACGAGCGGTCCTGGACCGTCTAACGCACCAGCTTATGTTGATCAGGGCTACATTTCGTTTCCTTCTGAGCGGCGCCGTCTTCGTGCTCGCTGCCTGCGTGGCCGGCGGCCAGGCTCTGCCGCAGACTTCGCCTACCACGTCGCCGGCAGGTTCACCCCAGTCTGTGCCGGGCTACCGGCCGGCGGAGACAGCGGGCTCGGCGACCGAGGCAGGTCAGCGCACGGCAGCGACGCAGGGCATGCGAGCGCGCGTCGAGCTTTCGGGCGGAATGCTCGCCATCACGGCCGACAACTCTTCGTTGAACCAGATCCTGCGCGACGTCGCACGACTGAACGGCATGACGATCACGGGAGGCGTGACCGATGAAAAGGTCTACGGAACCTACGGACCGGACGCTCCCGCCAGCGTGCTTTCGGAGCTGCTCGACGGCACTGGAACCAACATCCTGGTGAAGGAAGACGCACAGCACGTGGTGCATGAACTGGTGCTGACGCCACGCCGCGGCGGCCCCTCGCCCCCGAGCCCGAACGCCCAGGGTACGTCGCAGGGCGAGGACGCAGACGCTCCGGCACAGCCCGGTGGGCGACGCGGCATGCCAGGAAATCCGCAGGTTCAGTCCGAGATCCCGAACCAGCCACAGATTGGCGAGCAAGGCGTCCCGGTCCAGGCGCCGCGGTTTGTTCCGCAGCCGGCCTCGCCCGACGCTCCGTCGCTCGACGGCACCACGGAACAGCAGTCCCCCAACGGCGTCAAGACCCCGCAGCAGATCTACGAAGAGCTCCTGCAGCGCCAGCAACGGCCTTCGACCGGGCCGCCGCCGGAGCCTGAATAGGGCGTGGGGAGACGCGCCATCTTCGCGGGCAGCGTGCCGTCGCGTAGGCGGCGGGCGCTTGCGCGCGCATAGATGCGGTGGACCGGACCTCGGATGGTTGTGCGCGCAAGCGGTCCCACTCCACGAAGTGGCGTCCGTTCGGCGTCAGGACGTATTTGCTGTTATCCCTGAACGATCTTGAGACTGGCGGCGGGCTGAATGCGGGCTGCGGCGACCTGGCGGGCGTGGATGCGGAAGAGGCTGAACATAAGAGTGCAGAGGCCCTGCGCGAGGAAGACACCTGCGGCAAGCGATGCGATGACGGCGCACACCAGCAAAATCGAAGACATCCTCGGCAACCCCCTGGACCTTTGCCAGTCGTTCTCAGCGGCTTCATTACGTAAGGATGTTCCCTTTGCGACGGGCCCCGTTACTTGCACGCACGCTTATTGTCGCAAAAAGGCAGGTTGGCGCTGGGTGAATTTCTGAGAATTGTTGCTTTCGGAGGTTCCCGCCGGCCGTTTTGGTCCAAGCAGGGCCGTTTTGGTGTTCTGACTCTGCCGCGCGCAAATCAGTTATTCTGAAACTTGGCCGTAAGGCGGCACGCGAAAGACATGAGCAGCACACCCATGAGTACAGCAACGGTCCCTTCCCTCGCAGCCATCTCCGCTCCGGCTGATCCGCCTCCGGCGAAGCGCCCCGGCATCACCCACATCACGGTGCGCGGCGCACGTCAGCATAACCTGCGCAACGTGTCCGTCTCTATCCCGCGCAACACGTTAACGG
>CAXTUS010000074.1:0-16682 GCA_964247475.1 uncultured Acidobacteriaceae bacterium | reverse complement strand
GCTCAAATCCGGAGATCCGCTCGTCTTCGGCCGCGCCAACGAGGAGATCGAAGCCCTCCGCGCAGCCCGCCTTCCCTTCGAGATCGTCCCCGGCATCACCGCCGCCTTCGCGGTCGCCGCCGCCCTGGAGATCCCGCTCACCGACCGTAACTCCGCCTCGAAGCTCATCCTCGCCACCGCTCACCACGCCCAGGGGAAGCAGACAGCTGTTGCCTGGGAGGGCGCCTTCCCTCCCGAATCGACCCTCGTCCTCTACATGCCGGGACGCAACTTCGCCGAGCTCTCGGCAAGTCTCATCGCCTCCGGCATCGAGCCCGCCACCCCCGTCGCCTGCGTCTCGAAGGCCTCCACGTCCTACCAGCAGGTCGTCCGCACGACCCTCGGCGGGCTTCCCCAGGCCGAGCCCGGACCCGCGCCCCTGCTTCTGCTAATCGGGAACGCCATTCAAGTATAGCCTTCATGGATTCAGCTATCTGTTGCAGATACAGGCTTTAAAGGTATCCTCCGTCACGTTGCTCAACGCACAACCGTACCGCGGCCACACCAGGATCAGCACCGGCAGCACACCCGGCGCAAACAGCCGCTCGTAAGTCCGGCTTGCTCGACCCGCCCCGGTCCGGTCAGCCTGCAGCCGGCCCACCAGCTCTGCCACCGCACTGCCGGAAAAATCAGGCTCCCGGTAAGCCGTCCGGAAGCTGTACTCGCGCGGCCACGGCACCCCGACACCCGTCTCATTCTGGGACACAAAGACCGTGTAGTCGACCAGCTTCCCGGTCCGGATATCCGCCTGCGCCAGCGTAAACGAGGGACGGTTCCCGTTTACCGGCGACACCGACGAAACCAGCTTGACCGGCACCTTGCCAGCCGCTCCCTGCAGCAGACGAACCTCGTCCGAGTGGGTATGCGCAAACAGCCCGAGCCGCACCACATCCGCATGCCGCTCGAGCGTCTCCGCCAGCCGGTCCGACTCGAGGAACATGGTCACCCTCCCGCTCGTGCAGATATTCTGCAGCTTCGACAACGTCGCGTAAGCATCCACCCCCGGCGGGATGTGTCCCACCACCCAGACCCCCTCTCCGTCCGCCTTGGCCGCCTTCAGCTCGCGGTCGAGCCAGGCAATCGCCGCCTCCGCGCCAGCGCCGTCCTTCTTCCCGGCGCACCCGGAGTACTTGGCAGAAAGGTAGATATCGTTCAGCACCAGCAGCCGCGTTCGGTGCGGCAGCTTCAGCGTCACCGCAAAGTTTCCCGCCTCCTCATAGGTCTGCCGCGCTCGCTTCACCTCGGCCTCGGACGCGCCGCGCAAGCCCTCCATCACCGACCGCGACGTAGCCTTCAGATACCGGTCGTTTACATCCATCCGGTAGTCGCCGCAGCTTGAATCGTTGTTCCCGTTGGCGAAATAAACCGGCATCCTCGCAAATGCCGTCTCCACCTTCAACATCACATAGTTGGCCGTCTTCTCAGCGAATGGAGCGTAGTCTCCGCCCTGGTGGTGCATCGCAACGTCGTACCGGCAGTCAAAGTTATGGACGAGGAGATCCCCCGTAACCGTAACAAACGAGGCGCTTTTTCCTGAAGCAGGAGAAGCCTGCTGCTGAGCTGTCAGAAGTGCTGCAACCAGGAGCCGGTAGTCGCTATCCACGCCACGCGCCCCACACGCCTGCTGGATACTGGCAAAGTCGGCGGCCATGTTCGGCGAATCGGCACGCCCCAGGATCGCGTCCCAGCCGCTGATCGGCGCCGCCGCAAGCTCTGCCACCTTCACGGGATCGTGAAATGGGTCAAAGTGCAGGTCGCTCAACATCAGCACCGGCACCGTCTGCCCACGCCCGGGGCAAGCAGCTGCCAGCAGCAGCATCAGGAACAAAACGCAGCGCGCAATCATTGGCGAGGATCGATCAGCTTCATCCCGGAAGCCTCGTCCGGCACCTTCCTGAGGTCAGCCGCGTGCGTCGTCACAAAAACTTCTAACGTCGGATTGACCCGCGCCTCCCAAAGGTGGCCGCCCACCGTGGTTCCATCCCGGCGCCCAAGCACCATGTGCGCATGCACCACCGGCTTGCCGTCCGACACCGCGATATCCCCCACCATCGACAGCACCTCCACCTGCTGCGGGACCGGGATCGCGCGGTACTGCTTCGCCTCGAGGTCAAGCCACCCGAGCGTCGCCCCGCTCAGTGCCCCGATCCCGGTAAAGTGCGCATCCGTTACATGGTTTGCAACTGCGAAATCGGTCAGCCCACTCAGCGCCTCGTCCCCTTTCCGGAAGATCACCGCATAAACCTTCGTCTCCGACGTCTCGCTCACAACCTTGAACTGCATTCCCGGCGCGCCACCGGTGGGAATCGGACGTCCCGGCGAGATCATCGCTCCTGGTGTCCCCGGCAGCGGCATAATCGGCGGCGATGACGAGGGCGGCACCGGCGCCTGCTGGGCAGCAGCCAGGCTCAGTCCATTTCCCGGGCCGAGTCCGAGTCCAAGTCCAGCGCCAAGAATCCATCCAGCCACCCGCCTCATAACAGCTCCTCCGCCCCGCGCACCGCACCAAAGCCCCGCATCAACGACTTCCCCGCAATCAACCCGAACTGCACCGCATCCGTCCCGATTGTCTGGCTCGGCGCTCCCACCAACTCCAACTCCTGCACCCCGCACCCGCCCTCAGCCGACTCCCTACGACCACCTCAAGCATCGGCCCTTCAGAACTTCTTCCCAGGTCGAGTCTAAACCCGCAGCCAAATACGCATCCTCCGCAGTTGTTTCAACATCTTTTTGCAGCGACACTCCATCCACACGAATCATATGTTCATCAGCTAACATAGATCCTCCGGCCCACAATCCCTGCCACACCTTCTCCCCAAACGACCTTGCCGTGAGAGGAAACACCATGAACGCGCTTTCCAGCCTTCGCTCCGCCGCCCTTCTGACCACCGTCGGCCTGATTACCGCTGCCGGCCACGCCCAGACCACCACCTGGAAGATCGATCCCGTCCACTCGGGCGTCGAGTTCCGCATCGCTCACCTTGGCGTCTCGCACGTCTCCGGCTCCTTCTCCAAGGTGACCGGGTCGGTCAAGCTCGACGAAAAGGACATCACGAAGTCAAGCGTTGAATCCTCGATCGATGTCGCAACGGTGAATACCAATGAGCCCAAGCGGGACGACCACCTGAAGTCGCCCGAGTTCTTCAATCTGCCCGCCAACCCGACCATCACCTTCAAGTCCACCGGCCTCTCCAAGGACGGCGACAAGCTCAAGATGACCGGTGATCTCACCCTCGCAGGCGTCACCAAACCCGTCACGTTGACGGTCGATGGTCCGGCGGCACCGCAAAAAGGCATGGGAGGCGCCATCGTCAGCGGCTTCTCAGCTACCGGCACGCTCAGCCGCAAGGACTTCAACTTCGGTCAGAAGTACACGGCGCCCGTGCTGGGTGACGAGGTCACCTTCACCATCGACATAGAAATGGACAAACAGTAGAGCCAGGGGGCCCGGGATACGCGAAGCATTCACCTCATGAAGCGGTCGCGCTCGCGACGAGGGCGCCCTTGCCTTTCTCTCGGCCCTCGCGAAAAAGCCCCGGAGAGAGAGAACTTCTCCGGGACCTGTTCCTACAAAGCTCAAGCCTACCCTTTGGCCCGCAGCTGGACAGGCTTTTCCTCGGCCGCAACTCCCTCATCGCCCTCTGCGTTGTACTTCTTCAGCAGCTGATGGTGCAGGCAGTAGAGCGCAAGCTCCAGCCGGTCCGACACCCCCAGCTTGTCGTACACCTTTCTCAGGTAGTTCTTGATCACCTGCTCGGTGGTCCCGATCTGGTACGCAATCTCCTTGTTCCGCATGCCGCGGGTGATGCAGCTGATGATCGCCAGTTCCTTCTTTGACAGCTTGGGCTGGCTGCGCGGGCTGGTCAGGCTGGTCGCCTGGGCGCGATACGCCTCGATCACCCAGCTGACAGACTGGTTATCGATCCAGGTCTCCCCCGCTGCAATCTTGCGCACGCACTTGATCAGAAGATCCGGCGAGATGGACCTTGGAACGACCCCGCGAACGCCTCGGCGATACAGCTCAACTGTATTGTTTTCATCACTTTCAGACACCTGGACGATGATCTTCGCTCCCGGCGCGCGGCGCACCAGCTCGGGAATCGCATCCACCGTCCCGCTGATCAGCGACCCTTCGAGCACCACCACATCGGTCGGGAAGCGGACCAGCGCGGCGTAAAGGTTCTGCAGCGTCTCGGCCTGCGCGACAACCCGTATATCGTCCTCGAGCGCGAAGACCTTCCTCATACCCACCCGATAAATAGCCTGCGAATCCGCAAGGATGATGCGAATCGCCGACGTATCCTGGGCTTCGCTTCCGTCCGTCTCCATCAACTCGTTCGAACTTATATCGATCACAGCCATTGCCTCAAGCCCTCATGTAGTATTCGTCAATAATCGCCGCTGCCTGCGATGCGTCGCCATGCTGCTGATGTCGTACGACTCGTCCCACGCAATGGACGGAGACATCATCGTCCGTGCCCATAATCGACGCCGGCATCCGAATCTCAAACTCGATCCGCGAGTCCACTAACGGGAGTTGCGCGCCTGTAAAAAGAATTCCATTCGCCGATATGTTGTCCGTGACAGCCTCCATCGTACCCAGGGCCGTCTGCAGACGAAGTGTGAGCTTCATGGGAAAACGGACAGCAGTTCGTAGCGGTTGCTCTGCCAATCAGGTGGCTCCTTCGCTCTGGTGCAGATCATGCGCGGGCGACCCGCAGATCTCTGCCTCTGCGGAGCAAGTGTACCCCCAGAAGTCAGGATAAAGTGACTTTTTTCGCGCGCCGCTCATCAGTCGTTTAGTCGAAGGTACCTAAATCGGAAGCAGCGCCGAAGATCCACCCACCCACTCCTGGTTCCTGTTCTGGTCCACACCCATCATCAGCCCACGCCCAAGTCGCACCAGGCAGGTCATCGGAATCATCTCGCCGGCACCCTCCGGCCAGCAGTACATGATGCGCACCTCAGCCTGCGTCATCCCGTGCGGCGTCCGGATCACCGGCTCAAAGTGCATCCGCTCCTGCAGCAGGTAGAGCTCGCGCTCTCCCTCAGGAATGGCGAGCAGGTCGGCATCCGTCGGCGCAAACTGAATGCCCTTGCCGGCAAAGGAATAGAGCGGCTTCAGCAGGATCTCGCCGCGATCCTCAGGCAGCCCGCGGCGGTCACCGCGGAACCAGTCATCCAGAAAGACCGCCTTCGGCACACTCTCGTGCTCAAGCCAGGGTAGCGAAAACTTGCTGATCCGGAAGTACCAGTTCGGCTGTCCTGCCCACTCCACTTCAAGCTCATCGCGATAGTCGAACGCAGGCCTGATCTGTTTGCGCACCATCTCGTCAACGATCGCCCGGTTATAGATACGCCGGATCGGCGTCCAAACCCCATCGCGCCGATAGAACAGCCGCTTTCCTTCCTGCTTCAACGTTGCAATGTCCACCGTGCGCACACCCAGCCGGTCCGCATACACGTTGAAGTCAGGCCGCGTCTTCTGCGTCCTCGGCTCCACCTCCGTCAGAACGACCTGTTCAGGGTCATGCCCGTTCAGGATTGTCCTCCCCAGCACCTCCCAGTACGCCTGGTCCCCCATCCCGCCAAAATAGGAGTCAAAGCCGTCGCCCAGCTCATAGGTGCGCAGGTACTCCTCCGTCAGCACCTGCTGATAGCCGTAGACCGAGGGAAACGCCTGCAACTCCACCAGCTTCGGCTGAAGCTCCCCGGCCGCATCACGCACCAGCCCGAAGTCGACCGTCATGAAGTTCGGCCGCGGATTATCGTTCGGGATCCGGAACTCGGCTGGAATCGCAGCCTCCGAGCGCCGCATGTACTCCGGACTCCCGACCAGCTGGTGCGTCAGCACACGCCCGGTCTCCTCCATCCGCTCCATCAGCGCGCGCGGGAAGAAGCCGGGCGTCTCGCACACCCGAAACTCCACCGCGGTGCGGACCCTCTGCTCAAGCCGCGCTTTCAGAAGGCTGTACCGCTCAGCTGAAAACTGCTGCTCATTGAAGCGGCTGCGAAACGGCTCTAACATCATCCCCCAGAAGAAGCGCCTGCGTCCGACACAAGAACGATCAGCCGTCGATCAGAAAGTCGCCGTCGCGCATGATCTGCTCTTCGCCCTCGGCATTGCCAAGCCAGATATTGAAGCGCAGTCCCACCACATCGATATGCGTCGACGACTTCCACTTCGCCCCGGTATGCGCGCCGTAGGGATCACCGAAGGCGATATGGACGCCCGGAAACTTCTCGTCCTGCAGAATATTCCCGATCACGGCCTCCACCCCGATGTTGGTCCCGATCGCGAACTCACCCACCCGATCCGAGTTCTCGTCCGTATGCGTGTAGTTCCAGAAATCCTGCTCCAGCTTCTTGTTCGGAGAGCTGACCTTTGTGATCCGGTTCGCCTCGATGTGGATCGTCAACGGCTGATCCACCAGCAGGCCGTACTCCTTGCACAGGAAATCGCCCACCACCCCATCCACCACGAAGACGCCATTCACCTCTTCAGGCGCCGTGAAGCACTCACCACCCGGAAGATTGCCCCACTTCTCGGTCGAGATAATTCCCGACGTCTTGAACCAGCGATACTCCGGGTTCATCTGCGCATGAATATCCGTGCCCGCAGGCGTCGTCGCGCGTACATACGTCGCCTTGCGCACACGGTCAAGCACCGCCTGGCTCAACTTGTCGATCTCGAGAAAATTCGCGCGCATGCCCTGGGTCATAATCTCGGGCGTGATGTTCACCATGTGCGCATGCCGCATCCGCCGCCGGTTGACGACGTCCGTCATCTCCATGCGGCTGCGCAGCTCATTCGCCTGCACCTCAACTGCGAAGATGCTCACCTGCGAGCTTTCCATGTCGTCGAGCACGTCGCGCGGCATCCCAACCAGCGGTCGCGGAGCAATCTCCTCGAGCACAAACGCGTTCCACGCGCAGCCGAGGGCTTCAAGCTCTACCGCCATCGACGCGCCAATCTGGATGCAGCTCCGGTCCGTGATCAGCGTGACCTTCTCGTCCGCCTGGATGCGCAGACAGGTCGTCACCGCATTGTGCGCGCCCTCGCGAAACTCGGCCGGAAAGCCGACCTCGAGCAGGTTGGTCCGTCCCTTTGCAGCTTTTGGCCCCGTGCCTGCCGCGCCGGCCCCGGTGCTTTGCTGCTCCGCGTCTACAGTGTTCGGCACGTCATTCATCAACATCCTTTAAGAATAGCCCGTTCTTAGCTTCTACTTTCGCCCGAATTGCGAGGGAAACACCTGGCAGCCGCCCCGGTGAACAAATCGGGAAGGTTGCGCCATATCCGAACCCGCCGCGTTAAGCCACCAGCGTACACAGTACCGGCCGCCCAGCGTCAGGGCACAAATTCCCTTGCCTCTAAAGATCCGCCCGCGTCTCCTCCGCCATATAGTCCACCACCGCCCGCAAACTTCCCGTCTCTCGAAATACCGCAAGCTGCCGATCCGCGCCCGACCCCCGCTCCAGCATCTCGTGGATGTATTCGATCTCCTTCCTTGAGCCAAGCTCATCCAGCACATCGTCGATGAACGCCAGGTACTCGACGATCAGGTCCCGAACCGGGACCTCCATCTCCTTGCCAAAGTCAATCAGCCTGCCATCGAGCCCGTACCGCACCGCGCGAAACTTGTTCTCCATCAGGAACGGCCGCGCATACTGCCGGTAGTCCTGGTTGCTCTCGTGCAGGTGCCAAAGCTTGCATGCCGTCGCCTGGATCAGCGCCGCGATCGCAATCGACTCCTTCGCCCGCAACGGGATATCGCACGCCCGCACCTCGACCGTCGAAAAGAAGGGATGGGGACGAATGTCCCACCAGATCTTCTTTGCATTATCGATGCAATTGGTCTTGATCAGGAGGTTGACGTAGGCTTCAAAATCCGAGTAGCTGGCAAAATGGTCCGGGATTCCCGTCCGCGGAAAGTGCTCGAAGACCTTTGCACGATAGCTCTTGTAACCCGTCTCCATTCCCATCCAGAATGGGGAGTTGGTAGACAACGCCAGGATATGAGGGAGGAAGTAGCGCAGCGAATTCATGATCCGGATCGCCGACTCCTTGTCCTCGATCCCGACATGCACATGCAGGCCGAAGATCAGGTTCGAACGCGCCACCAGCTGCAGGTCTTCAACGACCTGGTCATAGCGTTCGTCCGGGTAGATCTCCTGCGCGCGCCAGTCAGCAAACGGATGGGTCGCGCCCGACACCAGCAGGAGCCCGTTCTCCTCGGCCAGCCGCAGCATGTTCCGGCGCAGGTCGAACAGGTCCTCCTGCGCCTCCTGGATGTTGCGGCAGATGCGCGTGCCCACCTCGATCACCGACTGGTGCAGCTCCGCCTTCACCCGCTCCTCGAGACGAATCTTTCCCTGCGCCAGCATCTCGGTCGCAATATGCGACCGAAGATCGCGCGTCTCCGGGTCAATCGTCTGGTACTCCTCTTCAATCCCAAGCGTAAACGTAGGCCGCATAACCCTCACCGTGCTCGATCGAACGACGTCACTCTTTTTTGCAACCAACAACGGAAAACCTGCACGAAGCTCAGACCTTCTTCGCCGGCGCCTGCTTCGCCCCGGCCTTCTTCGCCGCCGCCTTCACCACGTCCGGCACCGCTCTCTTCACCGCGGCCTTCCTGGCCGGCGCAGAAGCCTCGGGCTTCGAATCTCCGGCCGCGGCGCCCGCACCATCCTGGCTCAGAAAAGCCGACCAGTTCAAGCCACCCAACGGCTTGCCACCGAATTCGGCGGCCTTCTGCACCGCCAGCCGCGCCACCTTTTCAACGATCCATTCGAAGTTTTCCGGACCGACCGAATGGTAATCCGCATCAGGTGCCGGGTTCATGAAGTCGATCGCATACGGAACCCCGTCCTCAACAGCAAACTCCACCGTGTTCAGGTCGTAGCCAAGCGCACGGCAAAGCGTCAGCGCATCCTTTTCCACCCGCGCCAGCAGCCCGTTCGGGTACACCTGCGGCTCAAGCACATAGCGCTGCTCATGCGGACGCCGCGGGTCATAAGCCATGATCCGCACGTCTTGCTGCCCCACCACGTAGCAGCGGAAGTACTCCTTGAAGTTCACCGCCGCCTGCAGCGTCATGCACAGGTCGCGCGTCTGGTCATAGGCGCCAAAGAACTGGGCAGCATCATGCACATGGAAGACATCGCGCCAGCCGCCGCCATCATGCGGCTTCAGAAAGGCCGGAAAGCCGACGTAGTCGAAAAGATCCTGCCAGTTCAGCGGAAATTCAAGGTTGCGCAGAGACTGCGAGTTGATCTGCGGGGGAAAGAACTTGTGCGGGATCAGCGCCGTCTTCGGCACTGCCACTCCCAGCTTCCGGGCCAAGGCATAGTTGAAGAACTTATCGTCCGCGCTCCACCAGAACGGGTTGTTGATCACCTTCGTGCCGGTCAGCGCGGCGTTCTTCAGGTAGCTGCGGTAGAACGGCAGATCGTGCGAGATGCGGTCGACGATCACCGCGTAACCGCACGGCTCCGCCATCTTCACGCCGCCGGTGTGCACGAACTCCGCCTGGATGCCATCGATCTCGAAGGAGTTGATCCGTTCCACCAACGCACCCGGAAACGTATTCTCCATGCCAAACAGCACGCCAATCTTCTTCATCAAGCCCCCTCGTCAAAGCCCTTGCTTTCAAAACCTTCAAAGCCCTTCAGGTGCACCTGCCGTCCGTCACCCAGGCTACAGATACTTCCCGACCATCAGACGCCAATCCGGCCAGTCGTGCTTTGAATGCCAGCCCCACACATCAAGCCGGACCGGGATCCCTCGGCTCCGCATCACGTCCGCCATCCGTTCATTATTGCCCCTGCAGATGTCCCACTCGCCGGTCGCCAGCACGTAGGTGCCGTGGCGATAACGGTCCAGAAACCACGGATCGCTCATATGGTGCAGGTACTGCGGCGGCATGTTGAAGTACACGTCCTCGTCGTGGTACCCGCGCAGAAAGAACGAAACGTCGAACGCCCCACCCATCGCCAGGAATCCCGAGAAGACATCCGGATGCTTCAGCGCCAGGTTGGCCGCGTGGTACGCGCCAAAGCTGCACCCGGCCGTCACCAGATGCGGACCATGGCTTTCGAGCCGCACATAGGGCAGCACCTCGTTCATGATGTAGGCCTGGTACTGCAGCTGCCGGGCAATTCTCGAGCGCGGCGGAACATCCTGGTTATACCAGCTCTCCGCATCGACCGAATCCACGCAGAAGAGCCGCAGCTTGCCCTCTTCGAGCTTCGACCGGACGGCTTCGACCATGCCCTGGTCTTCAAACTCGAAGAAGCGGCCGCAGGAGGTCGGAAAGACGATCACCGGCAGTCCCGCATGGCCAAAGACCAGCATCTCCATATCGCGCCCCAGGCTCGGGCTCCACCACTTCTCGTACACACGCTTCATCCATCTCCCCTGCCCGAGCCGCCCGCGGACCAGCCCTGCTGCGACCGAACCCTCTTGCCCGCTCGGGGCTGCGCTCCCGTCGCGTCTGACCCCACCGCCTTGTCCCGATCTGGTGCACCTTTCCTGATCCGGTCGCAAGCGGCGGAGAACATTCGACGTCGTCGTGCAAAACCCCTGCGGCTTGCTTTAGTCTTTTGTCATCCTAGGGCAATTGAGCGTGGACGGCGGGAGACGCCGCGGTTCAGAGCCCGAATCCCCTCAAACCCGGAGACCGCCGGTTGCCGCTGCGCATCGAAACACCTGTTCCGCTGCCGCTCCCTCGTCATGGGATCTAAGTTTCTGTCCTTTTGCAGGTTCCAGAGATTGAAGTTGCTGTCCTGTTGCAGGTGAAACGATCGAAGTTGCTGGTGAAACGATCGAAGTTGCTGATCCCGGGGATGGTAGTTGCTGATCCTTAGAATGGAAGTTGCTGGTACCAGGGATCGAAGTTGCTGTTGCTGAGAAGTCACCCAAGGGGTTTAGAGATCATCGAGACAACACACCGCGTCGGGCCCACCGGCTTTCTCACCAATGCGCCAGCCACAGAACGCCCGGTCAGCGCCGTCTTCAGCCCGGTCGAGCACGAAGCGCCCGCTGACCGGATCGCGCGGCTCCACTCCTTCCACCTCCATTCGGCCATCCTGCCCGACGACCGCGAGGTGTGTGTTTACCTGCCGCCCCAGTATGAGCGCGAGCCCAGCCGCCGCTTTCCCGTCCTTTACCTGCACGACGGGCAGAACCTGTTTGACCCGCGCCTTTCCTACATCCCAGGACGCACCTGGCGCGCAGGCTCAACCGCCGACTGGCTCAATGAGCAGGGACGCGCCGAGCCGCTCATCCTGGTTGGCATCGGCAACACCGGCCTGCGCCGCATGGCCGAGTACACCCCTACGCGCGACTTCCGCATGGGCGGCGGCGAAGGCGAACGCTACGGCCGTCTGTTGATTGAAGAGGTCAAACCCTTCATCGACCGGACCTTTCGCACCCTGCCCGGCGCGGAAAAGACGGGCCTCGGAGGCTCGTCGCTGGGCGGCCTCATCACCCTCTATCTCGGCCTGCGCCGGCCGGATGTCTTTACCCGCCTGGCCGTCCTGTCCCCTTCCCTCTGGTGGGATCACCGCAGCATCCTGAGCTTCGTGGCGGGCGCGCGGCCAAAGCCTCCGCTGCGGATCTGGCAGGACATCGGGACCGGAGAAGGATTGCGCCACGTGCGCGACTGCGAGCTGCTGACCCGTCTGCTGATCAAACAAGGCTGGCGGTTGGGTGACGACCTGCAGTTTTTGCGGGTCGAGGGCGCGCTCCACGATGAAGACGCCTGGGCCGCACGTCTCGACCAGGTCATCGAGTTTCTGTTTCCTGCGATCAGTCCGGGGTGAGCTGAGGAAACCGATGAAATCCGCTTTTAGCCGCTTTTACCGGTTACAGGAACTCTGTAACCACCGTCGAGCGTTTTACCGGTTACGGTTTATTTTCTGCAAGCTGACGCAAGGCGGAATGCGCCATTCCGCGTTGCCAATCGCAGCATTCTAAGCGATACTTATATGGTTGGGCTTGGCTTCGTTCAGCCGGACCACCCTGTGCTTCGCGCTGTTCCGATCCGCGGCCGCTACTAAGCGCCTGCTCCACCCAAACCATTCCCGTTCCCTGAGAGGTTCTCCTGTGTTGATGATTCGCCTTGCGCGTGTTGGCGCCCGTAAACAGCCCCACTATCGTGTCGTCGTGATCGAAAAGGACCGTGCACGCAACGGCCGTTCGGTCGAAGTCGTAGGCACCTATAATCCCCGCACCACGCCGGCTACGGTCGACTTCAAGCGCGATCGTATCGCCTACTGGACCGGCAATGGCGCGCAGCTGTCCGAGCGCGTAGGCAAGCTGCTGGCTGCTGCCCCCGCGGCTGCTCCGGAGCCGGTAGCGACGGCGTAGTAACCACCTTGTTTACTTTGCAGTAAACAGGGAGACTCACCAAAAGCTGAGGGATAGAACGTTTTCTCCCTGGAACTGTCTTCAACTCCTCGTATCCTCGCATCAGACCAGTAATGCACTTGACCTGAACGTCATCATCGCCCGGCTCCTCCCTTTTAGCGAGGTCCGGGCACGACGCTAAGGCTCGTTCTGTGTTTTACTTACGCCAATCTCCTGGTCAAATTCTCGCAAAGACGGGAGCACCATGGAACCGCATACATCTGGCGATCTTTCCTTCGAGGTACGTAGCTTGAGTTTTGCAGAGAACAAACCCCGGCCCGGTCTGGCTGAATCGATGCATGAGCTGATTCTCAGTCTGGCAAAGGCCCTGGTCGATGAGCAGGACCAGGTGTCGGTGGATGTAGTTGAAGATGCGACGGGCACCCTCCTGAGGTTGCGCGTCAGCCCCAACGATCTGGGAAAGATCATCGGCAAACAGGGACGCACGGCGCGCTCCATCCGTACGATCCTGGCAGCTGCCAGCATGAAGGCGCAGCACCGGTTTGCGCTGGACATCCAGCAGGTGGGCGATCCTCCGGCCAAGGGCGCCGCCACCGCCACGGGCACAAGCCAGCCGGGCGAGTAGAGAATCATCAGCCCGGAGCCGATTATCCCACCCGAATACGGCCGAAATAGCGCAAATCGGGGCGATCTTCAGCCGCCTGGATGCATGCCTGACCACGCCGGCCAGTAAGTTTTGACCGCGTGGGGCTATGCTGGAAGCATGAGTGAAGATGTCGCACACCGGGCTCAACCTGCGCTTGACCAGCCCGGCGGCAGCAGCAGCGGCGACCGCCCTTTGAAACTTGGCAAGGCGGATCACAGTGCAGCAAGTGACCCGGATGATGCCGCCCCGGAGTGGACCGTGCTCGCCCATCTTCTGCGTCCCCAGGGACGCAAGGGTGAGATCCTGGCCGACCTGCTGACCGACTTCCCCGCCCGCTTTGATGATCGCGACCAGCTGTTCCTGGCGCCCGAGGCCTTTGCCGGACCACCCACGGCTGCGCGGCCTGTGAACGTGATCGGCCACTGGCTGCCGGTCGGGCGCAACCAGGGACGCATCGTCCTCCACCTGGCAGGCGTCGATTCGATCGAACAGGCCGAGTTGCTTGCCGGCATGGAGATCATCGTTCCACGTTCAGAACGGATGCCGCTTGAAGAGGACGAAGAGTACATCGACGACCTGATTGACTGCACCGTGTATGACGGCGATGAGCAGGTGGGCGTGGTGACCGGCGTTGATTTCCCGACGACACCCGATGGCGCGCGCAGGCTTGAAGCCGCGGCTCCGCTGCTGACCGTGCAGACACCTGATGGCGACGAGGTGCTGATCCCCTACGTGCAATCCTTTCTGCGCGACGTGTCGACCGCGGAGAAGCGCATCCTGATGAAACTGCCGCCCGGCCTGCTGGACCTGAACCGCACCTGAGCCCGGTGCACACGTGCCTCCGGTCCGTGAGGAATCCCGTTTCGGGACAAATGCGTCAGGACCGGAGACGATGGCAGGATCCCGAGAGCCGAACCCACGAAAGCTGTTCCTATGCGCTTCGACATCATCACCATCTTCCCTGACTTCTTCACCGGTCCCTTCGACTTCGGCGTCCTGGCGCGCGCTCGCAAGGCGGGCGTAGTGGAGATCCTGACCCATGACCTGCGCAGCTTTACGCACGACCGGCATCGCACCGTCGATGATCGCCCTTTCGGCGGCGGCGAAGGCATGGTGCTGAAGCCTGGTCCGCTTCTGGAGTGCTTCGAGACGCTTGGTGTCAGCCCAAAAGGGGAACGCGACCCGGAGCGGGAGACGGTGGTGATGCTGTCTGCCCAGGGCGCACCCTTCACCCAGAAAGTGGCCGCGGAGCTTTCCCGCACCCGGCGGGTGGTCTTTGTGTGCGGCCGGTACGAGGGTATTGACGAGCGGGTGAATGAGCTGATCTGCGACCGCGAACTCTCGATCGGGGACTACGTGCTTTCGGGCGGAGAGCTGGCAGCATCCGTGATGATCGACGCGGTGGTTCGCCTGCTGCCCGGGGTCCTGGGCAATCCGGACTCGTCGCGCCACGAGAGCTTTGGCGTTGCAGACGGGGGTGGGGCGTACGCCCCGGGTGAGCCGCCGCCGAGCACGCATGGTGCGGGCGGTCTGCTCGATTATCCGCATTACACGCGGCCGGCAGAGTTCCGCGGGCTCCCTATACCGAAGGTGCTTGAACAGGGCGATCACGTAGCGATCCGGCGCTGGCGTCGGGAACGGGCGCTCGAGAAGACGTTGCGGAACCGTCCGGACCTGCTCGCGAGGGCGGCCCTGACGGAAGAGGACAAGCGGTTTCTGGCTCGGCTAAAGGAGAGCCGCGAGCGGGAAGATGCTTCTCCCGTTCCGGGACAATTCTCGAACGATCTTGCTGGCGGGCGCGACGTTTAGGCCGGCATCCTGCTTTATGACCCTTTCGGGTACTATTCCCCTCCACCGCTCCGCCGATAAGGTAGATGACTGAGTCAAGCACGGCCACCAGCCCGGTGGCTTGGTCTATCAGAAAAGCGGCTTGGTCCATCGAAAAAGCGGCTTGGTCCATCGGAAAAGCGCTTTGGTCTTTCGGAAGAGCGGTGAAGCGGTAATCCCAGGATTGGAGAAGTAGCAATGGTCAAAGGTGTCCAGCGTTGTTCCGCGTGCAGGGATGGCATCCAGGCGCCCTTTCCTTTCAGCATGGCGTTCCAGCCGATCGTCGATACCCATAGTGGGAACACCTTTGCTTACGAAGCCCTGGTCCGCGGTCTCACGGGCGAGGGAGCGGCTACGATCCTGGGGCAGGTAAACGACGGGAACCGCTATTCCTTTGACCAGCACTGCCGGGTTCGAGCAATCACGCTGGCCGCGCGCTTGGGGCTGGTTGAAGGTGGATCGCACCTCTCGATCAACTTCATGCCGGGTGCGGTCTACAGCCCCGCGGCCTGCATTCAGCTCACGCTGAGGACGGCTGAGCAGCTGGGGTTCCCCTGTGACCACCTGATCTTCGAGATGACCGAAAACGAGATGATCGTCGACCGCGGCCACCTGCGGGCAATTGCCACGGAATACCGCCGCCACGGCTTCAAGATTGCCATCGACGACTTCGGTGCCGGGCACTCCGGGCTGAACCTGCTGGCTGATTTCCCGGCCGACATCATCAAGCTGGACATGGAACTGACGCGCAACCTACACCAGCGGCCACGTGCGATCGCAATCATGAAGCATATGGTGTCGCTGGCAACGAGCCTGGGCAGCAGGGTGGTCGCTGAGGGCATCGAGACGCTCGACGAGTTCCGCGCGGTCGAGGATTGCGGGATCTCGCTGATGCAGGGTTACCTGCTGGCGCGGCCGGGTTTTGAAATGCTGCCGGAGGTGAGTCTGCCGCGTTATCAGGAGACCGCGGTCGCGGATACACGTTTTCAGGCCGCCTGACGAAAGGACGGTCTTCCCATATCGGCTGCAGGGCGGGAAACGAGTACGAACAAAGCGGATTTCGTCGGTTCAGTGCGGGCTTTTTGATATAAACTGAAGACTCGATTTCTGAACAGGAAAGTTGTCATGTCAATCCATCCCATCATGCAGAAGCTGGCCGCGAAGTTCGAGCGGACCGATCTCCCCGCCTTCGCCCCCGGCGACACGGTACGCGTCCAGGTCAAGATCAAGGAAGGCGAGAAAGAACGCCTCCAGGCCTTTGAGGGCATGGTCATCGCCTGCCGCCGCGGTCCCCAGGGCACCTTCACCGTGCGCAAGATGAGCTTCGGCCAGGGCGTCGAGCGCATCTTCCCTTTTAACTCGAAGGTTGTCGATAAGGTAGAGAAGGTTCGTTCGTACCAGGTTCGCCGTTCTAAGCTGTTCTATCTCCGTGGTCTGCGCGGCAAGGCTGCGCGTTTGAAGGAAGTGGATCGCAAGGTCGTCTCGGCGTAACAGCTCGGCGTCTGCGGCTACACAGGCTGGCTTTTACTGGCCGGCTTCGCAAACGTACTCAGGGTTTCGGACCCTTTCAGGAACTACCCGCCCCACATTCCACATCCGGGATGTGGGGCTCTTCGCGTGCAGCTTTCGCCCTCGTCCCCAATTCAAACCGATGTAAACTTCATCTATGGGCGTGCTGTTCCGGCTTGAAAACCCACATCATCTTGCAAAGGCCACGCTGAAGCAGCAGATGCTGGGGCAACTGGTTTGCTCGGACGCGCCCGAGCAGGCGCTGCGCTACCGGGGTCACAGGATGAT
>CAXTUS010000073.1:0-16707 GCA_964247475.1 uncultured Acidobacteriaceae bacterium | reverse complement strand
ACCTGGGGCTGCCGCCCGCCGCGACCGCCCTCGGCGCCTTCAATCCCCTGCTGGTCGATAACGGGGGCCCTTACCGCACGCGCCTGACGACGATGCTGACGACGATGCTCGGCGGCAGCGTGGCCTTCATCCTCGGCGCGCTGGTACCGCAGCAGGTGGCGGTTATCATCGTCGCGACCATACTGGTAGCCTTCGCGGTGACTTTTGCGCGAGTGCTGTCGCAGCCGTTTGCCTCGTCCAGCGTGCTGATCCTGGTGCTCTACTTCGCGGGCCTCGGGGGCACGCTGCATACGCTGCGCGGCGCGGCGTTTGCGGCCGGGCTGGTGCTGATCGGAGGCGTATGGGCGACGCTGCTGAGCCTGTTCTTCTGGACGATCGACCCGTTCCGCCCGGCGCGGCTTTCGGTCGCCAGCTGCTACCAGTGGATGGCGAAGTTCACCGACTCCCTGGCCGATCTGGCGGAGCCGGAGGTGGAGGCAGCCGACCCGAAGTTCGAATGGCGGCGCCAGCAGCGGGTGCGCATCGAGGCGGCGCGAGCGGCACTCTCGGCGACCGCGGCAAGGGCGCCCTCGCGTACCATCCGGGCGCGCAACCTTTCCGTGCTGCTTGAGACATCGGATATGCTGCTGGCGCGCACCATGCGGCTCTCGGAGCTGACCGCGACCGCCGGGCGGCTGAAGCTCGAGGGATCGTTTGCGTTAGCCCACGACCTGACTCGCTGGCTGGCTGGGGCGGAGGACGGGATCGCCGAGGCGCTGTGGCAGAAACCGGCGGACAATGCCGCCTCGTTCGGCCGCGAGGGCTCGCTGCGGCTGCAGTATGTGGAGCGGCGACGCCTTGCGCTGGCGAGTCGTCTGCCGATGCGCGACGAGACGCTTTACGCCCACCTGCTGGCCGAAGAGCGCGACGCTCTGCTTGAGCTCGAGATCGCCTTCGACGCGGTGCGCGCGCTTTGGACCGGCACCGAGACACCTTCGTCGAACTTCATCAGCACGGTAAAGCGCGAGGCGACACCCGGCTGGCGAGATGCGGTTGAGGCGAACTGGACGCTTGAGTCGGCGGCCATGCGGCATGCGCTGCGACTGATGGTGGTCGGGGCGCTCGATGTGTTGGTGATGCACCTGATCCACGTGAACCACGGCTTCTGGCTGCCGATGACGTCCATCATCCTGATGCAGCCGTTCAGCGCGGGCACGCTGCGCAAGAGCCTGCAGCGGGTGACCGGCACAGTGGCTGGCGGGATCCTGGCGGCGTTGCTGGCGGTGCTGGTGTCGACGCCGCTTGCGATGCTCTCGATCGTGACCCTGCTTTCGGTGCTCACGGTGGCGACGTTTGCGGTGGACTACGCGGTCTACTGCCTGTTTCTGACGCCTACCTTTGTGCTGCTGAGCCTGCCTTACGCGCACGACTGGCAGTACGCGCTGATCCGGATCGGGACGACATTGGCGGGTGCGTTGATCGCGGTGCTGGCGATGCGGCTGCTTTGGCCGGAACGTGCGGAGCTTGAGCTTGGCCACCTGATGCGGCGCAGCACCGGTGCTGCGGCTGCCTATCTTGAAGCGATGCTGGCCTTCTGGCAGGTGCCGGCCGCGGAGCACCAGAGGGCCGAGCGCCAGCTGCTGGCGCCCGCCCGGCGCGCCTGCGGCCTGGCCAGCAACGATGCCGAAGAGGCGGTCGACCGGGTCATGCAGGAGCCTACCTTCGGCCGGCGGCCGGAGGCTGAGATCATCCTGCGCGCCGAATCGCTCACCTTCGTGACCTACATGCGGCGGCTGACGCAGAGTATTACGACACTGGCGCTGGTTGGGGTCGATACGCCGTTGAACCGTGCACGGCTGGCTCCGATCGCCGCGCGGCTGGAGCGGCTTGCCACCGTGAGCTCAGACCGCGCACGACCGCTGGTTGATGGAGGATCGCGAGAGCGTGCGGCGGGTGCGGGGCTTGATGTGGCCGAGGAGCAGATGCAGCGCATCGAGCGCCAGACCGCAGTGCTTGAGCGTGCCGCGATCCGGCTGTGGCACGCCGCTCCGGAGCTAGAGCCGCTTGCGAGTCCAGAGCAGGAGCAGCGTGAGACCGCTGAGAATGAGCGAAGCAGACAGCCCCAGCCATAGGCCGCGCGCGCCCAGCTTCATGGGGAAACACAGGTAAAGCCCGAGCGGCAGGCCAAGCAGCCAGTAGCTGCACAGGTGCGTGATCAGTCCCGAGCGTGTATCGCCCGCGCCGCGCAGGGCGCCGATCGCGGTAACCTGCAGTCCATCGCAGAACTGGAACAGGGCCGCCACGTACATCAGCGGGACAGCTGCCGCAATGACCGCCGCATCGCGGGTGAAGAGCGCGACCAGCTGGCGCGGGATGAGCAGGAAGGTGGTCGCCGCAATCAGCATGGCGGCCGTGCCGAAGCCGATGGCAGCCCAACCGGCCGCGCGCGCCTCGGTGGGTGAGCCGCGGCCGATCGCCTGGCCGACGCGCACGCTGGCCGCGGCCGAGATGCCGAGCGGGAACATGAAGGTGAAGGAGATGATGTTGAGCGCGATCTCGTGGCCGGCGAGCGGCACAGCGCCCAGGGTCGCGATCATGTTGGTAACAACGGCGAAGATGAGGATCTCTACCAGGATGGTGGCGCCTGAGGGCACGCCGAGCGCGAGCAGACGCCTGAGGCTGGGCAAGTGCGGGGTGAGACGCAGGCGAAGGCCGTCGCGCAGAAGGCCGTAGGTCTTCCGGCGGTCAACCAGAAGCAGTGCCGCGACCAGAAAGACCGCCTGGTAGACCCTTGCAAGAGACGTCGCAATGCCTGAGCCTTCAACTCCCAAGGCCTGCCAGCCGAGATCGTGGCCGAAGACGCGCCAGTGATGCCCGAAGATCAGCAGCCAGTCGAAGAGGACGTTGACCAGGTTAGCCGAGACCAGGGTCGCGGCGATGATGCCGACGTGGTTGAACGCCTGCAGATGCCGCCGGAGCGTGAAGTAGAGGAGCAGCGGAAACGTGCCCCAGGAGAGCGCGCGGATGGTCGGGACGGCGCCTGCAATGACGCGCGCGTCGGTGTGCAGATGCGCGAAGCCGAAGGGCGCAAGCAGCGCGATTGCGATCAGGATGGCTGACAGCGCAGCCGAAAGCAGCACGCCCTGAAAGAGCCAGCGGTGCGCGGCCTGGAAGTCGCCCGCTCCGTGCGCCTGCGAGATGGTAGTGTCGAGGCCCAGCAGAATGCCGCCGATGCCGAAGGCAAAGGTGTTGTAGAGCACCTGCGCGAGCGCCCCGGGGGTGCGGGGGTGGGGGGCGTTGGGCTGGGGCCCCACCATGACCGTGTCGACCAGGCCCATGGACATCCAGCCGACCTCTGCCAGCACCAGGGGCAGGGCGATAGCGAGCATGGGGCGAAGCTCCCGGCGCAGGGCGGCGAAGCGGTGGGGTACCGCATCGGGATGGGCCAGGGTATCGTTCATAGGCTGAAGATCATGCCACTTGCAGCAACTAAACAGGGGTGATGATGCCCCCCACCGGTAGCGACTTCGGCAGAGCTTCTGCCTGCGAACTGGGACGCTTCAGGTGCATCGCATCGGCAGTCATGTCCGTGTACTTGAGGCCTGCGCCGGTGTTGAAGAGCACGACGCGATCGGTTGTCTTGAGTTCACCTGAGCTTATCAGGCGGTCGTAGGCGGCCGTCGCCGCGGCGCCTTCAGGCGACAGAAAGAGGCCCTCGTGCTTGGCGTAGTCGAGGATGCTCGCCAGGATCTCCTCGTCGCTTGAAGCAATCGCCTGGCCGCCCGATTCGCGAACGATGTCGAGGATGATGGCGTCGCCATAGGGTTTGGGCACGCGCAGACCGGATGCGAAGGTGCTGGCATTCTGGAAGAATTCGCTGGCAGGCTTGTGCGCCTCGTAGGCGGCGACGATGGGGGCGCAGCCTGTCGATTGGAGTGCGTACATCTTCGGGCGCTTCGAGCCGGGAGCGATCCAGCCGAGGGCTTCCATCTCTTCAAACGCCTTCCACATGCCGATCAGGCCGACACCGCCGCCGGTCGGGTAGAAGACGGCGTCCGGGTAGGTCCAGCCGAGCTGCTCGGCAAGCTCGTAGCCCATGGTCTTTTTGCCCTCCACGCGGAAGGGTTCTTTGAGGGTTGATATGTCGAACCAGGTGTCCTCAGGGGCAGTGCCGGAATCATTTTGCCGCTTGATCTCTTCCCCCACCAGGCGCGCGCAGTCGGAGATGAGACCGTCAACCATGTGAACGTCAGCGCCATAAACGATGCCTTCGAGGTAGTTGGCAAAGGGGACATCCTGCGGCATGAAGAGGTGCGCGGTGATGCCGGCGGCAGCGGCATAGGCGGCGAGCGCGCCGGCGGCGTTGCCCGCGCTGGGTACGGCCAGATGCTTCAGTCCATAGTGCTTTGCCATGGTTACGGCCATGGCCAGGCCGCGCGCCTTGAAGCTGCCGGTCGGGTTGTTGCCCTCTTCCTTGATGAAGAGTCCCGGGTAGCGCCGCGACTGGAGCATCGGTGTCCAGCCTTCACCGAGGGTTACGGGCTCAACATCCGGCAGGACGTCCTTGTAGCGCCACATGCCAAGCGATCTGGGCGACGCGGCGGCGTACTTGGCCGGGTTGTCGCGGTGTGCAGAACGCTTCAGTTGCTCAAGGTCGTAGCGGACATAGAGGCTTTCGGCAGTGGCGGGGTCGAGCGTCTGGGGAGTGTCGGCGGACACCCGATTCAGGCTGCGAGCGGATTCGAGATAAGCAATCTTCGGCATTCCCTCATGCTAATGGAATCCCTGCCGATAACCCTTTGAGAGGCCTGTGCAGACATCAAGGCCAGGCCGGCGCGGCGCGGGGCTGGCTCAGCCAGCGGCTGCCGCGGCTTCAAGATAATTCCTTGCGGGGTGCGGAGGAGATTGGCTTCGAAGACTGCCGCTAGCTCCCGGCGAAGCTCACGCTTGCCGTGGCATCGCCGTTGGCGGAGACGGTGGCCTTGATCTCCTTTTCACCCAGCTTTTCGTGCACTGCGCCGAGCGTGTATTCGCCCGGGGGCAAGCCTTTGAGAGTAAAGCGACCGGCCGCGTCAGACACGGCGAAGAAGGGGGTCGCCGAGACGTTGATAAAGGCGTTCATCCAGGGGTGGTTGTTGCAGCGGACAGGCATCATCAGTTCGGGGTTCAGGAACTGTTTGATGACGGGCGCGCCTTTAGGACCCTGCGAGACGTCAATGGTTTGGTTGCCCGTCTGGTTGCTGACCGCCGTCGGCAACGTGTGAATGTTATGCATGGTCAGATCAGAGTTCCGGAACTCGACCGAGCCACCGGCCATGACGCCGATCACGTGCGGGGTGTACTGGCAACCCTTCTGATCAAGCACGACCGGGGCGCTGCTGACCGGACCGGCGTGTAGAGCCGCATCGGGCCCTGCTTTGACATAGACGAAGACGTTTCCCAACTTGCCGTCTGCCACGTCGTACTGCTCAGTCATCACAGGCTTCGGCGACGAGAGGGAGCAGGCCGGATCCATGGTGGTGTCGATGGCAACCTTTGCGGGCGGCTTACCGGTGAAGGAGATGACCCCCGAGATAGTCCCGCTGGGCCCGGTGTAGGGTGCGGCTTTCTGCGTGTTGCTGGCAGCCGGCGCGGCCTGGCCCGGCCTCGCAGCGGTGTCGGGCTTGCAGCCGGTCAGCCCAGCGGCGAAAAGGGTGAGGAGCGAAGCGGGAAGTACGAAGGCGGAACGTGGCGTCATGAATTTCCTTTTCAGGCATGCAACAGACAGGCTAGTTCGACATGGCAGCGATTACGGCATCCGCAAAGGCACTGGTGCCGCTCTGGCCGCCCACGTCGCGGGTCAGCGTCTTGCCCTCGCTGTACACCGCCTCGAGTGCCTTCTGGACGGTGGCGGCGGTCGCAAATTCGTCAATGTGGTGGAGCATCAGGATTGCGCTCTGCAGCAGCGCGGTAGGATTCGCCAGGTCCTTGCCCGCGATGTCCGGAGCCGACCCGTGCACGGCTTCAAAGACCGCGCACTCGGCGCCGAGGTTCGCACCGGGGACCAGGCCGAGGCCGCCGACAAAAGCGGAGCAAAGATCCGACAGGATGTCGCCGTAAAGGTTCTCGGTCAGGATCACGTCGTACTGGTAGGGATTCAGCACAAGCTGCATGCAGGTGTTGTCAACGATGTGTTCTTTGTACTCGATCTCGGGGTACCCGGCCGCGACCTTGCGGGCGCAGTCAAGGAACAGGCCATCGGTGATCTTCATGATGTTGGCCTTGTGGATCGAGTGGATGCGCTTGCGGTTATGCTTCTTCGCATACTCGAACGCAGACTTCGCAATGCGGGTCGAGCCCTTTTCGGTGATGATCTTCAAGCCCTGCGCGACACCCGGGACGACCATCATCTCGAGCCCTGCGTACAGGTCCTCGGTGTTCTCGCGGAAGATCACCAGGTCGATGTTCGGGTACTTCGTCTTGAGCCCGGGCAGGTTCTTGATGGGGCGGAAGTTGGCGTAAAGATCAAACTTCTTTCTGAGCGTCACATTGATCGAGGCGAAACCTCCGCCGATCGGTGTCGTCACGGGTCCCTTGAGGCCAACGCGGGTGCTCTCGAGCGACTCGTAGAGAGCCTTGGGGATATACTCGCCGGTCTTCGCGAAGGCGTCAGCTCCCGCATCCTGGACCTGCCAGTCGAAGCCCGTGCCATGCTTCTGGCCAGCTGCCTCGAGGATCGCAACAACTGCCTTCGTGACCTCGGGGCCGATGCCGTCGCCTGGGATGAGGGTAATCGTGTGGCTGCGCTTGCTGGGAATGTTGGTGGTGTCGCTGGTCGCCAAGGCTGCTTATCCTTTCACTGTCTTGCGTTGGTCTTTGCTGCCGCCAAGCAGTTCCTCAAGCTCGGCTTTGAACTCGCGCACATCCTTGAAGTCACGGTAGACGCTTGCGAAGCGGATGTAAGCCACGGTATCGAGCCCCTTCAACCGCATCATGATCAGTTCGCCGATAGCCGTGGTCTGGCGCTCGCGCTCGGGTGAATCGACCACGAAAGCCTCGGTCTCATCGACAATCGACTGCATCTGCCCGGCCGAGATGTTGCGCTTCTGACACGCCTGCATCAGGCCGTTCAAGATCTTCTGCCGGTCAAAGCGCTCGTGGCGACCGTCTTTTTTGACCACCATGTACGGGATCTCGTCGATGCGCTCGTAGGTGGTAAATCGCTTGTTGCACCGCTCACACTCGCGTCGGCGACGAATGGAATCAGCCTCTTTACTCTCGCGCGAGTCAACCACCCGATCCTGGGCAAATCCACAGTAAGGACACTTCATTGCAGTAGGGTGATTCTAACAGCGCAGAGGCAAGGGCAAATGCGCCCCGGTCGCGGGCAGAGAACTTCGTAGACTGGGAGCGCCGGCGCGATGACGAAGCTGAGACCCGGCCGGTAGACTCTGCGCGCGCAAGCGCTTTCACCCTACGAAGTGGCGCCCGTCCGGCGTCAGGATGCGGTTGTCTCTGCCTCTTCGCTGCTACGCGTCACCTGGCGGATCGAAACTCCTTCCATCCGAGCAGCGATCAGGCCGAAGGGGATGACGGACATGGTACTTGCAAGCCAGATCATCAAGCCTGCGCCGACGGCGGCCTCGTTCGGGATGTTGAAGAGCTGGGTGAGCGCGCCGATCGTCATCGCCTGCGCGCCGCCGCCGACACCTGGCAGCTGCACCACCGAACCCACGACGCTGAAGCCGAGCAGCAGGATGGCATGCGCCGCGGTGAGCTGATTGACGGGCGCTGGAAAAGCCTTGACGACCAGCACGTAGGTGACGGCGATCGACAGCCAGAGCGCAATGCTGAGGACACTGGCCAGCACAAAGTCGGCGAAGCTGTCGATGACGTTAAGTCCGTCGCGGAAGGCGAGGACCTTGGCCGCGGCGGTGGCAGCGGCACGCTTTGAAAAGCGTCCGATAAGCCATTCGGTCGCGCGAGCGACGGCCGGACCGGAGAGCCGGACGGCGAGTACAAAGACCGCGACGATGACGGTCATGCCGGCGATGGCATAGCCCACCCTGTGGAAGAGCTCATGGTGCGGCAGGGTGCGGAGCGCGGGCGAGAGCAGCAGGTTGAGTGAGAAGATCAGGGCGAAGGCGCCGAGATCGAAGATGCGCTCCACCGCGACGACGGCGATCTGCGAACTGAACGTGAGGCCGGTCTTGCGTGCGACCAGGAGCGGTCGGATAAGCTCGCCGATGCGACCAAAGATCGCCAGGCCGGTGAAGCCGACAAACTGCGGGCCGACCAGCTTCGTCCAGCGGACGGGCGCCTGACCAGAGGCGCGTTCAGCGGGCTTGAGGAAGATGGCCCAGCGCATGGCGCGGAGAAAGTAGTTGACCTGGATGACAGCGATGCCAAGTGCGAGCAGCTTGAAGTTGGCAGTGCGGAAGCTTTGCACGAACCCCGCCCAGTCGAAGTGCGAGGTACGCAGTTTGTAGGCGACGAAGACGACGAGAAGCACCAGGAGGAGCCAGGGAAGCGCCTGGCGCATGGTGGGACGCGCCACCCTTACTGGCCCTTCGCGACGAGCGTGTTCGGCTTGCGCGGGGCTGACTGGGGAGTCTGCCGCAGGGCCGCCATTTTGCGGCGGTTGAACTCGCGAATGACGCATGCAACGTAGGCGCGCGTCTCGCGGAAGGGGGGTACGCCGTGGTAGTGGTCGACGGCGCCCGGGCCGGCGTTGTAGGCGGCAAGCGCGAGCGCGATGTTGTCGTGGTAGCGGTTGAGCATTGCATCGAAGTACCTGGTCCCGCCCTCCACGTTTTCGGTAGGGATGAAGGCGTCGTGCACACCGACAGCGGCGGCGGTGCCGGGCATCAGCTGCATCAGCCCCCGGGCGCCGGTGCGCGAGACGGCATGAGTATGGCCGCCGCTTTCGGCGTGGACGAGCGAAGCGAGCAACTCGGCGTCGATATGGTGTGTGGTGCCGGCGTGCGCGAGCATCTCGTGCAGCTCGGCGACGGTAGGTTCCGGATCAGGCTTCAGTACCGCCGCGGATGCAGGGCTGCTGGCTACCGCCGGCGGGTCGGGAATTGTTTCTACCGAGATGACGGTTTCAGGCGCCACGTCCAGATAATTTGCAGCGGCGTTCGGCAGGTCAGGCGCCAGGTAGAGCCGGATACGGTTACCGACCGGCTCGCGCCGTATGCAATCGAAGGCGAAGCCGCTGGTCAGGGTGATGCGCTCCATGGCATGCGCCAGCGGCGCGGCGGCAAGCATCAGGGCGGCGGCCGCAGCGCGGCGGTTGAAGCGAATTTTGCGCGGAGAAAACACTTCCAGGTAGCCTACCAGACGTTACTTCGACCCGGGAATGACCCCAACGGTGAGCAGGCTTTCAGCGGCTTCAAGGCGTTCGATGGCCTCAGCCACTCCGTCCTCAAGGTGGTGGCTGGTAAGCTGCCAGCCGCGGGTGGCGGCCATGGCCTTAAGGTCATCGGGCGCATTGCCCATCAGGACCGGGTGCCCGGCGACCTTCAGCATGGAAAGGTCATTCCAGTTGTCGCCAACAGCCATGATCTCGGCGGGATCGATGCCGCGTGCAGCGGCCAGCCGGAGCAGTGCCGCACCCTTTGACGCACCAGCAGGCAGGATATCGACGATGCTGAGATCGCGTTCCGGGTACTCGGTCCGGTTGAGCGAGATCTTTGCGGTGGCGATCGTTTCGCCGACGGCCGCGACCCACGGGTGTTCGAGCATCAGGGCTTCGGCTCGGCGCATGCGTTCAACCGTGCCGCAGACCATCATCTGGATCGGCGCTTCTGCGGCCAGGCAGCCTTCGATCGGCCGAACATTGGCAATATAGGGTGCGTTCGCCTCCATCCACTTGCCGATGCTGCTGTGCAGGTCTTCGAGCTCTTCGACGACCAACGCGCCGCGCTGGTCATGGCCGGTCCTGCCATCGACCTTGTCGAAGGTGATGACGAGGGCGTTGCGGAACTCCCCCAGGTGTCCGCACAGCCATTCGGCGACGTCGCGCTCCATATGCGCGCGTTCGATCAGGTCTGAGCCAAAGGTGCGGACCACCGCACCGTTCGAGCTGACGAGCAGGGTGTCGGACCTGAGCTCGAGCGCGCCTGTGACCTTCAGCGCGTAGGAGTGACGCCGCCCGGTGGCGATCACGACGTGGATACCGGCCTGCTCGGCGGCCCGGAGCGCGGCGACGTTCCGAGCGCTGATCCTGCCCTCAGCGCCGATCAGGGTTCCGTCAAGGTCGAGCGCGATCATCTTCACCTGCATAACCCTATTCTCTCATCGGCTTTATCGACGGCCGGGCGTTGGCTCTTCTGCGGCTGACAGGATCAAACTTCATCGGGGCTCCATATCGGGAGGAACGGGCGCGGGGCCGGGACGAAGATAGAGGCTTTGGTGTAGGCGCGGGTCACGCTACGGCGCGCGCACGCGTTATCCTCTATAGATAACGAGTTTGGAGTCTTGATGGAACGGCGAAGGGTAGGCATTCTCGGGGCGACCGGCATGGTCGGTCAGCGCTTCATCCAACTGCTCAACAACCATCCCTGGTTCGAGATCGCATGGCTTGCGGCGAGCGACCGCAGCGCCGGCAAGCGCTACGACGAGGCTTGCCGCTGGAAGCTCGACACCCCGCTGCCGGCCAAGATCGCGGCCATGACGCTGATGCCGAACGTCCCCGAGCTGACGCCTGCCGGGGAGCTGCCTAGGATCATCTTCGCTGCGCTCGACTCGGATGTGGCGCGTGAGCTTGAGCCGAAGTTTGCCGCAGCCGGTTGCGCGGTCATCTCGAATTCCTCCGCCTTCCGCATGACGAACGACGTGCCGCTCGTCATCCCGGAGGTGAACGCTGAACACCTGGCCATGCTCGAGCAGCAGGCCTGGCGGAAAGAGTCCGGCGGCTACCTTGTCACCAACCCCAACTGCTCGGCGATTGGGCTGGTGCTCGCGCTCAAGCCGCTCGAAGAGAAGTTCGGCATCGAGAGCCTCTTCGTCACCACGATGCAGGCGGTGTCGGGTGCCGGATACCCGGGCGTGGCCTCGCTCGATATCCTCGGCAATGTCGTTCCATTCATCAAGAATGAAGAAGAGAAGATGCAGGAGGAGTGCGCCAAGCTGCTCGGCTCGCTTGATGGCGATCGGGTCAGGCTGCTCGACTTCAAGCTGAGCGCGCACTGCAACCGGGTGGCGGTCGAGGATGGCCACACCGAGTGCGTGAGCGTCAAGCTGAAGCGGCCGGCTACCTACGAGCAGATGCTTGCGGCCTGGCGGGAGTTCACGCCGCTCGCCGGGATCCACGAGGGTCACCCGCTACCGTCGGCGCCTGAGCAGCCGGTCGAATATGAGGAGATGATCGACCGTCCGCAGCCGCGGCTTGACCGGATGCGGGGGGGCGGGATGGCTGCAACCGTGGGTCGGCTGCGGCCCTGCACGCTGTTCGACTGGAAGTTTGTCGTGCTCTCGCACAACACGATCCGCGGGGCTGCGGGTGCGGCTGTGCTGAACGCAGAGCTGCTGGCAATGCTGGGCAAGCTCGACTGGAAGACCTGGACCGCCGCCCAGAAGGCCCATGTTCCGGCGGGCATGGCATGAGCGACGCCACCCCGACCATCGCGACCGCCCGCCCGTCGATCGTC
Source organism: uncultured Acidobacteriaceae bacterium (assembly GCA_964247475.1). Lineage (GTDB taxonomy): Bacteria > Acidobacteriota > Terriglobia > Terriglobales > Acidobacteriaceae > Edaphobacter. The sequence continues at coordinate 5,095 of CAXTUS010000073.1, read as the reverse complement.
GTCATGAAGTTCGGCGGGACCTCGGTTGAAGATGCGGCCGCGATGAAGCGCACGGCGGCGATTGTCGCGGGGCGGCGCGATCGCGGCCTGAAGCCGGTGGTCGTGGTCTCGGCCATGGCGAAGGTAACGGACCAGCTGCTGGCGGCCGCCGCGGCGGCAGGCGAAGACGACCGCGCGGGCGCCATCGCGCTCTCGGTCAAGCTGCGCGAACGCCACCTGAACACCGCCGCACAGCTGGTTACCGGCGAACGCATCATGGCGCTTGCGTCCGAGCTTCACCAGGAGTTCGACGCGCTCGACGACCTGCTGCGCGGCATCGCGGCGGTCGGTGAGCTGACGCCGCGGACCAACGACCTGGTCGTGAGCTTCGGCGAGCGCATGTCTTCGCGCATGGTCGCCGCCGCCTTTGTCGAGGCTGGTCTGAACGGGGCGCACGTTGACGCGCGTACCTGTATCATCACGGATTCGAACTACGGCAAGGCAGCGCCGCTCGAGGCGCCGATCGAAGCGCGGCTGCTCGAATACGTGCTGCCCCTGATCGAGGCCGGACGGACGCCGGTGCTGGGTGGATTTATCGGCTCGAATGTTGACGGCATTACGACGACGCTGGGGCGCGGCGGCAGCGACTACACTGCGGCACTGGTCGGCGGCGGGCTCCACGCCGGGGCCATTGAGATCTGGACTGATGTCAACGGCATCATGACCACGGACCCGAGGATCGTGCCCGAAGCCCTGAGAGTCAAGACGATCAGCTTCGAAGAGGCCGCCGAGCTCGCCTACTTCGGCGCCAAGGTGCTGCATCCCGCGACCATCCTGCCCGCCGTGCAGAAGTCGATCCCGGTCTTCGTCCTCAACTCGCGCAACGCGGCCAACGAAGGCACCATGATCACAGCCATGGCGCCGCACTGCAAGTCTCCGTTCAAGAGCATCGCCGCCAAGAAGCGTCTCACCATCATCGACATCGTGGCCAGCCGCATGCTCATGTCGCACGGCTATCTCAAGGCTGTCTTCGACATCTTCGACAAATACCGCTGTCCGATCGACATGGTTTCGACCAGCGAGGTCAGCATCTCACTGACAGTTGACTCGAACGAACAGCTTCCCGCAATTTGTGCGGAACTTGGCAAGCTGGCCGACGTCAAATACGAGGGACGAAAGGCCCTGGTCTGCCTGGTTGGCGAAGACATCCGCGGTCACAACGGCATCGCCGGCCGCGTCTTCTCGGCGATCAGCCACGTGAACGTGCGGATGATCTCGCAGGGCGCAAGCGAGATCAACATGAGCTTCATGATCGATGAGGAAGATGTGAACGAGGCCGTCCAGTCGCTGCACCGGGTGTTCTTTGAGAACCCTGACCCGGAGATCTTCGACGTGGCCGCGATTGCGGTCACCACCTGACTCACTGGCAGCAGGCTGGTTGCCGGCAACGAGGAGTTCAGCAGCAGCAAGAGGAAGGAAGTCTTCAACGATGCGCGTCCTGGTGTTAGGTGTAGGCAAGACTGGCAGGCTGGTAGCAGAGGTTGCGGCGGAGCACGGACACAGCGTGCATGTGCTTGACGCAAAGGAGAATCAGAACGCCTCGGCACTCACAGCGCCGTTTGTGGCCGGGTTTGATGTTGTCATCGACTTCACCACGCCCGAAGCGGTCGTTCAGAACATGCGGGCGTGCCTGGCCACGGGCGCAAAGATGGTCATCGGAACGACCGGCTGGTATGACAAGCTCGCCGACATGAAAGGCATCGTCGAACGTCGTAGCGCAGGCCTGCTCTTCGGCACCAACTTCTCGATCGGTGTGCAGGTGATGCTGCAGCTCGCCGGCCAGATGGGGGCGGCGCTCAAAGACGCTGGTTACACCTTCAAGATCGAAGAGACGCATCATGCCTCGAAGCTCGACTCGCCATCCGGCACCGCACTCAGCCTGAGCCATGCGGTTGCCCACGCCTCGGGCCTCGGCGACGTTCCGATTAGCGCCAGTCGCGAAGGCGATGAGACCGGCCTGCATGTGCTGGTGGCAACCTCGGACGCCGACCGGCTCACGCTGCGCCACGAGTCCTTCAGCCGCCGCGCCTTTGCTGAGGGGGCGGTCCGCGCCGCCGAATGGCTGTCCAGCCGCACCGGAACTTATGACTTCCGCGACGTCTTTACGCAGATGTAGGGCAGAAGCAACAGCACCTGCGGCCCCACCGCGGGCGGCGTGCAGCGCGCAGGCTCCCGTCCGGCGTCAGGATGCGGTTGCTGTTGCTTTCAGCGCTCCAGTTGCGCCAGGCCTCCTGCTCTTCTAACCTAGGGCAATGTCCACAGCCGTCGCTGCGCCGGTCGTTCCGTTTGCCTCGCTGCCGTTTGAAGAAAAGCTTGATCGTTTCGCGAAGCTTGCAGTCCACGTGGGGCTCAACCTGCAACGCGACCAGGAACTCGTCATCTCCGCCTCAACCGAGATGATGCCCCTAGTCCGACGCATCACCGAGCATGCCTACAAGGCCGGCGCAAAGCTCGTCACGACGCTTTACTCCGATGACGAAGCCGCACTTGCCCGCTTCAAGTATGCCGATGACAGCACCTTCGATCACGCGCCGCAGTGGCTCGCCGACGGTATCACTGCCGCCTTCCGCTCGGGCGCCGCACGGCTTGCGCTGGCTGGTTCGAACCCGGCATTGCTCGCCGGCCAGGATCCGGCAAAGGTGTCGCGCGCCAACATCGCTGCTTCAAAGGCCAACAAACCGGCGATGGAGCTGATCACGCGGCACGCCATCAACTGGTCGATCCTGGCGTCTGCGACCAAGGCTTGGGCCGGATTGGTCTTCCCCGGAGTTCCGGAGGAGGAAGCCGTTCGGAAGTTGTGGGATGCCATCTTCGTCGCGTCGCGCGCGACGTCGGACGATCCGGTCGCGGCCTGGAAGCAGCATTCCGCCAACATCCACCAGCGCGTCGCTCACCTGAATGAGAAACGCTACCACGCGCTGCGCTTTCACTCGCAGGACGGACTGACCGACCTGACCGTCGGCCTCGCTGACGACCATCTGTGGGCGGGAGGCGGCGGGCCAAGCGGCAACGGCGTCTTTTGCAACCCCAACATCCCCACCGAGGAGTGCTTCACGACGCCGCACAAGGATCGTGTCGACGGCATTGTGGCCGCGTCAAAGCCGCTCTCACACCAGGGGACGTTGATCGAAAATATCCGCTGCCGGTTCGAGGCGGGCCGCATGGTGGAAGCGACGGCCTCGGCTGGTGAAGATGTGCTGAACCGGCTCATCAACACGGATGAAGGCGCTCGCCGCCTGGGCGAGGTGGCGTTGGTGCCGCATTCATCTCCAATCGCCCAAAGCGGGATCCTGTTCTGGAACACGCTCTTCGACGAGAACGCCGCGAGCCACATCGCGCTCGGCCAGGCCTATGCGACCTGCCTGATTGACGGGGAAAAACTCGATGGCGAAGCGCTCGCCGCCAAGGGTGCTAACTCGAGCCTGATCCACGTGGACTGGATGATCGGATCGGGCACCATGGACGTTGATGGCGTATCCCAGGATGGAACCAGCGAGCCGCTGATGCGTGGCGGCGAGTGGGTGTAAGCGAGGGGCGTTCCGGATTGGGAGCCGGTGCGGAAGCGCGCGGCCTGCTCCCAACCGGGCATCACCCGCAGGGCGACCACACCGTGACGGAACTGGTCGCGGGACCAAATCTGGACTCCTTCCCTGCCCTGATGCTGCGTGTGGTTGCTGCGGGGGTGGCCACCGCCGGCGTCACCGGGATCGGCTCGGTAGCACTGCTGTTCGTCAGGGCGCCGGCGTGGCTCAGCCTCATCTTCGAGCCGGTCAGCCTGCTGCTGCTGCCTGGGATGATGATCAGCATGAAACATGCCGGGCCGCATGACCTGGATCCCATCCTGATCCTCAAGTCTTCAGTTGCCTTCTACTTCACTTTCTTCCTGGCCTGGTTCGAACTCCGGGCGTGGCGGGCGCGGCGCCGGGCGCAGCCTTCGCCACGCTGACCGGCAAGGTGACAGGTGGAGTTAGACTGGGTTCTGTTATGGAACTCTTTGGCTGCGGCACTGCACTCGTGACACCCTTCACTGCGGATGGAGCTCTCGATGAGACGGCTCTCTTTGCGCAGGTCCTGGCGCAGATTGATGCCGGCATCGAGCTCCTGGTGCCTTGCGGGACGACGGGCGAGGCGGCAACGCTGAGCGACTCCGAGTGGCTGCGCGTAATTGAGATCACCTGTGCGGCGGCGGCCGGGCGCAGGGTCTCCGTCTTTGCGGGATGCACGCACAATGCGACGGCAGTTGCCGTGGCGCGAGCGCGTCTGCTGGCCCAGATGCCCGGCCTGACCGGCATTCTGACAGCGAATCCGTACTACAACCGGCCCGGCCAGGAGGGGCAGTACGAACACTTCAAGGCGATCGCTGAAGCGAGCGAGTTGCCGGTGCTGCTCTACAACATCCCCGGCCGCACCGGCGCCAATCTCGAACCTGCGACCGTCCTCCGGCTGGCAGAGATCCCAAACATCATCGGCATCAAGGAGTCGAGCGGCAACCTGGCGCAGATCACGGAGCTCCTGACAACCGCGCCTCGGTCGTTTCGGGTCTTCGCGGGCGATGACGCGCTGGCGCTTCCCATCCTGGTACTCGGCGGCGCCGGCTTGATCTCGGTCGCGTCCAATGTCATTCCTGCACAGATGGCGCAGATGGTGCGGGCCGCGCTGGCGAATGACTGGAGCACCGCGCGCAGGATCAACCGGCACTTCTTCCGGCTGATGCAGGCGCACTTCTGGGAGCCGAGCCCGGCACCGGTCAAGGCGGTCATGCACCTCCTTGGGCTCGGATCTGAGACGCTGCGCCTGCCGATGGTTCCAGTCAGCCGGGCGACTCGACACAAGCTCGAGATCCTGTGCGGCGAACTGGGCCTGATGCTGCACGCCGAATCCGGCAAAGTCGATAATCTGCGCGTCTTTTAAGGCCGAGCAGCCAAGGTGAAGGCACCCCGTGTGCGGCGTTCACTTCGTGGGTGGGAACGCTGCCACGCTCAAAGACCAGAGGGAGGCGTCTGGCCTTTGCGCGCGCAGGCGCTTCCATCCCACGAACGGCGCCCGTCCTACGTCA
>CAXTUS010000072.1:0-16815 GCA_964247475.1 uncultured Acidobacteriaceae bacterium | reverse complement strand
GATATGTACTTTGCCGCGATCTTTCTGCCGGAGCAGCCGGATACGGCGACCGTGGCTACGCTGCACAACGACCTGATCGTCCCCAAGGCGAACCGGCATAACGGCCTGGGCCAGGGTGTGGCGATCAAGCCGAACAAGAAGGATCCGGGCAAGGATGAGGTGAAGGTGCCGCTGCTGGGCGCGGCGCTGGGCGATGGCGGCGGCCATACGGTGACGCGGCTCTTCGTGGGGCCGAAGAAGGTGGACGTGCTGCGCAATGTGCATGCGGCGAACGCGTCGATTACGCTCGAGCCGCTGCTCGATTTCGGCTTCTTCGGCTTTGTGGGCAAGTACCTGTTCCTGGCGCTGCTGTTCCTGAACAAGCATGTGTCTGCGAACTGGGGCTGGGACATCATCTGGCTGACGGTGCTGATCAACCTGCTGATTCTGCCCCTGCGCATCAAGACCATGCAGAGCGGTCTGAAGATGCAGCGCATCCAGCCGCAGATGGATGCGATCAAGGCGAAGTACAAGAACCTGAAGGTCACCGATCCGAAGCGCGCCGATATGAACGGCGAGATCATGCAGCTGCAGAAGGATAACGGCGTGAACATGTTTGGCGGCTGCATCCCGACGCTGATCCAGATGCCTCTGCTGTTTGCGTTCTTTGGCATGCTGCCGAAGGTGGTGGAGCTGCGGCATGCGCACTGGGCGTGGCTGCCGGATCTTTCGGCTGCAGACCCGTATCACATCCTGCCGATCTTTATGGGCGTGTCGATGTTCCTGGTGCAGTTCTATACGCCTTCACCGGGTGTTGATCCGCAGCAGCAGAAGATGATGGCGTTCATGATGCCTGCGTTCTCGTTTTACATGACGTGGAACTATGCCTCGGGGCTGGCGCTTTACTGGTCGATTGGCAACATCATCTCGATCCTGACGCAGGCGGTGATGAACCGGACATCGATCGGCATCGAGATGCGCGAGATTGCAGCGAAGCGGGCGCGGCGCAAGGCCGGCGTGGGTGCTGCCGCTCCGAAGGTGATCCAGGGCAAACCAACCCGGCGGTAGGGTCCTGTTGGGGACCTCAGCTGGTTGCAGCAACATGAAATATTTGCCTTGATCAAAGACACCAGGCTTAGAGATGAGCCTGGTTCTTTCGTTAGGTGCTATGCTTGGGCACCTCCGCGGTTGTTTGAACGAGAAAGGGTAGGGATCCTCACGATGATCTCCACCAAGGCTGTGGCACAGGTTGATGGTTTATTGACCAAGGTGCTTGAACATTCTGGGTTGGAACTGACGTACAAGGTGGAGCAGCGAACGCCCGAGCCGTCTTCCCCTGAAGTGGTGGTGAGCTTCGACGGGCCGGATGTGCGCTACCTGCTGGCTCGCAATGCCGAGCTGCTGCTGGCCATTGAGTACATTGCCGCACAGGCGTTGCGGCTGACCAGCGAGCAGCACGATCTGATCAGTTGCGATGCGGGCCACTTCAAGGCCGAACGCGACCGTATGATTGAGCGGCATGCGGCGATGGCGGTTGCATCCGTGAAGGCGACGGGCCGTGCTTACCACTTCAAGCCGATGAACTCGCGTGAACGCCGTCTGCTGCACCTGGCGCTGGCCGGGTCGGGGATGCTGAGTGTGTCCGAGGGCGAGGGGCTCGATCGGCACCTGGTCCTGCATCCGGGATCATAGCCCGGGCTTGAACCTGTTCTGCCGCCGCCGATTCTTTCCCGTCGGCCTCATATACTGCATCGATCGAGCGGGCTCCACATCTATTTGATGGTTGTCGAAGCGGGTCTTCGAGCCTTGAAAGAGGGAGCATCTATGGCAAAGCTGGCAGATAAGGTAGCGGTTGTTACGGGAGCATCGAAGGGGATTGGCGCATCCATCGCGAAGCACCTGGCGGCGGAGGGAGCGTCGGTCGTGGTGAACTATGCCTCGAGCAAAGAGGGCGCTGACAAGGTGGTTGCCGAGATCGTGAAGGCCGGTGGCAAGGCTGTCGCGATTGGAGGGAGTGTCGCGAAGGAGGCGGAGGTCGTGGAGTTGATCAGCAAGACGAAAGAAGCCTACGGCAGGATCGACATCCTGATCAACAATGCCGGCGTCTTCGCCTTCTCGCCCGTAGAGCAGGTGACGGTTGAGGACTACCACCGTCAGTACGATACCAATGTGCTGGGTGTGCTGCTTGCGACCAAGCACGCGCTGCCGCTGTTTTCTGAGAGTGGCGGAAGTATCGTAAATATCAGCTCGGTGGTGAGCACGCTGGCTCCGCCATTTGGCTCGGTGTACTCCGGAACCAAGGGCGCACTCGACACCATCACCAAGTCGCTCGCCAAGGAGCTTGGACCGCGCAGGATCCGGGTCAACGCGATCAATCCCGGAATGGTCGAGACGGAGGGTGCGCGCAGCCTGGGCGTGATCGGCAGCGATATGGAGAAGCAGACCGTGGCATCGACGCCGCTCGGCCGGATCGGGCAGCCGGACGATATCGCTCTACCGACGGTCTTTCTGGCGTCTGAGGATGCGCGCTGGATTACCGGTGAGACGATCTTTGTCTCGGGCGGAGCTGGGATCTAAGAAGCCGTTTCGGAGGACGAGAGGGGAGAGCTTGCTCCCCCCTCGTCTTTTCCGATTACGGACTTACTTGCCGATGCAGAAGCTGGAAAAGATGAGGTTCAGGATGTCGTCCGGGGTGCTGGTGCCGGTAAGTGTGTCGAGGGCACCCAAGGCCTCCTGCAGGTCCAGCAGAAGAAACTCATGGGGAACTGTTCGCCCAGACTCAGCCAGGGCTTTCTCAAGAGAACGCAGGGCGGTCTTGATCGCTTCAGCCTGACGTAGATTGCTGATCAGCGTGGATTCCGTGCCGGTTTGTGCACCGAGCAGGCCGAGGATCGCTTGTTTAAGGGCTTCGATACCGTCTCCTGTCCGGGCTGAGGTCCTGATGAGGTGCAGCCCATCGAGTAGGTCGCCGTACGCTGCCGGCAGGAGATCCGATTTATTCAGGACGAGTACGCTGCTGCGACCTGCGAGCTTGTGTTGAGTGGCACGATCGGCGGCTGACAGCCCACCATCAACCAGGCCTTGGCTGTCTACCACGTGAAGCAGGAGGTCGGCTTCGGCCATGGTCTCTTGGCTGCGTGCGATGCCGTGGCGCTCGGCGTCGGTGTCTGGTGTAAGGGCCAGCTCGCGGAGGCCCGCGGTGTCGATGAGTTCGACTGGAATACCGCCGATGGCGAGGCGTTCCGAGACGAGATCGCGCGTGGTTCCCGGCTGCGCGGTGACGATGGCTCGTTCGCGTTCAAGCAGGCGGTTGAAGAGGGACGACTTGCCGACGTTGGGCTGGCCTATGATGGCGAGCCGGACCCCTTCGTGTACGAGGCGTCCGTAGCGGTAGGTGCCGGCAATGGCGGTAAGACGCGCGGTGAGGCCTGCGAGGCGGCTGGCGATCTCCGGCTGCGGCATGAGGTCGAGGTCATCTTCGGCGAAATCGACGCCGGCCTCGAGTGCGGCGATGAGCGCGATGAGGTCCTGCTTGATGGGTTTGATGATGCGGGCGACGGAGCCGCCGAGCTGGGCTGCGGCGAGCTTCGCCTGGAAGAGGGTCTGGGCGGCGATGAGGTCGTTAACTGCCTCCGCCTGGGTGAGATCGAGGCGGCCCGAGAGGAAGGCACGCTGAGTAAATTCACCTGGCTGTGCAAGCCTGGCGCCGTGCGCGATGGCGGTGCGCAGAAGGTAGTCGAGGAGGACGGGTGCGCCGTGGGCGGAGATCTCGACGACGTCTTCCGAGGTGTAGGAGTGCGGCGCTTTGAAGAGGGTGATGACGGCTTCGTCGAGTGCCTCGCCGTGCTCGTCGACGATGTGGCCGAAGCTTGCCTGGGACGGGATGAGAGGTTTGCGCAGGCGCAGCATGGGGGCTGCGCAGGCCAGGGCGGATGGGCCGGAAAGGCGCACGACGCCGATGCCGCCGCGACCAGGCGGCGTGGAGATGGCAACGATGGTGTCCAGGTCGAGGTTCATGATGCGGGCTTCAGCCAGATGCTAAAGCCTATGGGGCCGGCGGTGCGGCGGGCCGGGTGGCGTCGAAGGATGGTGTGGACTTGAGGTGGCCGTCGTTGGTGACGCCGCCTCGAAGGCCCGCGAGGATCTGGGTCTGGAAGTCGTTTGCGGCGCCGGGATTGTTGGGCAGGAAGATGGTGTTGGTGCCGCCGCGGGTGCCGATGTCCCTGAGCGTATCGAAGTATTGCGTGAGCAGGACAAGGGCCATGACGTCTTCGCTGGTGGCTCCGGGGACGCCCTGCTGAAAGTGTTCGATCGAGGCGCTGAGGCCGTCGATGATGGCCTGGCGTTCGGCAGCGATGCCTTTACCTTGGAGCGCCTTCGATTCGGCCTCGGCTTCGGCCTGCTTGACCTTGAGGATCTTTTCAGCTTCGCCGCGCGCCTGGGCTGCGACCTGGGAGCGCTGGGCGGCGTTGATGTCATTCATCGCGGCTTTCACCTTGACGTCGGGGACGATGTCGGTGACGAGCGCGGTGAGGATGTTGAAGCCGAAGCCGGACATGATCTGGTCGAGCTCGACCTTGACGGCGACGGAGATGCCGGACTGCTGCTCAAAGGTCTCGTCGAGCGTGAGCTTGGGGACGTGACCGAGGATGGAGTTGAAGACAAAGGACTCGATCTGTTTCTGCGGGAAGGAGAGCTTGTAGAAGGACTCGTAGATCTTGTCGTCGAGCACCTGGTATTGCACCGAGACGGGGATCTGTACGAAGACGTTGTCGCGGGTCTTGGTTTCGACCGAGAAGGCTGCCTGCTTGACCTGAAGGTCGACGATGAAGGCGTGCTCGGCGAAGGGGATGAGCACGTGCAGGCCGGGGCGCAGGATGCGATGGAACTTGCCGAAGCGTTCGACGATGCCTGCGGACGCGGTGCGGACGGTGAGCAGCGTTTTGAGTACGAGTACAAGGGCCAGCAGGGCGAGAAAGAGAAATAAAACGATGCCGAATTGCATGAGCGAGACGTCCTTTGTGGTCCCCCGCGAGACGCCGGGCCGTGCGCCAAGAATACACCCGTGAATATCTGGTTAGGATTGAAGGATGGGTGCGCACTTTACCGAAACAGGCTTGAAGTTTCTGCGGGGAATCAAACGCAACAACGATCGTGAATGGTTCAACGCACGCAAGGATGTGTATGAGCGGGAGTTGAAGGCGCCGATGCTGGCGGTCATTGGCGAGGTAAACCAGGCGCTTGCGAAGTTCGCCCCGGAGTTTGTGCGGGACCCGGCGAAGATCATGATGCGGATCTATCGCGATACCCGCTTCAGCAAGGATAAGCTGCCTTACAAGACGCAGGTGGCGGCTTGGTGGGCGCGTGCGGGGCTTGAGAAGACGTCGGGTGGGGGCTTCTACATGCATGTAAGTGCCGCGGAGGTAACGATCGCAGCGGGCTGCTATATGCCGGAGCGAGACCAGCTGCTTGCGATTCGCAGGCACCTGCTTGAGACCCATGAGGAGTATCGTGCGTTGCTGGCCGGGAATCGTCTGGAACGAGTGGGCATGAAGCCGATCGAAAGGGCTATGATGACCCGTCCTCCCAAGGGCTTTGCGGCGGATCATCCGGCGATTGATCTGATCATGCAGAGGCAGTGGGGCATCGGAGCGGGACTGCCGCCTGAGACTGCGCTGCGACCCGACTTTGCTGCAGCGGTTGCGACGCGATTCAGGCTTGCCTTGCCGTTGGTGTCTTTGCTGAACAAGCCACTTGCTCTTGCGTCGAAGAAGCCTCTTTATTGACGTTTTTACAGGCAAGCAGAGCCGAGAAATCACTAAATGGGTACAAATACCGGGAAAACCCGAAAAAACCTGTGGAATCTCGGCAAAGAACGTTGACAAAGCAATGGGAAGAGTTGAAGGTTGATTGCGGTACGGTTCTCAGACCCGCGTGAATACAGGCGATTTCGCTTTCGGCGTATCTGGGTGATCGCGAGTTAGAGCAAGTTTGCTTGAGATTCGGATGCATACCAAAATTCAATGCAAAAGGAGTACCACATGGCAAAAGGCATGACGAAGACGGCGCTTGTACGGGCGCTCGCTGAGAAGCTGGAATTGACTAACAAGCAGACTTCGGGATTTCTCGAGTTGTTGGCAGAGACGGCCGTCAAGGAGACGAAGAAGAACGGCGAGTTTACGATCCCCGGCATCGGCAAACTTGTGAAGGCTGAGCGCAAGGCACGTCTGGGCCGCAATCCGCAGACAGGTGAGACGATCAAGATTAAGGCAAAGACCGTGGTCAAGTTCCGCGTGGCAAAGACCGCGAAGGATACGATCGCACCCGTGAAGAAGTAAGGTTTGTAGCAGGGAGAAAGCCTCGCATCCGCGGGGCTTTTCCTTTTCTTGAAGCTTCGATCTAAGCCTTTGGCGCGAGGGCTTTGAGAACCAGGGCAACTCCGACTGACACGATGACGCACTGGATAAGCAGGGTTGCGTTATAGCGCCAGCCGCCGAAAGCGAACGCGACCGCGACACCCCAGAAGTAGATCTCTCCAGCAAAAGCCTGGCCCCAATGTGGAGTCACTCCGACTGGGGCGACTTTGCGCCTGAAGGAGGGAAGAAACCTCCGGACCAGGGCGCAGTACCCGGTGTAGGGCATGCCGATCTTGCTGGTGAGAAAGGCTTCTTCGTCGAGAACGAGGCGAATCTGAAGCAGCGCGATAGCAAGGATCGTGAAGATGGCGCCTGACCTTGGCATAAGGAGGGCGAGCGCGAAGGTGTGCAGGAGGGTGCCAAGGTAGAGTGGATTGCGCAGGTAGCCGAATGGACCGTCTCTCAGGACTCCGTCGTGCGCACCGGGAAAGGTGAGCAAGTTGGGGCTATTGACAGTCGCTGCACCGATGTAAGCGGACGCCCAGGTTCGCAGCAGGGCTCCCGCCGTCGCGAATACGATGCCGGCTATTAGAAGGATGTTGAACGCGGCTGGAAGGCTTGAGACGCCTGCCTGCGTCAGGTTCACCGCAAGCATCCCCCAGACGTGGGCGTTGGCGCCGGGTGGATCCAGGTGCAAGAGGCGCGTCCAGGGCGCCCAGAAGCCAAGAGTGTAGACCAAGGCGTGGAGCGGATAACGAAAACGGAATATGAGAGCAGACGCTTTCACAGGCGGTTCGCTGCCTGGCTGATTGGGAAGGTTTCCTGGTGTGATGCTTTCATGCTGCAACCATGCTCTTTCTCGAACGTGTTCCAGAGTTGATTTCCGGGTGACAGGGACGTGAGTCCAAGCGGAGCGTGCCGAAGCGGGCATCCTGTTGTTCTCGTCTGCCTCGGTATGCGTGCAGAAGGTGACAAAAGATGTCCTCTTCTTCGTTAGGCGCTGTGCTTGTGATCCAGGGCGCTCATCAGGAGATCGAAGTCCTCCAGACCGGAATATTCGATGATGACGCGTCCTTTGCCGTGTTTATCCTCGATCTTCACCTTCAATCCAAGCGTTCGCTGAAGGATTTGCTGCGCTTCCACCACGTTGGCGTCCTGTGGATTGATGACTTTGCTCTGCTTGCCTGACTTGGATTCGGGGTTGAGGAGCCCATTGACATAGCTCTCGGTTTGGCGCACAGAAAGGGAAAGCGCGGTAACCTTCCCGGCGGCGGCGACGATTGCTTCGGCAGATGGTAAGGACAGCAGCGTGCGCGCATGTCCAAAGCTGAGTTCGCCTGTCTCCACCTGATGTTGTACTGGCGCAGGGAGCTTGAGCAGCCGAAGGAAGTTGCTGACTGTGGCCCGTTCCTTGCCGGTCCGGACTGCCATCTTCTCCTGCGTCATGTGGAAGTCAGTGGATAAGCGGTGGTATGCGCGAGCTTGTTCAATGGGGTTGAGGTCTGCCCTCTGCAGGTTCTCGACGATCGTCATCTCCATGGCCTGTTCGTCTGAGACGGTCCTGACGATCGCGGGAATCTTCGAGAGCCCGGCCTGCCTGGCGGCACGAAGGCGGCGCTCCCCAGTGATGAGTTGATAGCGACCATCCTGCGTGGATCGAACAACGATTGGTTGCACAACCCCGCTCGCCGCTATGCTTTGTGCTAATTCTGCGAGCTTAGCTTCATCGAAGGTGGTTCTCGTCTGAAAGGGATTCCTGTCGATTTTGTCCAGCAGAACTTCCAGAGGCGAGCCACCAGGCTGGGGTGCGTCCTCTGAGCCGTGACCTTCCGTCGAAGCGCGCCGCGGAAGAAGCACTTCGAGACCACGCCCAAGTGCACGTCGTTTTTCAGGCTTATTCGTGGGGTTTTGCATGTCACTGGGCAGGCTCATGATTTCGCACGCTCTTTCTTTTTATTACCAGGCAGCTTATTGCGGGAAAGTAGTTCCTGAGCGAGATGACGGTAGGCTTCAGCGCCTCGAGAGCGGGCATCGTATGTTGCAACGGGCATGCCATGGCTCGGAGCCTCGGCGACCCGTACATTCCGGGGTATCGTGGTTGCGAACATCTTTCCGCCGAAGAAGGCCTTTAGGTTTTCAGTCACCTGCTGGGAAAGATTTGTACGTTCGTCGTACATCGTCAGCAGGACACCTTCGAGGCCCAGATTCGGATTGAAGACCTGAGCGACTCGATCCAGGGTGCTCATCAGCTCCGAGATGCCTTCTAATGCGAAGTATTCGGCTTGGATTGGAACGAGCAGAGCGTCAGCGGCGACGAGCGCATTGAGCGTTAATAGGTCCAATGCTGGGGGACAGTCGAGCAGGATGAAATCGTACTCGCCGGGTCCGATGGCGATTGCCTGCCTCAGCCTGAACTCTCTTTGTTCAACCGAAACAAGCTCAATGTTAGCCCCAACAAGGTTCTTGCTGCCGGGGATGAGGCTGAGGCGAGGTACTTGAGTTTCCAGGGCGACCTCGCGCAGTGATGCGGTGCCGAGAAGGACTTCGTAGATGGACTGACGGGAGGAACTGCCGACAGCCTGTCTTCCGAAACCCAAGCCTCCGGTTGCATTTGCTTGTGGATCGCAGTCGATCAGAAGGACTGAATAACCCTGAATGGCAAGTGCTGCACCGAGGTTGATCGTAGTGGTGGTCTTACCAACGCCGCCTTTTTGATTGACGACCGCCAGAACTTTGGCGGGCCGTTCTGGAACCTCGTTCAGCTTCTTCGCGGCTGGGCTTGCGGCTTCTTTTTGCATGTGGCTGCTGTAAGGCTAACGGCAGCAGCCTTAAACAGCAACGGCGATGTTCCACGTGGAACACCGCCGTCCAGATGGGATTTCGCCCGTGTGACTAGATCCGGCCGGTAATGCTTGCCAGTGACGCGCCTTGGTGGAGCTTTCCGAGGTCCTGCATCGTTCGCGGCACTTCGATGCGCCTCGCGTCGATGCTCGCACGATGCAGACTTTGTACAAGTAGCCTGATCTCATTGGGAGTTTGCCTCTTGTACAACTGGGTGACGTCCACGGCAGCGATCCGGTTCCCACAGGCCCTGCACGAGCAGCGGCGTTCGAGACGTTTGGCGGAGACAACGCCGGGCAGGCATAGACAGCTGAGAGCTCCTAGCGGCGAAAAGTTCATGAGGGAGTCGCTTCTTGCTTCGCCTGAGGCGGAATCGATTGCGGTGTTGTTGACGAGCATACGAAGTGCAAGGAAGACAAGCAGCGTGAACAAACCCATCATGAGAGTGGGCACGAAAAAAGGTATAGCTACGTTGGCCATTTGGTCCTCGAGGAGACTCTGAACTCAGGTGTGAGCATACAGCTGAAGAGAGGGCGCTGCGATCACCTAGACGGTGAGGCACCTACAACTTATGGGCACTTGAGTTTGCTCCACGTGGAACAGCGTGGATGAACCTCAGCGTGCTGCCCAAGCCTTGAGGAATAGGCAAGTCGCCCGGCATTGCTTCTGCCGAGGGAACAAACTGGACGATGTTCCCAACTGCTGTGAGACGATGGTGAGCCAGCTCAAGCGCGAGGCTCGGATTGTCGACAGCTCTCAGGGTGACAAGATCAAACAGCCTGTCCGGCGGGAGCACCTCTGCGCGATACGCCCATATCTCCACGCGAAGATCGAGTACGCGTCTGGTTTCCATCAGAAAAGCCGCTTTTTTATTCTGCGATTCAGCCAAAACTATCTGAATGGCCGGCCTAGCCAAAGCGATAGGTACACCAGGAAAGCCTGCTCCGGAACCAAGGTCGAGTAAGGTTGAGCATGCTGGTAAATGGGCGGCTGCGAATAAAGACTCACCAAAGTGGCGACGAACAATCTCTCTGGGATCGCGAATTGCCGTCAGGTTGGTCCGAGTATTCCACTTCAAGATGAGGTCGAGGAACACCGATAGTCGATCGAGAAGCTGCGAGGGCGGATGAGGGTAGAAGGGACAAACCAGTTCACCGATCTCGTCGGGAGCCAGGATCGCCACGGCTAGCCCACTACTGACGTGTGGATGAGGCGAGGCCTGTATGACGATGCCTCTGCCACGAACCGCGCGAATATGAGCGGAGAGCTCGGGCTAACATCCAAGGTGCGTTCAGGATGCCATTGTAGACCTAGCACGAAGTGTTCACGATCAGAGCCTCGCTCGGCTTCGATCGCTTCGATGACCTGGTCTTCCGCGCTATGAGCACTCGCCACCATGCCTCCCCCTAAGCCGAGGACTGCCTGATGGTGGGAGGAGTTAACAGCCCACGGTGTTGCTAAATGGCTTTCATTACTTGCGTGCACGGCAAGAATCGATGCTAGCTCGGAACCTGGGGTAAGTTGAAGCTGGTGAGCTCGATCATCACCCTGCTTCCCTGAGTGGTCGATGGGGATAGTTGGCAGGTCCTGCAGGAGCGAACCTCCACGCCACACATTTAAGATCTGCGCACCGAAACAGATTCCCAGAATTGGCTTATAGAGGTTGTGTGCGTCCTGCAGGAGCAATTCATCGACGTTCTCACGCGCAAAGTCGCTGTCAGCGGTAGCCGGATGCCGTTCTTCGCCATATTTACTGGGGTTTACGTCCGCCGGACTACCAGGAAGAAGGATCGCTACACACGTGCTGGCCAACTCGGCAATGGCGTTTGGAAAAAGGTGCAAGCCAATCTCGACAGGTTCGGCTCCGAATGCGGCAACCGCGTCGGCGAAAGCGGGCCAGTTCTTACGGTTGTAAGCATCATTGGTGCTCGTGGGCGTCGGAATAGCGATTCTGACTGGCATGTCTCCTTCAGTCTAGCTGCTTGCTGTGCATGAAGTAGAGCTTAGTGATCGCGAGGAACAGCCGGTCTGTGAGCTCCAGCGCATCCTTGGTAGTGAGCCCAGTAGTCGATAGAGGGTCTCCCACAACGATCTTTAGAGGATGGGGCGCTAGATGGTAGGTGTGGATGGGGAGGAGTTCGTAAGTTCCAATGAGCGCGATGGGTACGAGAGGCACCTGCGCCTTGATGGCCATAAATGCCGCTCCTGACTGGAACTTCGTGAATGTTCCCTGTGCTGCCCTGCCGCCCTCCGGAAAGAGCATGAGAGGCATACCGCTTCGTAGTGTTTTGACTCCACGCAGCAATCCTGCAATGGCAGAGCGGCCCGACGCCTCATCGATCGGCACCTGCCCCGAACGATTCAGGTACCAGCCGATAAACGGAATCTTCCAAAGGGCCTGTTTGGCCATGATCCGGAACTGAAACGGCAGCTTAGCGAAGAGTAAAGGCGTGTCGTAATAGCTGAGATGGTTTGATGCGTACACAGCAGCAGGATTTTTACTCGACAGGTGCTCGCTGCCGATTACCTCTACCGGTGAAAGGCTGATCAGGACTAGAACTTTCGCCCAGAGACGCGCAATTGCGTGTTGCTGTCGCCCAGAATGATCCCAAAGGCCAGCCAAAAGCGAGAGGCTTCCGAAAACAGCAGTAGAAATGGCGATGAGAGGAGACAAGACCAGGTAGGTCAACCAGCGACTAAGATTTCCAGGATGTGCATGCGAATGGGGGCTTTCCGGCCCTTGCATCACGCGCATACCTCGCTGGGTGCTGCAGCAAACGCCATCACCTCGCCTACAAGGTACACAGACCCTGTCACGACGATAACGCCGCCCGCTGGAGTCACCTCACGGGCCTGGGCGAGCGCTCCACGAACGTGCGGCGCCGCATGTGCCGTCAGCCCTAATGCCTCCGCAGCATCAACAAGTTCCTCGACAGGGGCCGCACGTACATTCTGAATGGGCGCGAGGATAATGGAATCGCGAAGACGCAAGGACGAAGCGCCAGGCGAAGAATCAAACAAAGGGAAGAGAATGCGTGACATTTCCGCCAGATCCTTATCTCGCAGGCAGGAAAAGACTAGAGTCCGTGGAAGGTCGTCCGGTAAAGTGGCGATTGCGGCCCTTAGTGTCCAGGCTCCTGCCGGATTGTGGGCTACATCAAGGATCAGGTTAGGCTCGATGAATTGCAATCTGCCCGGCCAGGCTACCCCATGCACGCCACCGGTCAAAGAGTCCAGCGGAATGTCAAAGCTGTGATGATCGCGAAGCTCGATTGCTGTCGCAAGTGCCAGTGCAATGTTCCGTTGCTGATGTTCGCCAGGTAGCGGCGAGTTTACCTCAATTTCAGAACGACCCGACGGGCCATCGAGAGGCAGATGATAGCGGTTCCTGAAGTTATCCTTCCACGCTCCTGCTGCAACAGCGTCTCGGTTTCGCCTGGCAGGAGGAAGGTAGCGCGCAGCATCCACTCCGCGGACCTGTAACTCAGTCGCAGCGGTCCCGATCGCCTGGTTTGCCTCAGGATGCTGCGAAAGCGTTACGAGGGTACCATTCCGTCGAAGAATGCCTGCCTTCTCCCACGCAATCTCGGCTATCGTCTCTCCGAGGTAGTCTTGATGATCGAGCGAGATGTCGGTGATCACGGAGACTAGAGGCTCCACCACATTCGTCGCATCAAGCCGACCACCGAGCCCGACTTCGAGAACCATGATGTCCGCCCGTGTGGCGCCGCGCTCCACATCAGTACCGGCGAAAAAAACGAAGGCTACCGCGGTCAGGCGTTCGAAGAAACTTGGACTCCACGGCAACTCCCCCTGCTGCACCAGACGCTCGCACGCTTCGTCAACGATGGTGTAGACCTTTGCGAAGTCCTCATCCGCAATCGCACAGAGAGCCAGTACGCCGTCGCTTGCGTGTACCGTCGACGAACCATATTCCGACGGCATGATCGGCCGGGCAAGCTGGAAGCGTTCATTCACGCGGATCAGGTGCGGACTCGTGTACAGGCCGGCACGATAGCCTGCAGCAGTGAGGATCGATGCAAGCGTTGCCGCTGTAGAGCCCTTCCCGTTGGTTCCTGCGATCAGAATGGAAGGAACTTGAAGCTGGGGGTCGCCAAGCTCTCGGCAGAGCCTCCGCATATGTGCAAGATCGAACTTCCTCCGGGCAGGTGCCGCGCTACCGCCGACAACAGCAGTTGCTGGCATCTCGGGACCCGCGGCAAAGAGGTGTTCGAGCGCTCCAGCATAATTCATGACCACTATTCTAAGCGGAACGGTAGCGACGGTACCACTAGTGCGCCTATGCCACTGATCGACGTCAAGCTGACGCGGCTCCGGACGATGAATGAAGCACTGGCCAAGTCTCTGCTACTGCACCCAGCCAAATCATCTGAAACACGAAAGAGTTAATCATGTTGGATCTGCTTGTCGTCACGGCTTTCTTGCTCATGATCATTTCACCATGCCTGGTTGGACTCACACACGGGGCGCAGGAACGTACAGAAGGCAAGAGAAAAGACTTGGCTGAGCAGGAGATAAAGCTCGTCAACCAAGCCTTCAATGCCGGCTAGAACGGCGCAACCGAACCTACTTTGCCGCCGCGACTACCTCTGACTGGAACCTGGCGATCAACTCCTCTTCCGGGATCTTGCCTTGTGCAACATCGTTGGTGCCGCCGGCCATCACAAAGGTCACGTCAGAGATCCCCATAAAGCCGAGGATCTGCTTGAGATAGCCACTCTCAGCGTTGTAGCTCTCCATGAAAGAGCCCGGCGCATAATCTCCGCCTGAAGCGATAATTACCACCGCTTTCTTGTTCTTGAGCAAGCCTTCGTAGCTTGCCGTGAAGGTCTTGCCGACACGCACAACGTGGTCGATGTACGCCTTCAAAATTGCCGGCGCGTTGAAGTTGTACATAGGCGTTGCGATCAGGACTGTGTCCGCCGCCTCAAGCTCGGCGATCAGTTCATCACTGATCTTGAGAGCAGCCTTCATCTCCGGCGAATGCTGCTCGGCCGGAGTGTAAGCACCCGCGATCCAAGGCAGATCGACGAATGGCAGCTCGGTCTTACAAAGGTCACGTTGCACGACCTCGCCGTCGTGAGCTTGCTTCCATTCCTCGACATAGGTCGCCGCTAATTTTCGCGATACTGAGTAGTCGCCACGCGGGCTGGCGAGCACGGTAAGCAGTTTAGGCATTTCGCACACCTCGTTTGATGTTGAAACAATCAGTTTATTGGATGCGCTGCCCGCAGCGAGTGGTGCAATCTCTCGCGCTTCTTCAACCGGGCGGATTCCCGGCTAGCCTCACGGTCGTGCCGGCCTGGCCTTCGAGTGGCGACTCAACATTGGTGCCGCCGCCCGAAAAACTCTATGCTGGAAGTTCATTGTGAGCCGTGAAGGACCTATCAAGATGAGTTCAGCAGAAGTCGCACCAGCTTCCGAAACAGTTCGCGTCCAACTCCCCGACGGCAGCATCCGGGAAGTTCCTCACGGAACTACGCCACTGGACATCGCCCACGCCATCTCGCCGCGGTTGGCTGCGGCTGTCGTCGTGGCGCGCATCAAGCCAATGGCGGGCCTCGACATCAATCAGTCGGAGGGAGGGCAGGATGACGCTCCCGAGGACAGCCAGTCCACTGAATCGATGTACGGCCCTGGTGACCCGCAGGCCGAGAAGATCGTGGACCTGTCCAGCCCGATCACGGAAGACGTTGAGCTCTGGCTCTTGAAAGAGCAGGACGAAGCGTCACTCAAAGTCGTCCGCCACTCCGCCGCGCACGTCATGGCCACGGCCATCCTCGAGCTTTTCCCCGAAACCAAGCTCGGTCACGGACCAGCCACGGAGCAGGGATTCTTCTACGATGTCTACCGCGCTCATCCGTTCACTGACGTTGACCTCGCCGCGATTGAGGCACGCATGTCGGAGATCGTAGCCCGCGACGAAAAATTTATCCGCGAAACGGAGCCGCGCGAACAAGGTCTGGCCGAATACGAGCGCCAGGGCGAGTTCATGAAGGTTCACTTCATCGAGCGCTTTACCCAGCCTGGCGACCTGATCTCGCTCTACCGCAACGGTGGCTTTACGGATTTCTGCCGCGGTCCTCACGTCCCTTCGACCGGCCGAGTTAAGGCGTTCAAAGTGATGTCGGTTGCAGGCGCCTACTGGCTTGGGGATGAGAGCAACCAGCAGCTGCAGCGAATCTACGGGACTGCCTTTTTCAACGACAAGGATCTCAAGGCGCATTTCGCCAGGCTTGAAGAGATCAAGGCCCGCGACCACCGCGTTCTGGGCAAACAACTCGACCTTTTTTCCATTCAGGAGATCGCCGGCGCGGGCCTCATCTTCTGGCATCCGAAAGGAGGCCTTGTCCGCAAAGCGATGGAAGACTGGATGCGGGATGAATGCATCCGGCGCGGCTATGAGATGGTCTACACACCGCACATCATGCGACGCGAGTTGTGGAAGATCTCAGGACACGAGGTCAACTATGGCGAAAACATGTATCCGCCCATGGAGCTTGACGATGCCGAGTACAGGCTGAAGCCGATGAACTGCCCGGGGCACATCCTTATCTACAAGAACACGCCCAAGAGCTACCGCGACCTGCCCGTGCGCTATGCCGAGCTTGGCAACGTTTATCGCTACGAACGCTCCGGCACCATGCACGGCCTGCTCCGCGTACGCGGGTTCACCCAGGACGACGCACACATCTTCTGCATGCCATCGCAGATAGAAGACGAGGTTGCCGCCTGTATCGACTTCGCGGAGGCTGTTCTCAAAACCTTCGGGTTCGCGGAGTTCAAGGTTGAGCTTTCCACCTGGGACCCTGCGGATGCAAAGTTCATCGGCAGCAAGCAGGACTGGGACTTCGCTGCCGGTTCGCTGATGAAGGTGCTGGAGCGGAAAGGGATTGCATATAAGACAATTCCTGGTGAGGCCGCCTTCTACGGCCCTAAGATCGATATCAAGCTGGTCGACGTGCTGGGCCGTATGTGGCAGCTCTCGACCGTTCAGTTTGACTGGAACCTGCCCGAGCGGTTCGAACTGAACTACAAGGGCGAGGATGGAGAGCTGCATCGGCCGATGATGGTCCACCGCGCGCTGTTTGGTTCGGTAGAGCGCTTCTTCGGCGTCCTGATCGAGCACTATGCAGGCGCCTTTCCGCTTTGGTTGGCACCGGTGCAGGTCGGCCTGGTCCCCATCTCGGAAAAGCACCTCGCATACGCGCGCACGGTCAAAAGCAAGCTTGAGGCAACCGGTCTGAGGGTCGATCTGGACGAGCGGAACGATGTGATGAAGGCCAAGATTCGTGACTTCGCCAACCAGAAAGTCCCGTTTATCCTGATCCTTGGCGACAAAGAATCGAACACCAACGCGGTCAGCGTTCGTACCCGAGGCAAAGGCGACGAAGGTGGTGTTCCTCTCGAAGACTTTATTGCACGCTGCACCCGCCTGCTTGAGCAGAAGGGGACTGATCTGTAGACCGCGGACCGGAGATTGCGGACCGCAGACGGCAGGCCGCAGGCCCACGCGCCCTGCGGTCATCCGGCCGGAGGACCCCCAGCTTTCAAGAGCCTGTCCCCGCGAACCCGCATCAAACCTGCTGAAGAATCGATCAACAGGAGAACGTTTATG
>CAXTUS010000071.1:0-17456 GCA_964247475.1 uncultured Acidobacteriaceae bacterium | reverse complement strand
GCCTGCGCCGACCTGTCCGGCATGGCCGGCAGGGCCAATCTGGGCGACCTGGGAGACATGGCCGATCTGGCCCGGTTCCGGCTTCAGGAGCAGCGCCGCCTCGACGCCTTGGTCGAAGAGGCAGCGGACGCCGGACTCCGCTGCCAAGGCCTGCTGGTGAACGGGGGAGTCTCGTGGGCGATCGAGCAGGCGGTCGCCGAGACCAGGGTGGACCTCGTCGTACTCGGCACGCGTGGCCTGGCCGGGATCGATCGCGTTTTTCTGGGTTCAACGACAGAAGAGGCACTGCGCGGGCTCTCGTGCCCTGTGCTCGCAGTCGGCAGGCATCTGCGGCCTCGCCTCGCGGGAATCGAAGCGCCCAAAGGGCCGGTCATCTTTGCCACCGACTTCCATGCGAGCACGGTGCCGGCGGTGCAGCAGGCCAAACTCTTTGCGAACGCGTGGAGGGTTCCGCTGCACTGCCTGAACGTGCTGCCCGAGACGATGCGCACAGCGTCCACCGAGGAGATTACCCCACAGATCATCCCGCAGATCATTACGGAGGCACTGCACCGCGTACTCCTGAGGGATACCGCAGACGCCTTCTCGGTCTGCGCAGTGACCTACGGCAAGGTCGTCGCGGACGCCGTGGTGAAGTACGCGGAGGACGTGAACGCGAGCCTGGTTGTGCTGGGGGTAAAGCATGCATCCGCCCTGGCCGCGCACCTGCCCGCACACACCGCTTACCAGATCGTCAGGGACGCTCCCTGCCCCGTGCTGACGCAGGCCTTTCCGGCCGAGTGCGTGCAGACGGCAGAGCTGGTGTCCAGCTCCTCGACAGGCTGAGCATCTACCGGGCGGCTGATGCACAGCCTCTCGACCGCGCCGCAAGCAGTAGCACCGAGCACCAGCAGAACCAGCAGCACCAGCAGCACCAGCGAGCACCAGCTTCACCAGCAGCAGCCAAAACGAACCCAAGGAGAAGAACGATGCCAGTCATCCAGGAACCCGTAGCGGTCACGTTAGACACCATCCTGTTCGCCACCGACTTCACCTCAAACTCCGAACGCGCCGGGGAATATGCCACCGCGATCGCACGCCGCTTCGGATCGACGATCGAGCTTGCCCACGTCTTCGATCCGTCGGTGGTGTCGACCTATGACGATGCCATCATCTCGCTTCCAGTCGACACGCGCAGGCGCGTGATGGAAGAACGGCTTGGCCTGTGGCAGCAGACCTTTCTGTCTGCGGGCGTCAAGACCAAGCTGCGCCTGATCGATGGTCACCGCCCGGCCAGGGACCTGCTGGATGCCGCCAGGAAGGATCATGTGGACCTGATCATCGCCGGCACCGAGTCAAAGACCGGCCTCGAGCGCCTGCTGCTGGGCTCAACCGCGGAAGAGATCATCCGCAACGCCGAATGCCCGGTGCTGACGGTCGGCCCGCGCGCCTCGCTCGGCACCACCCTGCCGCTCAGCTTTCGCAGCATCGTCTACGCCACTGACTTCTCACCCCAGGCGGCCAAAGGTGCGACGTTCGCCCTGGCCTTCGCCGAGGACAGCGGCGCCAGGCTGCTCTGCTGCTACGTGGCAGATGTGGAAGAAGAAGATCCGGCGATCAGGGCGGCCAAGGACGCGGAGTTCACCCGCGCTCTGAAACGGATGATCCCGCACAGCTCCTACGACTGGTGCAACCCGGAGTGCGTGGTCGAGCATGGCAACGCAGAGGATGCCATCCTCGGACTTGCGAAGCGGGCCCATGCGGACCTCATCGTGCTTGGCGCAAGGAAGTCTACGTTCTGGCTCAACCGCGTAAGCCGCGGGCTGACGCCGCAGATCCTCGCGAACGCCACCTGCCCGGTCCTGACCATCTCCTGACCGAACCTCGCAATGGCAAATAGGGCCGCCGCGGCCGTAAACGAGCACGCAGGCAACAGGCGGAGGTGAGCACGAAGCCAATAGCCGGAGGTGAGCACGCAGGCGGCAGCCTCAGGCGGCGAGCACCGCCAGCTTTTCCGGGTGCGGGATGTGGATCACCGCACCCTTGATCTGGATCAGCTCCCGCTTCTGAAAATCTCCCAGGGTCCGCGTCACCGTCTCACGCGAGGTCCCGGTGAAGTTCGCAAGGTCGTCATGCGTCAGGTTCATGTTGAAGCGCATCGGCTTGTCCCCATCGCTCAGCGCACCTCCCCACTCCAGCAGGAGACCTGCAAGCCGCCCGGCGACCGAGCCTGAAAGGGCCAGGCGGCGGGCGTCCGCAAAGGCCGACTTGTACTCGTCAGAGAGCGTCTTCGCCACCTGCATGCTGGCTTCCCCGTGACGCCCAAGGAAGCGCAGAAACTCGCTGCGCTCCATCACCTTCATCGACGAGGCGGACAGCGTGGTCGCGGTCACCTCGAGCCGGGTGCCGGAGATTGCGGCGCTCAACCCCAGCACATCTCCGCCCGAAGAGATCTTCAGATTCAACGTGCGGCCTTCTTTCGAGCAGCAGGAGAGCAGCACCTGGCCCTTGCACATCACGTAGATACTTTCGGCGTTGTCCTGCTCGCGGAACAGGGTTGAGCCGCGCGGCGACACGACCATCGTGCCAAGCTCGTTGAAGTCAGCAAGCGCAGCCTGCGACAGGTTGCAGAACATGCTCATGCCTCTGCGCTTGCAGTTCAGGCAGTCATCTTTCGGAAGAACAGTGCGACTGATGGGCATGTTGATAACCGTCTGAACGAACCTGAAACGGTTGAACGTTCGTTAGGGTTCAAAGCCTTCTGACAGCGGATAAGGCAGGTCAGAGGCCGTGAGTACACCCTTTCCGCTCATCCTACGCGCTTCCTCCCTCTCTGAAACATGCATCCCGCTCTTTCCTAAAATTTCGCGCCCTGCCCAGGTCTTGAGAGACAGGTGGCTACTTCCGAATCATCACAGCATCGCCCGTCGCTCTCACCGGCGTCTTCGGCGAAGCGTGCGAAGCTTTGACCACCTTTGTCTTGGCCGCGTACATGGCCTTGTCCGCGGCGACAAGAAGCTCCTCCGCCGTACTCGCATGATCAGGATAAGCAGCCCAGCCAAAGCTGGCCCGCTGGATCAGGTCCACGCCTGCGGCAGTAAGCGGCATCTCGACCGCCTTCTTCAGCTTTGCACTCATCTTCTGCATATCCGCCGAAAAGACCACCTCCGGGGCAACCACCACGAACTCGTCCCCACCCAGCCTGAAGATGGAGTCCGAGCAGCGCAGAACAGTGCGCAGGCGTTTCGCCACCTCCTGTAAAACATCGTCGCCCGCCGCGTGGCCCATGGTGTCGTTCACCGCCTTGAAGTTGTCCAGATCGACCATCAGTACGCCCATCTTGCCGCTGTACCGCCGCGCGCGCAGCAGCGCCTGCTCGATGCGATCCATCAGCAGCGTCCGGTTCAGCAGGCCGGTCAGAGGGTCGTGATGCGCCATGCGCAGGATGTTCTCTTCGTTGCGCTTCCTCTGGTGAATATCAGCGATCGTCACCGCAACCCCATCCTCAAGCTTGACCGCCTGGATGCGGATCCAACGGCTGTGCCCGAAGGCGCCTTTGACAATCTGTTCCTGTACAAACTCCCTTCCGGTCCGGACCACGCGCCGAAAGGGATCAAGCAGACCGTACCTCGTGTTGAACAGAGGCACATGGCACATCCTCTTTCCCAGCAGCTCTTCACGCGGCACCGAGACCAGATTTTCAAGGTTGCGATTCACGAAGGTGAAGATGAAATCTTCGACATCGCCCTGCGGGTTGCGCACCGTTTCGAGCAGGTAGATCGAGTCGAGGCTGCTTTCGGCAGCTCCATACAAGCGGTCGCGCTCTGCTCTGAGCTTGGCCTCGAGCGCAGCCTGTGCCTCTTCCTGGCGCTTGCGCTCGCTCAGGTCCCGCGTCACCTTCGCAAAGCCAACTACCTGGCCCGCCTTGTCTCTCATCGCAGTCAGGACATAGCTGGCCCAGAAAAGCTGGCCATCCCCGCGCACGCGCCAAGCCTCCCCGGCACAACGACCATCCGCCGCGGCTTGCGCGAGATCGCGTTCCGGAGTTCCGTCAGCCGCGTCCTCCGGGCAGAAGAAGATGCCATAGTACTGCCCGCAGATCTCTGCATCGGAGTACCCCTGGTTCAGCGTGGCGCCGCGTCCCCGGCTCTGCACACGGCCCTCCCGGTCAAGCATGAAGATCGCGTAATCCGAGACCGAGTCGATCAGAACCTGCGGAGAAGACCGGTCATTCTCGAACGACACCTTGCTCCCATGTCTCACCATGCACGTCCGCTCCCGTCCCTCGGCGACTCAAAGCCGGTCCGCCGTCTCCCTGCTGCGTCCAAGTGCTGCGTCCAAATGCCGACTCCAAGTGCTGCGTCCAAATGCTGCGTCCAAGTGCTGCGTCCAAGTCAGCCCGACTCGCCCCTCCTGAAGGGATAGAGGTGCCGCACCTTGACCTGCCTGGATCCAAAAGCGAGTCCTCCTGAACCCTGACCCATGCGGCCCTGGCCTCGCCTACCCCATTCCGGCCGCTGCGAGAGCACGTCAACGTGCAGGCGTCAGGCGATCAGACAGTCAGGCGAAGGAGCAGGCTCCCACGATCCCTTCAACCGCTAGATCTCATGGAAGCGACAGGCGCTGAGTCATCTTGCTCCATCCACCGAGACTTTACGCGAAAAAACCCGCAGTCTCTTCAAAAAGGATCTGAATTGAGTTCAATATTGGGAAGAGGTCCTCGCGAACCGCAGGATGAGAAAAAAACAAAGCCTCGGACGCTACACGCTCTACCGGGATCCGCTGCAGCTTCGTGACGGCAATCGACTTGTTCCGCTCTCGGGGCGGCAGATCGCCGTGCTCGACCTGATCGTCGAGGCCAGGAGCAAGCCGGTTGCCAAGGAAGAATTCTTCCTCAAGGTATGGCACGGCCAGTTCGTTGAAGAAGGCAACCTGACCCAGACCATCTTTCTCCTTCGACGCGCCCTGGGCAAGCTCCCGGACGGCGCCGAATACATCCAGACCATACCCGGCCATGGCTACAGCCTCGCAGCCGCGGCCCTGCCCCCCGTATCCCAGGCAAACGCCTTCCAGCCAAACGCGTCGCAGGCAAACCCGGCGCAGCAACCAGAGGGCCGCTCCGGCAGCAGTGAACGCCCGGCTGACAGGTCCGGAGGCGACCTGGGCATCTTCCAATCGGAAGAACTCTTCCGAACCCTGGTCGGTTCGATCGAGCACTACGGCATCTACATGCTCGACTGCGGCGGACGGGTCATGACATGGAACGCCGGAGCCCGCGCACAAAAGGGCTTCGAGGCGCGTGAAGTCGTCGGGCAGCACTACTCCCTCTTCTTCCTCCCGGACGACATCGAAGCCGCCATTCCCGACCGCGAGCTCAATCTGGCGCGCCGGTCAGGCCGCGCCACAGGCGAGGGCTGGCGGCTGCGCAAAAACGGCGAGCGCTTCTGGGCGAGCTTCGTGCTCACCGCCATCCGCGATCCGGGCGGAAAGCTGCTGGGCTTCGCGAAGGTCGTCCGCGATCTGAGCGAACGAAAGCGGCAGGAAGACAGCCTGCGACGCACCGAAGCGCTGCTGAGGAAAGAACGCGACCGCCTGCGTGCCGTGGCCGAGAGCAGCCTGGACGCAATCTACATCTGCGACACGCTGCGGGATCCCGCCGGCGGCATCGAAGATTTCGTCTTCACCTACCTGAACAGCAACGTCGAGAAGATGGTCCGCATCCCGCGCGAAGCCTTGCTCGGCGGCCGTATGTGCGACCTGCTCCCGCTCACCCGGACCCGCGGATTATTCGACAAGTACAAGAAGGTCGTGGAAACCGGCGAACCGTTCCTCGGCAGGCTGCCCACCGATCCGGGCGACGCCGGCAGGCGCTCCATCCAGGTACATGCCGTGCGCCTGGACGAGGACGGACTCGCGATCACGATCTCAGACGGAAGCGACCGCCTGGAAGACGGCAGCAGTCCGGACGGCGCCGTGAGGTGGGCGCCCTGAGGTCAGCGCCCACCGGATCATCGCAACCAGGCCCTGATCGCCCCTCCCTGACCTGCATCCGACCCGGCATCTACTCCTCCGGCGTCCACGGAACGGCAAACCGCCCGATCTGGATCACACCCTTCTCAGACGGCGCCCAGATCTTCAACGGAACCACCGGCAGCGGCTGCGCGGGCAGCCTCGCCAGGATGCTTCCCTTCTCCACCCCGGTTTCGGCGACGTAGAACTTCACCAGCAGACCGTCGTGATTGCGCGTCCACCCGATCACGTAATTGCCGGAAGCGAGCGCGATCTCGCCGCCCACGCGCAGCGGGCTCTGCGCCACCAGGTAGTGCGAGTACTTGCCATTGGCCGAGTAGCCGGCCGTGATCAGGACGATCGCCGCGATCACCTTGCCCTTGCTGTCGATCACGCCGGTCGCCGATCGTGCCTCGGTCTCGATGCGTTCCTTCTCGACCGTGGCGCGGTCCGGCAGCACGGCCTCAAGCTCGGCCGAGGTCGCGGTCCGCCATGGCCTCTTCGGCTGGGCAAGGCTGAGAGTGGGCAGCAGGCAGGCAAACAGGAGCACCAGCGTCTTCAGGCCCTTCATCGCTTTCCCGCGCTTCATCGATGGCTTACCAGGCCGCGTTCGATTGCAACCGTCGCCGCGTGCGTGCGGTCAGCCACACCCAGCTTGCCCAGCAGGCTGTTGATGTGGGTCTTCACCGTCGCTTCCGAGATGAACAGGTCGGACGAGATCTCCTTGTTCGCGCGCCCCGCCACAATCCGCTCCAGCACGCTCAGCTCGCGCGCCGTCAGCTCCTGGCCGCTTACCCGCTCGGCAAGCTTCTCAGCCACCGGCCCGGGGATGTGCAGCTTGCCGTCATGCACCGCGCGGATCGTCTTCACCAGCTCATCAAGCTCCATGCCTTTCAGCAGGTAGGCCCTGGCGCCAGCCTGCAGCGCACGGTAGATATCCTCATCGCCGTCGAAGGTGGTCAGCACGATCACACGCGCATGCGGAAACTCCTTGCGGATCTGCTTGATCGCCTCCACGCCCCCCACCTTCGGCATCTGCAAGTCCATCAGCGTCACATCGGGAGTAAGCCTGCGGTACAACTCGAGCGCCTCGGCGCCATCTCCTGCCGAGCCCACCACCTCGAGCCCGTCTTCCGCGGCAAGCAGGGCAACCAGGCCCTGGCGCACCACACGGTGATCTTCCACCAGCATCAATCGAATCGCATCACTCATTGCACAATCCTCAAGCTCTTCCTGCATTGCTGGTCAACCTGCCTTGCACGCGAGGCTAAGCCTTCGCTCCGATCGGGACTCTCAAGGTCACGATCGTCCCCGCGCCGGGCGAGCTTTCGATCCCGATCTCGCCATCGACCACCGACGCTCTTTCCCTCATCCCGATCAGTCCGAAGTGGCCCGCCTTTCGGGCTGCTTCATCCATCACAAACCCCGCCCCATTATCCTCAATCGAGAGGAGCAGCGCCTCATCCGAATAGTGGAGTTTCACATTCGTCTGGGTCGCAGCAGCATGTTTCAAGGTGTTCGACAGCGCCTCCTGGGTGATCCGCAGCACCTCGCGCTCGACCGCTGCAGGCAGCGCGCGGTAGGCGCCGCCCACATGCAGCCTGGCAGCCAGCGAGCAGAAAGCCTCGCGCTGCACCAGCCGCGTCATGCGCGTCGGCAGGCTGTCTTCGGCGTTGGTCGCACGCAGCTCCCATATGCTCTGCCGCGCTTCATCCAGGCCCTCGGTCACCAGCCGGCGGGTGCGCACCACCTGTTCAAGCGCCGCCTCCACCTTGCCTCGCTTCAACATCTGCGACACGAGATCGAGCTGCAGCGAGGTGCCAACGAAGTCCTGGGTCAGGGTGTCGTGGATCTCCCGCGCCATGCGGTTGCGTTCGGCCAGCACCGCCTCGAACTGCTGCCGGATCCTGCGCAACCTGAGCAGCCAGGCGGTCGCAATCAGCACCGCGAGCAGACCGATCATCAGCAGGATGAACCACCAGCGGCGATAGTACGGAGGCACGATCCTGAAGTGGATCCTCGCCCCCGTGCGACTCCACCCCCCTTCCCCGGTCATCGCCTGCACCTCGAAGACGTAGTGCCCGGGAGCCAGGTTGGTATAGGTGGCGGTTCTGCGGCCGCCGCCGTCCGTCCACGCCTTGTCGAAGCCTGCAAGCTGATAGCGATACCTGACGCTCGACGGTGCGGCAAAGCTGAGCCCGGCAAACTCGAAGGTCAGCCTCTGGTGCCCAAACGGGATCTCGATGCCGTCCTCCACCTCCACCTCATCGATCAGGAAGCGCTCGATGACGACAGGGGGAGAGGTGCTCGACGGCGCCATGTGCGTGGTATCCACCACCGCCACGCCGCGACGCGTCGGGAACCACATCTCGCCGTTCCCAGCCAGCCATCCGGCGGAGCTTTGGCCGGCCACCACCTCGTCAGTCGGCAGTCCGTCCGCCGTCCCGAAGCCCTCGGCATGCTCCATCGTGCGCGCCGCATCGGCAAGCCAGATGCCACGGTCCAGGCGAAACCAGAGCCGGCCAGCCCGGTCCGGAGTGATGCCGAGGACGGCCCGGTTCGCGCCCCACGGCAACGTGCCAACGCCGCCAACTTCAACGATCGTATGGCCAGCAATGGCGCCTGGCGCGTGCAGGTTCGCATCAGTCGCCGTCCCCGGTCTTGGCCGGTCGTCGTGCTTGGTCGCAACCCACAGCCTTCCCTTAAGATCCTGGGCCATGGCCGCCACAATGCGCCGGCCAAGCTGATCCTTTCCGTCCGGACTGCTCACGTGACCGTCCAACCCGACCAGGGACAGGCCTCCGGAGGTTCCCGCCAGCAGGCCCTCCGGGATCATCAGCAAGGCTCCCACCATGTCGCCCGCCAGACCGTCCGCAGAGGTGAGCAGCTTGTCCACCCTGCCGGCGCTCAGGTGCGCCAGGCCGTGCTGGGTGCCGACCCAGACCGTCCCGTCGCCGCTGGTGGCGACCGAACGAATATAGTCGCCGGGCAGACCATCGGCCGAGGTCATCAGCCGCACCGCCCCTGCCGCACTGACATAGTTCAGGCCGTCCGGCGTTCCCACCCAAACCGCACCGCCTGCCGCCGGAGCCAGGCACAGGATCACAGCGCTCGCAAGCTTTGCCGTGGCCACCGGCTGGTCCACCCTGCCTGCCCGCACCCGGCGCAGCCCGTCATCCCGTGTGCCCACCCAGACCGCGCCGTCCGTCGCCTCGACAACACTCGTCACGGCCAGGTCCCGCAGCCCGGACACCGCCCGGAACTTCGCCCTCCTCAGGATGTGCAGACCGGTCGTCTCGGTCCCCACCCAGTGATTCCCTTCCGCGTCTTCAAACAGCGACAGCACCGAGTTGCCCTCGAGCGCAGGCACCTCCGTCACCGAACCGTCCTGCGGGTTCAGCACCGCGAGCCCGTTCTTCATGCCGACCCACGCCAGTCCCGCACGGTCCACCAGCACCATCTGCACCCGCCCATGCAGATCCTTCCCGACCGTCCACCCGCGCTCTTTGCCGCCATTGCCAGGGTGGGTCACCTGGTTTGCCGACCAGCTCCACCCGGCACGCCGGGCTGACTCCCCTTCCGCCGCCTCCCCTGCCGGCAGCCGGCCCGGGGTCGATGTGAAGCTGCCGGCATGCTCGCGAACGGTGCCTTCAGCTGTGCCCACCAGCAGGTCTTCTCCCTGCACCTTCAGGCAGCAGATATCCGGGCTCGGAAGCGCGCGCCGGTCAAAGACCTTGAAGTTGAAGCCGTCGAAACGGGCAAGACCATCCTCGGTCGCGATCCAGAGAAAGCCATCGGGAGTCTGCGCGATCGCATGCACACTGCTCTGCGGCAGGCCTTCCTCGGTCGACCAGTGCTGATGGCTGATGTAGCGCAGATCCTGCGCAGAGCCAGCGATCGGAACGGCCAGCATCAGGCAGCCCGCAAGCCCAGCCGCGAAGCGTCGGAGATCTCCGAGCAGCGATCCTGCGGCCCGCCTGGAACCGTGCTCCGCGTCCTTCCTTGCATCTCCCGGTAACACAGACCTGGGGTAACCTGCCAACATGAAGTCCGCGCGCTCCTTCGCCATTCTAGCCTTCTGCGCTGCTTGCCTGCGGGTCGCTGCGCTGGCCCAGGCAGCGTCCCTGCTGGTGCTTTCAAAGCACGACCGCACGCTCGCAATCATCGATCCAGCAAGCCTGAAGGTGTCCGCGAAAGCGCCGGTCGGAGAAGACCCGCACGAGGTAATCGCATCAAGCGACGGCACCCGCGCGTACGTCTCGAACTATGGCTTCGGCGCCCTTCACACGCTTGCCGTCGTCGATCTTGTGCACGCAAAGGCTCTGCCCGCGATCGATCTCGGCGCACTGACAGGACCGCACGGCCTCGCCTACGTGCACGATCGTGTCTGGTTCACAGCCGAAGGCGCCAAGGCCTTCGGCAGCTACGACCCGGCCGCGGCCAGGGTCGACCTGGTCCTCGGCACCGGCCAGAACCGCACCCACATGATCTATGTCTCGCCCGGCGCGGAGCACGTCGTCACCAACGTCGCAAGCGCGACGGTCAGTATCTGGACGGAGGAGCCGGTCAGGATGCCAGGGCCGGTCAGGATGCCAGGGCCGGCCAGGATGCCAGGTCCGGTCAGGATGCCAGGCCCACCGCCTCAAGCCACGCACGGCAGCCTGCCGCCAGACTCGCCCCCACTTCCACCCGGCGGCCCGGACCCGCCGAAGACCGACTGGAACCAGACCATCGTGCCCGTAGGCCGTGGATCCGAGGGCTTCGATCTTTCCCCCGATGGCGCCGAGATCTGGATCGCGAACGCGCAGGACGGCACGCTCTCGGTCATCGACTTCGGTGCGAAGAAGGTCATCGCGACGCTCGCGGCGAACGTGCCCGGGGCCAACCGCCTGAAGATCACACCCGATGGCAGGCTGGTGCTGGTCTCCGCCGGCCCTGACCTTGTCGTGCTCGACCGCCGATCCCGCAAGGTCATCAAGCGCCTGCCGCTTGGCCATGGCTCGGCCGGCATCCTGATCGAACCCTCGGGAGCACGCGCCTTCGTAGCCTGCGGACCGGACAACTACGTTGCCGTGATCGATCTGCAGAGCTTCTCCGTGACCGGCCATATCGACGCAGGCGGAGAACCGGACGGGCTCGCCTGGGCGATCAGGCGGTGAAGCGGGTTGCGAGCCCGTGAAGCAGACTGCCAGGCCGTGAAGCGGGCGGTCAGGCAGTGCGTCGGGCCGCCAGGCGGCAGAGCGGGTCGCCGGGCGGTGAAGCGAGTTGCGAGCCCGTGAAGCAGACTGCCAGGCGGTGAAGCGGGCGGTCAGCCGGTAAAGCGGGCCGTCAGGTCGTGTCAGGATCAGACCATCAGCCGGCCCGGGAACCTGACCGGCGCAGCCGTCGCCTCCCGAACCTGCTCAGCCGTTACACCGGGCGCAAGCTCGACAACCTCAAAGCCTTCCCGACCCAGATCAAACACACCCAGGTCGGTGATCACGCGATCGACCACCCCCTGCCCGGTCAAAGGCAGGCTGCAGCGTTCGAGCAGCTTGGCCGAGCCGTCGCCGGCGACGTGCTCCATCAGCACGACCACCCTTTGCACGCCAGAGACCAGGTCCATCGCGCCCCCCATCCCCTTCACCCGCTTGCCCGGGATCAGCCAGTTGGCCAGGTCCCCGTTCGCCGCCACCTGCATCGCGCCCAGGATCGCCAGGTCGATATGACCTCCGCGGATCATCGCAAACGACGCAAAGCTCGAAAAGGTCGAGGCGCCCGGCAGCAGCGTCACCGTCTCCTTGCCGGCGTTGATCAGGTCCGCATCGGCCTCGCCCGGAAAGGGATAAGGCCCCATGCCGAGCAGGCCGTTCTCCGACTGCAGCACCACGCTCATCCCGTCCGGAATAAAGTTCGCCACCTGCGTCGGCATGCCGATCCCGAGGTTCACGTAAAAACCGTCGCGCAGCTCCGCCGCCGCGCGCGCCGCCATCTGCTGCCGTGTCCAGGCCATCGTCAGGCGCCCCTCACAACCAGCTTCTCAACCCTGCGCTCAGGCTGAGGATGGTGCACGATCCGCTGCACGAAGATCCCCGGCGTATGAATCTGGTCCGGGTCAAGCTCCCCGGCTCGGACCATCACCTCCACCTCGGCGACCGTGATCTTGCCGCACATCGCCGCGCCCGGGTTGAAGTTCTGCGCGCTCAGCCGGTAGACCAGGTTGCCGTGCGGATCAGCCTTCCAGGCCTTCACCAGCGCCACATCCGCGCGCAGCCCACGCTCGAGCAGGTACGGAACGCCGTCGAAGTCCATCACTTGCTTCCCCTCCGCCACGACCGTCCCGACCCCGGTCCGGGTGTAAAAGCCCGCGATGCCCGCGCCCCCGGCACGCATGCGTTCGGCGAGCGTCCCCTGCGGAGAAAACTCAAGCTCGAGCTCGGCCGCCAGATACTGCCGCGCAAACTCCGCATTCTCGCCCACATAGCTTGCGATCATCTTGCGGACCTGGCGCGATTCAAGCAGGATGCCGAGGCCAAAGCCATCAACACCGGCGTTGTTGCTCGCAATCGTAAGATCCTTCGCCCCCGTGTCGCGCAGCGCCGCGATCAGCGCCTCGGGGATGCCGCAAAGTCCAAAGCCGCCGACGGCGAGCGTCATGCCATCGTGGACGATGCCGGCAAGAGCCTGGTGCGCGTCCGGCCAAAGCTTGTTCACCCTGATCGTCTCCCGGGACTGCAAAGTGGGCAGCCAAAATCGCCCAAGTCTACAGCAAGGAGTGCAGAAGCGGAGCAAGAAGGGCAGAACCGGAGCAAGAAGGGGCAGAACCGGCGCTTACTTGACCACGGCCTGGTAGCAGAACTGCAGCCCGATCACCGTCAGCCAGATCGACAGTGCGAATCTCAGCTTGCGATTCGGGATCTTCGGTGCGGCGCCCGAACCCACGATGCCGCCCAACACGCCACCAGCCGCCATCTTCAGCAGAAGCGCGCCCGCATAGGCCCCGCTGCCGCCCAGCAGGTGAACGCCGCTGCCCACCAGCGCAATGGCCAGACCGAAGGCAAGATCCGTACCCACCACCTGGGCCGCCGTCAGGTTCGTAAGGCCCAGCAGCGCCACCGTGCCAAGCGCGCCCGCACCCGAAGACGAGAATCCAACCTCCGCCCCGATCGGCAGCATGATTGCACCGATCCACTTCGAGCGGTCCGCGTTCGGCCGGGTCACGCCAGCCGGCTTGAAGTGCCGGAAGATGTGCCAGCCGGAGGTGAAAAGGATGATCGCGCCCAGCGCGAAGTAAAGCACAGACTTCGGACCATGCTGCGCCACGTGTTTGAACGCGACCGACCCCAGGATCACACCAGGCAGCCCGCCCAGCAGCATGAAGCCGAGCACACGCCAGTTCACCTGGCGGCGCACCACCTGCACCGGCACCACGATCAGCTTCACGATCGCCGAGTAGGCGAGCGCCGTGCTCACCGCAACCTCAAGCGGCACATGCAGGAAGAGGATCAGCAGGGGCGCCGTAATCACACCCGCCCCGACACCCGTGAGGGCGATCACCACGGCGATCAGAAATCCTATGACGAAGTCCATATTGCGACGCCTTCCTGCTACCGGTTTGAAGCTATCCCTGGATGTGAATGCCGCACTCTTGTTTCTGCCCGCCCCAGCGGCCGGAACGAGGGTCGTTCGGATCGGTCGGGATGCTGGTACAGGGTTCGCAACCGATGCTCGTGTAGCCGCGATCGTAGAGCTCGAGCATCGGGATGCCGTGCTGCTGCGAGTACGTCCACACATCCTTCGCGTTCCACTCGGTCAGCGGTGAGATCTTGCGGATTACGGTCCCGGTCGGCAGCTTGAAGTCGTCCACCTCCTTGAGCGCGCCGCGGCTCTTGGCCTGTTCGCGGCGCAGCCCGGTGAACCACAGCGCATAGCCCTCGAGCGAAGCGAACAGCGGCTTCACCTTGCGGATGCCGCAGCACTTCGCGGGGTCGGTCTGGTTGAGGATGCCGAAGGCCGCCTCCTGCTCAGGCACCGTCATCTCCGGTTCAAGCGAGACCAGGTTCAGCTTCCACTCGCGCGCCATGCGGTCGCGGTACTCGTACACCTCTTTGAAGTGGTAGCCCGTATCAAGAAAGACGACCGCGACATCCGGCATCGTCCGCCGCACGATGTCGAGCACGATCATGTCCTCGGCCTGGAAGCTGTTCGTCACCACCACATCGCCGTCCACGGTCGCGAGCTCGAGCGCGATCAGGTCCTCGGCCTGCCTGATCTTCTGCGCCGTGGTCAGGGCCTCGGCAGCCGGCAGCGCCAGGGCGTCTGACGCCGAAGTCTGTGACACCGAAGTCCGTGGCGTACCCGAAGTCCGTGGCGTACCCGACACCAGCGGCGCATCCGGCGTGAGCGGCACAACATGCAGGGTCTCGTTCAAGCTGACCTTCCTTTCAGCAGCCGCTGAGCGAGCTCGGCTGCGTCGAGCGCGAGCGCCGCATCGATCGCGGGCAGGTCCGGATCGATGGGGCGCGCTCCCTCTTCTCCGGCCGCCTCCCCTTGGTCTTCCTTTTCAAGCAGCACGATCAGACCGAGCGACAACAGGCCGCGCAGCGTCTTGGCCGCGGTATAGCGGGTCCGGACCACGGCCGCGCCCCCGGCGATCAGCGCCGCTTCGACCTCCTGGACCCAGCCCCGGTAGCTTGCCCCGAAGGTGACCAGCGCCGGCTCATGGGTAAACCCGCTCTCGCCTGAGCCAAGTCCCTTGCGGATCATGCCCGCGGCAAGCGTCGCGTTGGTCTGCGGATCGATCAGGATGAAGGCGCCGGACGCACGGTTTTCGGTGTAAGGGTCGAAGAAGAGCGGGCGCGTCAGCTCGATCTCCGCCGCACCGATATCGTTCATGCCGAGCGTGCTCGTGGCTTCGCGCTCAAGCGTCGCAACATTGGTCCGGAACAGCACGCGCGTCACCTGCGCGGGCAGCGTCTGCGCGCCATGCTTGACCAGCAGCGGCCGGTGCGTCTCCAGCCGGTCCGCGTCAAACCACACCAGGGCAGCCTCGAGCGAGGTCGCCGTCTGCGGCAGGCGCGATGGCTCGGCGATCAGGTCGCCGCGGCTGATATCGAGCTCATCCTCAAGCGTGACCGCGATCGAAAGCGGCGCGCTCGCCTCTTCAAGGTCACCGTCAAAGGTGGTAATCGCGGTGATGCGGCTGCTGCGGCCCGAAGGAAGCGCCGTGATCAGGTCGCCCCTGCGCACCGTGCCCGCCGAGATCTGCCCGGCGAAGCCGCGATAGTGCTGGTCCGGGCGGATCACCCGCTGGATCGGCAGGCGGAACGGACGCGCCGCGGCATCGGTCCACACCGGCGCCTGTTCCAGGTGCTCAAGCAGCGTGGGACCGCTGTACCAGGGCGTATAGAGAGAACGCTCCACCACGTTATCGCCCCTCAGCGCACTCACCGGGATCGTGACCAGGTCCGACTTGCCGAACTGCGCAGCCAGCGCGGCGAAGTCATGCGCGATCTGTTCGTAGACCCCCTGCGAAAAATCGACCAGGTCCATCTTGTTGATCGCCGCCACCAGGTGCCGGATGCCGAGCAGCGAAGCGATGTACGCATGGCGCCGCGATTGGGTCAGGATGCCCTTGCGCGCATCGATCAGGATGATCGCAAGATCGGCGGTCGACGCGCCGGTCGCCATGTTGCGTGTGTACTGCTCATGCCCCGGCGTATCCGCGATGATGAACTTGCGCCTGGTCGTTGAAAAGTAGCGATACGCGACATCGATCGTGATGCCCTGTTCGCGCTCCGCACGCAGGCCGTCGGTCAGCAGCGCGAAGTCGATGGTCGGGTTCTGACCGGCAGCCGAGCCGGCGCCGGCGCCCGCCACCTTCCCCGTCACCGCGCGCACCTGGTCCTCATACACGTTGCGCGAGTCGTAAAGGAGCCTTCCGATCAGCGTTGACTTGCCGTCATCCACGCTGCCCGCGGTCGAAAAGCGCAGCAGGTCCTTGCTCGCCTCGACCGCCAGGAAATCTTCGATGGCAAAGCTCGATGGGTTTTCGATCGTGTCAGGTTCGAGCAGCGGCATTTAGAAGTACCCCTCGCGCTTCTTGATCTCCATGGAGCCGTCCTGGTCGTGGTCGATGACGCGGTTGGCGCGCTCGGAAGAACGGAACGACACCAGCTCCGCGATGATCTTCGGGATCGTATCCGCGTCCGAACGGATAGCCCCCGTGCAGGGGCTGCAGCCAAGCGAGCGCAGGCGGGAACGCACCCACTGCTCTTCTCCGGGCAGGCTCTTCACAAAGCTCTGCTCGACCGGGATCAGGCTGTCGCCGCGCACGATCATCCTGCGCTCCTTGGCAAGGTAAAGCGGCACGATCGGGATGTCTTCAAGCAGGATGTAGTGCCAGATGTCGAGCTCGGTCCAGTTCGACAGCGGGAAGACCCGTATGCTCTCGCCCGGCGAGATGCGCGCGTTATACAGGTTCCACACCTCGGGCCGCTGGTTCTTCGGGTCCCACTGCCCGGCCTTGTCGCGGAACGAGAAGATCCGCTCCTTGGCGCGCGACTTCTCTTCATCCCGGCGCGCGCCGCCGAAGGCCGCGTCGAAGCCATGTTCGCGCAGCCCGTCAAGCAGCGCCGTCGTCTTCAACAGGCCGCAGCAGCGCTGGGTGCCGAGCGCCATCGGGTTCGCACCGTCGGCCAGCGCCTGCTCGTTGCGCCAAACCTTCAGGTCAAGCCCGAGGTCGCGCGCCAGATTGTCGCGGAACTCGATCATCTCGTGAAACTTGTAGCCCGTATCCACATGCAGCAGGGGGAACGGGATCGTGCCCGGAAAGAACGCTTTCTGCGCCAGCCGCAGCATGACCGACGAATCCTTGCCGATCGAGTACAGCATCACCGGCTTCTGGAACTCCGAAGCCACCTCGCGAAAGATGTGGATGCTCTCTGCCTCGAGCAGCTTCAGATGGCTCAGGCGGCCCTGGTCAAGACCATCGGGCGTTCGAAGATGCGGTGCTTCGTTGGCGGGTGTGGCGACAGTTGGCATTTGCGTCCTGAGGTTGCGGCGTTGTTCTTGAGCGGTCGTTCGACTGAAAAACCGTTCCTTCAACAGAAAACCCACTCATCCGATGCGGAGGAGTGGGTGCTTGATTCTTGACTGCTGCGATCGGCTCAGGAAGCTATCGACAACACTCGCACCCACAACATGCCTGATAGCAACAAGCGTTGCCGTTGCTGCGACAGGCGTTCTGGGTACAGCAGGAGATCATGGATCTAGCGTCACCCAGCCCGGAGCCTTTGTCAATCAATATCAGGGCGGTGCGGCTAAAACCATGACACTTTCGAGTACCCGGTCGTGGCGCCCGCGCATCCTGCCGGAACCATGACCTTTGTCTGCCACTTTCGCGTCAGCACCGCACTCTCATGCTTGACTTGGCTCCGCACTCAGGTTACGTTTCAAACCAAGCCATGCACTTCCTGCCTCATCATGCC
>CAXTUS010000070.1:0-17599 GCA_964247475.1 uncultured Acidobacteriaceae bacterium | reverse complement strand
GCGCTCTACATAGGCCTCTAGGATCGGGTCGAGAATGTCGTACGGGGGCAGCGAGTCTGTGTCCTTCTGCTCGGGCCGAAGCTCGGCGCTGGGCGCCTTGGTAAGCGTTGCCTTCGGGATGAGCTCACGGTGCCGGTTGGCGTAGTGGCTCAGCGCGTAGACACGCGTCTTCATGACATCGCCGATCACTGCGAGCGCGCCAACCATATCGCCATAAAGGGTCGAGTAGCCGACCGACATCTCGCTCTTGTTGCCGGTGGTGAGCACCAATGCTCCGAACTTGTTCGAGAGCGCCATGAGCAGCACTCCGCGCAGGCGCGACTGCAGGTTCTCTTCGGCGAGGCCGAACGGAGTTCCAGCGAAGAGAGGGTCAAGCGTCCGCATCATGGTCTCGTAGCCGTCGTGGATGCTGAGCAGCTCGAAGCGTATTCCGAGGCGGTCGGCAAGGTCCCTCGCATCATCCTTTGAGCCAGTCGAGGAGTAGCCGCTGGGCATGCCGATGCCCATGACGTTCTCAGCACCCAACGCTTCGACGGCCAGCGCGGCAACCAGGGCCGAGTCGATGCCTCCGCTCAGGCCTACCAGGGCCTTCGAGAAGCCGCACTTGCGCACGTAGTCACGGGTGCCAAGCACGAGCGCGTTCCAGGTAGCTTCGGTCTCGAACTCCGGCTCTTCTCTTTGGCTAGCCATCGTGGTCGGCAGCGCACCAGCCGTGTCAAGCAGCACCAGATCTTCCGCGAACGATGCTGCCTGGATAATGACGTTCCCGTCGGCGCCGACTGCGATTGAGGAGCCATCGAAGATGAGCGAGTCGTTGCCGCCGACCTGGTTGCACATGGCGACGACGGCGCCGTGGCGGCGCGCGAGTGCGCTGAGCATCTGCCGGCGAACCTCGCGTTTCCCTTGCCAGAAGGGCGATGCGGACAGGTTAACGATGACGCGTGGAGCGTCACCGGGACCTGCAGAGTGGTTGGGCCAGGACTCCATGAGCCTTTCTACGGGATCCACCGAATACAGCCGCCGCGGCCAGAAGCCTTTGTCGTTCCAGGCGTCTTCACAGATGGTAATTGCGATTATGGCCTCGCCGTCCGCTGTTCTGAAGGTTGACAGGCTCTGCGAGGTGGCAGGCTCAAAGTAGCGTTGCTCGTCAAACACATCGTAGAAGGGGAGGAGCGTCTTGGCCTGGGTCGTGAGAACCGCGCCGCGCTGCATCAGGACGGCCACGTTGCGCACGTGCTTGCCTTCTGTTGAGTCTTCGACGGGCAGCACACCGCCCACCAGAAGGGCACAGGAAAGAGCATGGGTGGCTTGGCAGATCTCGTCGAGTGCCTGCGAGGCGCGTGCAACAAAGGACTGCTTTTCAAGCAGGTCGGCCGGCGGATAACCACAGATTGCGAGCTCCGGGAAGATGACCAGATCGACGCCAAGTCCCGCTGCTCGCTCTGCAAAATCGAGGATGGTGCTGGTATTACCGGCAAAGTCTCCCACCGTGGGGTTGATCTGGGCGAGCGCTATCTTCACACGGCTAGTCTATCAAGTCCTTCAGGCTGAGCTTTCTTCGGCATCGGTGTTTCATCGCCGCTCGGCAGCTCAGGAGCCCGTTCCACTGAATACCACGCCGACGGTCCGGGCAAGAATCTTCAAGTCGAGCCAGAAGCTCCAGTTTTCAACGTAAGCGGTGTCAAGCGAAATGTAGCTATCGAAGGAGGGGTCCTGCCGCGCCTCAACCTGCCAGAGACCGGTGATCCCGGGCAGGACGTCGAGCCGGCGCAGGTGGGCGAGGTCGTACTGCTCCACCTCCGATGCAATCGGGGGCCTTGGACCAACCAGGCTCATATCTCCGCGAAGAACGTTGTAGAACTGCGGCAGCTCGTCGAGCGAATACTTGCGCAGCACACGTCCGACCGGGGTGATCCTTGGGTCGTTGACGATCTTGAAGAGCACACCACGGCGCTCATTCATATGTTCCAGTTCGGCCTTCCGACGGTCGGCGTCGACACACATGGTACGGAATTTGAAGCAGTTGAATGTGCGCCCCTTGCGACCGATGCGAGCCGCCTTATAGAAGATGGGGCCATCGGAACCAAGACGCACCGCGAGCCCGACAACCAGCAGGACTGGGGAAAGCAGCACGAGTGCAATGGTCGAAAGGGTGATGTCAAGCACGCGCTTCATCAGGAAGGAGCCGATCGGGAAATCTCGGCGGTGCAGCGGGATAGTTGGGAATTGTCCGATGTACTCGACCGGCGCATTCCATGCCAGGCCATCGTAGAGGTCAGGCACGACGCGCACGTCGATGCCCATGGCACGCGCCTCTTCGACAATGCTGATTACGAGCTTCTTCTCCGCGGGAACAGAGAAGAAGATCTCGTCGACGAACAGCGACCGGGCAAGTTGCAGGGTATTGCGTACATCTCCAATGACGTCCGCATCGCCGGAGTCGGCCTCGCGCTCGGTGAGCGCGACAAATCCTTTAAAGCGGAAGCCCAGGTGGCGAAGCGACTCGAGGTGGTTACGCAGCGCGTGCGCGACACGCCCTGCGCCCACGATCAATACGTTGCGGGTCTCGAGGCCTTCCCGGTAGCGGCTGTATTCCATGTTGCGCCAGACAGCCCGGCGGATAGAGAGCAGAACGCCGGTGAAGCCTACCAGCATAACGACCACAAGGCGGGAGACAATGGCTCCATGGCCGAGGTAGAGTGCACCACAAAGCAGGAGGCCCGCCGTAAGCGTTGCCTGTGCGGTCATGCGCTGTTCGTGAAGACCACTGCGATTATGGATCGGTCCGTAAAGCCCGTAAGAGCGGGTGAAGAAGATCAGCACGGCGCCAAACCAAGCAAGGTACAGCAGGGAGAGCCGATTCGCATGGACCAGGATTACAGGAACAAGGGAATAGCCGTGTTGTCCGAGCGGCGCATCCATATGCACCCGCATCGCCAGTACAGCCGCTACCACCACGGTGGCCAGATCCAGCGTGGCCCACACGAGACTGCTTACCGAAGGCCTTTGAAAGAGACCCGGCCGGGCTGCACTAGACCGGCCACTCCCGTGTCGTTTCCCCGACACCACGACTTGCTGGAGATAATCCGGTGCGGCCATTCCAAATCTCCCTGCAGTACCACCTGCTTCGTTATCGGTCAGTTGAGTGTCCCTGGCGCTCGACAGTCGGACGGCGTCCGGCAGGTTCACCTTCAGGGTAACTCACCAAGCGCCGGAAAAGTAGTTCAGACCGCCATCCCGGTGAAAGGGATCAAGCGTGAAAAATGGTGCAGCAGCGTGAGAAGTGACCCCAGCATAGCCTCAGCGCCCTCTACTTCGAAATCTTTGTTTCATGCTATTCTCTCGATTCCCGTTTCAGGCAGGAAGGACAAGCTGATCAAGTGCCAGAAACTCCTGCAGGACCGGGTCATCTACCTTCTCCATCTCGTCCATCGTGCCGAAGAAGCGGGCCTCTCCCTGGTGCAGAAATACGACTCGATCCGCGAGCTTTTTGGCAAAACGCATGTCGTGCGTCACCACAATACTGGTAAGGTGAAGCTGCTGTTTGAGCCGTTCGATCAGGTTACCAAGTAGATGCCCCATCAAGGGGTCGACCATCGTGGTCGGCTCGTCATAAAGCACCGCCTCAGGCTGCGCAGCCAGCGCCCGCGCGATTGCAACGGAACGCTTCATGCCGGTTGAAAGATCGCTTGGCAACAGGTTCTCCATTCCCGCGACGCCTACCATCTCGAGCAGACCCTTAACGATCTGGAAGATCTGATCCTCTTCCATGTCTCCCCGTTCCCGAAGCGGGAACGCTACATTCTCACCGATGGTGATTGAATCGAACAAGGCACCATTTTGGAAGACCATCGAAACTTTGCGCCGGATCGCCTGCAATTGCTTCTCGTTGAACGTGCAGATGTTTTCCCCGGCCACGCGTATGATCCCCGAGTCAGGTTTGAGAAAACCGAGCAGCATCTGTAGCGAGACTGACTTTCCAACACCGCTGCGACCAAGAATGCAGAGCGTCTCGCCGGGGTTGACGCAGAAACTCACTTCCTTCAACACATGGAAGTCGCCGAACGACTTCGATACCTTGTCGAAGGAGATATAGGAGCTTGGTTTATTCTGCCGTGTCTCGGGCAACTCCTCGGCTGCAGCCTCGTTTTGCGCAGCGGCCTGGTCCATGAACTCGCCGACAGTTGCGGCTACATCTTCCGATACCTCTGCGATCAGCGAGGTGCCACCGTCCGTAGTTGCGACGGACGCATCGCTGTCGGGGTTCTTCTTGCCATATTGTTCTTCACGAATCGCCATATCTTGTTCCTATTGGATGCGCGGATGTTGGGAGATCTGCTCAAACTCCTCAGGTGTATTGATGTTTTGGAACCAGTGGTGCTGCCGAAATGTTACGTGGGTAATGCTCCCGGCGACAGAAGCGGCGAGCTTCAACTTAAATCGGCCGGCCTCGAGCTCGTGGCTCAAAGCCTGCAGTGTTGTCCTGTGGAAGGCGGCGCAGAGAGGATGAACGAACCCTCCGGATGACGCCATGACAACGGGGCTCGAACCAGCAGCGGCGACAGCCAGGATCTGCTGCCATACGGTCTCCGGGACCGCGGGAACGTCCACGGCGAGAAAGAGATTCCAATCGTTTAAAGTCTGGCTCAACGCGGAGACGACTCCACTCAGTGGCCCCGATCC
The DNA here is from genome assembly GCA_964247475.1 of uncultured Acidobacteriaceae bacterium. Lineage (GTDB taxonomy): Bacteria > Acidobacteriota > Terriglobia > Terriglobales > Acidobacteriaceae > Edaphobacter. The sequence continues at coordinate 12,916 of CAXTUS010000070.1, read as the reverse complement.
GGGCGCAAGATCGGGGATGACGCGGCCGTATGGAGCCAGGTCAGAAGTTGCACCTGCGATTGCTACCTCTGCACAGACAGCTCCAAGTGAGCGCAGGGCGTGCGCAATCAGGGGCTCGCCATTCAGCACAAGGAGCGCCTTATCTCGCCCCATGCGAGAGCTCTTGCCACCTGCCAGTACAAAACCGGCAGCGGCAGGAAGTGAGTTAGCCAAAGCAGCAGGCCGAGGCACGCGCTCAAGCCCCGGTGAGTTCAAGCCAACGGATAATCGACTCGATGCCACGTTGGAAGTTGCTCAGGTTGAACTTCTCATTCGGCGCATGCAGATTATCGTCGGGCAGCCCGAAACCCATGATCAGGGTGGGCGTATGAAGAACGCGGACGAAATCACCGATGATCGGGATCGAACCGCCGCCTCGTACGAACACCGTTTCCCTGTCGAAGACAACCTTCATGGCTTCTGTCGCAGACGCGACGAAAGGATTGCTCGTATCGACGACAAACGGATCGCCTGCGTGGATCAGGCGGACCTCGACGGTCACTCCTGCTGGCACGATACTGGTGACAAAGGCTTCCAGCTGCGAGAAGGTCTCTGCTGGGGTCATATCAGGAACCAAACGCATGCTGACCTTCGCTACAGCGCGCGCCGGGATGACTGTCTTGGCTCCAGCCCCAGTGAAGCCGCCGGGCATGCCATGGACTTCGAGCGTAGGCCTGGACCAGAGTCGTTCGAGGACAGAATAGCCCGCCTCACCGGTAAGCGCGGGCGAACCGACCTGGCTCGCCCGGTACGTCTCGTCATCGAAGGGGAGCGTCTTCCATGCGTTCAACTCTGCATCGGCTGGTTTGAGCACTTTGTCGTAAACGCCGGGGATCAGGATCGTTCCGTCCTCGCTCTTGAGCTTGGCGATGATCTGCGCAAGCGCGAAGAAGGGGTTTGGCACGGCGCCACCGTATTGCCCCGAGTGGAGATCTGTGCGTGCGCCGCGCACCTCGATTTCTGTGTAGATCATGCCACGCATGCCGACACAAAGCGTGGGCAGATCGGGCGCGAACATGTCGGTGTCGCTCACCAATGCCACATCGGCCTTGAGCCGTTCCCCGTGTTCGCGGACGAAGCGGGCTATCCCCTCCCCTCCTACCTCCTCCTCTCCCTCGATGATGACGCGGACGTTGACCGGCAGTGTACCGCCGCCTGCGACCATCAGCGCCTCAAGCGCCTTGATGTGCATCCACATCTGACCCTTGTCGTCGACAGCACCGCGTGCGTAGAGATTTCCGTTGCGGACTTCGGGCTCGAAGGGAGGCGACTTCCACTCGTCGAGTGGCTCGGCAGGCTGCACATCGTAGTGGCCGTAGCAGAGGACGGTCGGTTTGTCGGGCTGAAGAAGCCAGTCCCCATAGACCAGCGGATGGCCGAAGCGCGCAGGAACGACCCTTCCAGGGCCGCTCGCGTCCGCGATAACGGTCTCCGTCGAGGAGGTCTCGATAAGCGAGACATTCTGCAAGCCAATCCGTGTCAGCTCGGCGGCGACGAATTGAGCGGCTCTGCGAACGTCTTCACGGCGGTCCGGATCGGTCGAGATGGACGGGATGCGCAGGAGCGACTTCAGCTCCTCGACGAAGCGGTCGCCGTTATCCTTGGCGAAGGCTACTGCTGCTGACATGGCCATGATTACCTCTTCTCTTGTTGTCATTTGTGCCGGGGCGCTTACTTTGCCACGGGTTGGCCGTTCGGATTCCAGGCCGGCTTGAAGTCGCTGGTGGCTAGCCAGCGGACGGGCTCGACAAGGGACTGGATGGCGGCGGTCATGAAGTCGAAGTCGAGGTGCTCAAGATCGTCTGACGGCTGGTGGTAGGTGGGAGGTGTGCCCCAGCCGGCGGCGGTATGGGCGACCACCCCCTTCAGGGCGAGGGCATAGTTGTCGGAGCGTTCAAAGAAGTGTTCCTCCGGGTAGGGATCAGGACCGAGCAGAGCGCCGTGAGCCTTGAGGGTCGGGCCAAGGTTCGACCGTTCCCAGCCCGTGAGCAGGAGAGTTCCCTTGGGCATCTTGGGGTCCTGATTGCCGATCATCTCGAACTCCAGATTAGCGATGAGACTTGCCAGCACGACGGGAGGATGCTCGCCGAAGAAGGTGGAACCAAGCGCGCCGGCCTCTTCGCTGCCGTAGCAGACAAAGAGCAGGCTGCGGCGCAGCTTCGGCCCGGCGGCGAGCGCGTGGGCAAGTTCAAGAACGGCAGTCGTACCGGCCGCGTCGTCGTTCGCACCGTTGAAGATTGCGTCGCCGTTCACCGGCTTTCCGATACCGAGATGGTCAAGATGAGCGGTAAGCAGGATGGTGCCTGCGGTGGGATCGCTGCCTTCAACGTAGCCGATGGCATTGAAGGTCTGCCGGTCGCTCTTCTGCTGCCTGGGATGGACGGTGAGTGTGGCGGCAGTGCCGGCAGGGGCGGCGAGCAGTCGTTCCATGGTCGCGCGGCTCACCGTGAGCATGGCCGGGTAGTCAGGCCGTGGCGTGCCACTCAGCCCCACCGGAGTTCGCGTCTTGCTGCCGGACTGGGTGAGGAAGTTACGGGTGGAATCGTCTTCAACGGCGATCAGGAGTCTGGCGCCGACGCGTGCGGCAGCGCGCATGGTCTGAAACGCGTTCTTGCCGGTCGGCGTGCTTTCGATCAGAAACGCCGCTCCCTTGCGCGGGCCGGCGGCAACAGGTTCGGATCCGGCTTTCTGGAGCGGTGCGCTGACCCAGGCGCCTGAGGAGGTGAGCAGGGTGAAATCAGCGCCTTCGTTCAGCGACAGGGTTCCCACAGTAAGGGTCGCCCTCCCGTCGAATTCAGGCGCGTCGATGCTGGCGGTTTGCAGGTATCCGGTCATGCCCGGGGCAGGCTTGAGCCCGTACGCCATGAACTCCGAGGCAACGTAGGTGGCGGTGATCTGCTCGTCACGGGTGGCGCTGCCGCGGCCGGCCATCACATCCGAAGCAAGGAACTCTTCATGGGCCCGCACCCACTCAGGCTTGACGCTCCAGCTGGACTGCTGGCCCGATAGATGGGTTGCGAGGAGGGCTGCCGCCAGGCCGGCCCAGAGGATGGAGCGGGCGATGCCCATTCCTGACTTCATGCGTATTGGCTCCAGGTCCCTGCTGAATTCAATCGCCAGGAAGAAAAAAGAGGCGAAGAATGAGTATATGAGAGACGCACGAGGGATGAACGACAGAGCACGGGTCGGTAGTTCAGCCGGAGCTCTTGGAACTCTGGAGCAGGCCTCCGCCACCGCCGGCCCGCCCAAGACCTCGGCGCAGGTCTGGAACTCGCAGGCCTACGCGACCAACGGGCGCTTTGTGGCAACGCTTGCATCGGAGGTCTTCGACCTGCTCAATCCGCGGCCCGGAGAACGCATCCTGGACGTAGGCTGCGGAGACGGCACGCTGACCGCGCAGCTGCAGGCAGCTGGGGCCGAGGTGCTGGGTGTCGATCCAAGCCCGGCGATGGCGGCAGCGGCGCGTGCCCGCGGATTGGAGATCGACGAGCGATCAGTTGTCGCGATGAGGTACGAGGCCGAGTTCGACGCCATATTCTCAAATGCCGCACTGCACTGGATCCCGCTCGCGCAGCAGCCGATCGCGCTCGGCTGTATCTTCCGCGCGCTGAAGCCGGGCGGCCGCTTTGTGGCGGAGATGGGAGGCCAGGGGAACATTGCCGCGATCCGGGCTGCGCTCTCGGCCGTGCTCGGCGCTCACGAACTTGACGCGGAGGCGCTCGCTGCGAGCTTCTTCCCCTCGCCGGAACACTACGCGGAGTTGCTGACGGCGGCCGGATTCCGCGTCCAGACCATCAGCCTGCATCCTCGCCCGACACCCTTGCCAGGTGGCATTCGGGGGATGGCGTTGTGGGTCAACACCTTCCGGAACGGGGTGCTTGACCACCTTGCACCCGAGACGCGGGAGGACGTAGTGGCAGACACAGTGGCACTGCTGAAACCGATCCTGTTTAGCTCGAAGCAGCAGGAGCCGGGTGGATGGACGGCGGACTATGTGCGTTTGCGGTTTGAGGCGTACAAGAGTGCCTAGCAAAGCAAGTGCGTCCTCGTCGCCGACCGGAACTCTTTGTGGGTGGACGCTTCGCTTATCCGGTGTGAAGGCGCTGGCGGCTGGCTGCTAAAAGCTGCTCTTAATGAAGTCGACGATGCGGCGGCGGGCGTCGAAGCCGTGCCAGGGCTCAGGTGACGGACTGCCGAAGATCGCGCCGGCCAGTGGCCCGTGATCGTCGCGCGGATAGGTGACAAGCTCGACCGGCACCTTCATCTGGCGGAGCGCACGGTACATCTTCTGTGCCTGGCCAAGCGGGTCGGTGGTGTCGCCTTCCCCCTGCAGCAGCAGGAACGGCGTGTGCGCGTGCGCAGCGCCTGCAAGCGGGCTTTGCCGCCACGCATCGGCCTGATGCTCCCACGGTTTGCCGTAGTACCACTGGTCGTACCAGGAGCCGCGTTCGGTGCCGTACTCGCTGTTCTGATCGATCACCGGTGCCATACTGACGATGGCCTTGAAGCGCGTGGTCTTGGTTTCGACGAATCCGGCCATCTCGCCGCCGTAGCTGTAGCCGACAAGGGCCAGCTTGTCCGGGTCAAGGTTTGGTTATGTCTTGAGGACGTAGTCGACGCCTGCCATGATGTCGCGGTAGTCGGCGCCTCCGAGGTCGTTTTTGTTGGCTGCGGCGAACTCGGCGCCGCGTCCGGAGCTGCCGCGCGGGTTGGTGCGGAGGACGGCCCAGCCCTCGTTGTGGCGTAGTCTTCTGGTATTTGCCTCTACTTGAGAGAGAAATCTCTGAGTGTAGTTCGGCCCTTTCCCGTTGCGACCTCGGTCCCCAATTCAGCTGTTGCGAGGAAGTCCGTCGACTTCGCAAGGCCGTGAGCGACCAGCGTGTGCATCAGTGCGGCCAAGTCAAGACTCCCTTTGGTGCGCGGCTCCAGGTCTATGAGGCAGAGCGTATTCCAACGTTTCTCCGGTCGTTCCTTGGGTGTTTCCAAAATCGCGTCGTACATGCGACCACTGATTTTCAAGCGCATATGGCGCCCTTTGTACACTTCCGACGGCTTGACACCATGATTTACCGTCCAGAGGCAGAGATTGCTCACGATGTCCTTCTCTGTCGGATGGTCGGAACTCGTGATCCAGAAATCAAAGCTCGCTAGCCAGAGGCCATCTGCGGCGGTGTTGAAGTCGAATCTGATGGTTTGTCGAGCTGCGGCAAGTCTTTCCGGTAGCTGGCTGCCCGCGGCCAACCCGGCCGTACCTGCCAGGCCCGGTGCATCACTCCAAGGCGAACGCCCGATAAGGATTTCTGGGTAGACTTTCAGGTCTGTTCCACCGTTCGCCGGCCAGCTCCACTCCCATCCGGTCCCGGCCCGGCCGGAGAACACGGATTGTCGATAATCCGTGATCGTGCCCTTCCCGTAAACGTTGTTGTAAAGCAAAGCTCCGCTCACGGGAAGTACGGCGTTGTCTGCCCTGCGCACCTCGGACCTTCTAGCAGGTGTGACGGTTTGTAGGACAAGGAACGACAGCGACATGCAAGACAGCAGCAGCTTCAACATCGAGACCCTCCAGACACCCACGCACAATAACTGTCGACCAGGAAGGGCAATGACAAAGCCCACCGCCTGACGCACGCGTGCGACAACAGGAATGCTCTACGTAGAGCGGGGAATAATTACTTGCCCATGCGGAAGTCAGAGATGCTCGTCTGCGTCAGTGACAAATTTTGAAAAAGAGCGGAGGTTCCATTTCCAAGAGGCGACTGTGCGCTGATCCCTACCCAGAGGGACGCTGGGTAGTCATCCTTAAAGAGCCGAATCAGTTGCCAGCTCTTCTCATCAAGCGAGTAGTAGAAGCCTACGGTCTTCGTGTCCGAAGAGATCTTCATGGTGACGCTCTTCGCCGTCACGACATCATGGTTATTGTCATCCGAAGTGCCAGTTGTACGAACGCTGACCATCCTGTGCCGACCACGTTCGTCCATTTCCATGGCCATCTTCAACCACAGGTCATCCTTGACCCAGATATAGAGAGTGCCCGCGTCGTACGTTTTGAGAAAAGTCGGTGTAATCCGCGCTGTCAGGGTAAACGGCTTCCGGTTGTCCACCTGCGTGAGGAGGACCGGGGCTGTGTTATTTGACAACTTCGCGTCGGGATCACGGAAGTTGTCTCGCTTCGCTTCGCTGCCGAGCGTCAGGCTTCCATTGCTCACCTTGGCGTGATCAGCCGCACCGTTAAGGCAGCGCGTAAACGTGATGCCGGGCAGCACAATGTTGCAGGCTTTGTCCCCCAGCTGTTGCGCGGACCCGTTGATAGCGCCGAGGGAGAAAAGCAAGAAGGTGAAAGAGGCGAGGCGGCTCGGCAGGATCATCTATTTCCTTTTCGGATACGAATCAGTTATCGAACGCAAGGATACTTTGCCAAAGGACAATCGGACAAGCAACAGCGAGGTCTAGAGTTTTGCACTAGAAATTCCTGTAAAACGTTCTTGTCTACAAGGATTATCGTTCTCAGTGAGTGTGACATCGCTAATGAACTCAGCGAGGACTCAGGGGAACGTCCATTCGTCTGGTGGAAAGAAAGTTATGATTGAGCGGAACGAAGAAGTGTTCGGTGGACGGTCGGACGTGAGATGGAGGACAGCTCAGCCAAGTCGCTGATCGTGTACTGACCTGTTCCGTGCGTATGACCGAGCTCTTTTTGCTGTTTGTCAGACAGCTTGGGCTGTTTGCCGCGGAGTCGACCCTTTGCGCGAGCGATCTTCATGCCTTCGCGCGTACGCAGCCGAATTAGGTCTGCCTCAAACTCCGCAAAGGTGGCCAGTGGCCGGTAGTGATGGGCGAAGCAAACGCTACTGAAGAGTTGCGGATAGCGAGACCTACGCTTTTCTATGCCTGGCATGCCAATCAGGATCAAGCCTATGTCGTTATGGTCGAAAAGGTCACGCAGATAGTCCAGGGCGATCGTGTTGAGGCGTTCCGCTTCGTCGAGGATGATCAACTCCACGTACTCCCAAGGCAGAGGGCGCGTCGTCTTGCCCGTATGCTGATCAATACAGACGTTGATGCGGCCGAGCAGCTCGTCGATCTGGTGCCGAAGCGAGCCTAAATCAGCTCGAACATCCGGTTTAGAGAAGAAGACGCGTGACTTGGCGAGTGTTGCGTAAACCTTCTTGTCCGTTTCGTCGCGGGGTCCCCAGCGAGTAAGGAGCGGCTCCACGGTCTGCCAGTGAGCGTACCGTCGGGCTGACTGCTTTTTACCTACGCCTGCCGGGCCGTAAGAGAGGCCGATGTAGCGCTCTTTGCGAACGGCATTTGCAGACTCCAAGAACCTTCGGTGCTCTTGCAAGCGGGCGCCTGAGCATTCCATGCTAAGGTCTCCTTCGTGAAGATCCTGATGCGCGACTTTGCTTCCCCACCGTTGGGTTACCTGCTGCTGGCTTCCGTGCTGCTCGCTTCCCTGCTGCTGGGTGCGCCGCGGGCCGTGGGCCAGACAGCGGTTGAACGTGCGATCGATGCCGAGATCGGCGCGCATATTGACGCAGCGCTCGCAGTCGACAACCATGCGCACCCCGTGCTGCCACCCCCAGGAGACGAAGCCGACCGCGACTTCGATGCGCTGCCGGTCGACAACATGGAGCCCGCGACCGATACCGTCGCCTGGCGCCCGGACAACCCGCAGCTGCCGGCAGCCTGGAAGGCCTTGTGGGGATTTGAGGCCTCGGTGCCGCTTGATGCCGCGGGCACGAAGCGACTGGCGGCAGCGAAGGCGGCGGTGAAGGTGCGGGAGGGCGCGCACTACGGTCAGTGGGTCCTCGACCAGACACACATCGGGACGATGCTTGCAAACCGCGTGAGCATGGGAGCTGGGATCGAACCCCCGCGGTTCCGCTGGGTTCCCTATGCGGATGCGCTGCTTTTGCCGTTTGACACGACTATCCTTAAGGCGACGCCGGACAAGAAGCTGTTCTATCCGCTCGAGGCGAAGGTGCGAGCGCGTTACCTGGCTGCTGTTGGGCTGTCGGCGCCGCCGGCGACGTTGGGCGACTACCTGGCAAAGGTGGTGACCCCTACGCTCGAAGGGCAGCGGCGAAACGGTGCGGTGGCGGAGAAATTCGAAGTTGCTTACCTGCGCGGGTTTGACATTGGCGATCCTCCACGGTCTTCAGCGGAGCGAATCTACAAAAAACGTAGGAAGACGGCTGAGGACTACAAGCTGCTCGAGGACTTCCTCTTTCGGTACATCGCGATCGAGTGTGGGAGATTGGGGATGGCGGTGCACCTGCATACGCTGTCGGGGGGCGGCGGGTACTTTGGCATAGCAGGTGTGAATCCCCTGCTGCTCGAACCCCTGTTCAACGATCCGCGGCTGCGCCATACCACCTTTGTCATGCTGCATGGCGGCTGGCCGTTTGTGCGCGAGGCAGGAGCGCTGCTGCAGAAGCCGAACGTATATCTCGACCTTTCGCAGGCGTCCCTGACGTTCTCTCCGAGGACGCTGGCAGGCTGGCTGCGCGAATGGCTTGAGACCTATCCGGAGAAGGTTCTGTACGGGACTGATGGTTATCCACTGTCGGGCGCAGAGGGCTGGGAGGAGTCGACCTGGATCGCGAACCGCAATGCGCGGGAGGCCCTGGGGCTGGCCTTGACCGGCATGGTCGACGATGGCGAGATCAGCCGGCCGCGTGCATTGGCGATTGCGGATGAGGTGATGAGCGGTTCGGCAGCTGCTCTATACAGGCTGCAGACGGCTTCCATGCCGCGGTAACTGCCCGCCGGTGGCCGCAAAAGGGCTGAAACAGTTGCGAAAAGTGATACGCTTGGACCATGAGGTCTACGCTCCTTTTCGTCGCGGTCCTGCTCGCGTGCAGTCCTATGCATGCTCAGGCGACGGCACCTGAAGGAACGCGGGCTGCGATGACCTGGCTCGATGCCATCTTTCCGGCACCGGCTGTCGAGAGCACGCGACGGGTGGTGGTGAGACGTCGCTTATCCCCTCCCAAGGTCTTCGCACGGACGAAAGACGTGCCCCCCGCGATGGTTGAGGCGGTGCCTGGATACCAGGTAGTCTCACCCCTGCTGCATGCGCCGAACGCACCCTGACCCTTCCTCCCAGCTGCAGTGAAAGGAAGCCGCGTCGGAGTACCAGGCCAGCGGGAGCTTTCAAGCCCTTTGCGCAGAATCAGATCGAGCGCCGTGGTGCGCCCAAGAAGGATGTCCGTTGTGATTAACAAAGCAATCTCGAAAGTCTTCGGTACGGCGAATGACCGTGCCATCAAGCGCCTGCTGCCGCTGGTCTCGCAGGTGAATGCACTCGAATCCCAAATCGAGACGTTGTCCGACGATCTTCTGCGTGAGAAGACGGTCGAGTTCCGCGCGCGCATCGCTGCTGCCATTGAAGGCATCGACGGCAAGGAAGATGCGGACCGCCTCGCTGCGGCAGAGAAAGCGGCGCTCGATGCCCTGCTGCCCGAGGCGTTCGCAGTTTGTCGTGAGGCTGGCCGGCGGGTTGTCGGCATGCGTCACTTCGACGTACAGCTGATCGGAGGAGCGATTCTCCACCAGGGCAAGATCGCCGAGATGAAGACCGGTGAAGGCAAGACCCTGGTCGCCACGCTGCCCGCGTACTTGAATGCGCTCGCCGGCCGCGGGGTCCACGTTGTGACGGTGAACGACTACCTGGCCAAGCGCGATGCGGAGTGGATGGGAAAGATCTACGGCTTCCTGGGACTGACCGTGGGAGTGATCGTCCATGACCTGTCCGACCAGCAGCGGCGCGAGGCCTATGCCGCAGACATCACCTACGGCACCAACAACGAGTTCGGCTTCGACTACCTGCGCGACAACATGAAGTTTGAACTGACCGACATGGTTCAGCGCGGACAGTACTTCTGCGTGGTCGATGAGGTCGACTCGATCCTGATCGATGAAGCGCGCACCCCCCTGATCATCTCGGGTCCGACCGATCAGACGACCGACAAGTATGCGCGCGTCAATGACATTATCCCGAAGCTTGAGCTGGGCGAGCTGATCGAGACGCTCGAGAACAAGACCTGGTCGGGCGATTTTGTGATCGACGAAAAGGCACGCGCCATCACGGTCACCGATGAGGGCTGGGAGAAGATCGAGGGTCTGCTTGGCATTGGCAACATCGCGGACCCCGAGAACTGGGACCTGAAGCACCATGTCGAGGTCGCGATCAAGGCGCATCACCTGTACAAGCTGGACGTCGAGTACGTGGTCAAAAATGGCGAGGTGATCATCGTCGATGAGTTCACCGGCCGTCTGATGCCGGGACGCCGCTGGTCCGATGGATTGCACCAGGCGGTCGAAGCAAAGGAAGGTGTCGCCATCCGCAAGGAAGATCAGACGCTGGCGACGATCACTTTCCAGAACTACTTCCGCATGTACAAGAAGCTGTCCGGTATGACGGGAACAGCCGAGACAGAAGCTGCTGAGTTCGACAAGATCTATAAGCTCGACATCGTGGTGGCGCCGACCAACCGCAAGATGCAGCGCATCGAATACCCGGACGTGGTCTACCGGACGACGCAGGAGAAGTACTTTGCGGTTGCCGATGAGATTGCGCGGCTGCATGCGGAGAAGCAGCCGGTACTGGTGGGTACGACATCGATTGAGAAGTCGGAGCTGCTGTCTGAAATCCTGAAGCGCAAGGGTGTGCGGCACGTGGTGCTGAACGCTAAGTTCCACGAGAAGGAAGCCGAGATCGTGGCGCAGGCCGGGCGCCTAGGCATGGTGACGATCGCGACCAACATGGCGGGCCGCGGCACGGACATCCTGCTGGGTGGAAACTCAGATTTCATGGCCAGGCAGGATCTTGTCCGCAAGAACCAGGCACGTGCGGTGTCGGGTGCGGAGGGTGCGATTCAGCCGGTGGCCGGCCCCGGGATGACACGCTTCTACTACGCGGGACAGGAGTTTGAGACATCCGAGCAAGCCTGGAACGATGCCGTCGCGAGCCACGAGGCTGCCGCCAAGGCGGAACACGAGGCGGTGCTCGCGGTTGGCGGATTATTCATCCTCGGTACCGAGCGGCACGAGTCGCGGCGCGTTGATAACCAGCTGCGCGGACGTGCGGGGCGCCAGGGCGATCCGGGAGCGTCGCGCTTCTACCTGTCGCTTGAAGACGACCTGATGCGTATCTTTGCCCGCGAGTGGGTGTCCGGCCTGCTGCAGCGTCTCGGTATGGAAGAGGGTGTGCCGATCGAATCGGGCATGATCTCAAAGCGGATTGAAGCGGCACAGAAAGCGGTAGAGACGCAGAACTTCGAATCGCGCAAGCATGTGCTTGAGTACGACGATGTGATGAACAAGCAGCGCGAGGCGGTCTATGGTTTGCGCAAGCAGCTCATGGAAGGTGTCGACCAGAAGCAGCTCATCACGGAGGACTATACCGGAACTATCCTGTCGAACATCCTGGAGGAGTTCGCGCCTGAAAAGGCGACGCCTGATGAGTGGAAGCTCGAGCAGGCGTTTACGGCGATCCATGACATCTTCGGTGCGAAGTTCGACGAGAGTCCAGACGCGATCGACCACGGAGCGCTGAGCCGGCATGAGTTGGGCGAGACCATTTACGAGCGGTTGCGTGCCCGGTACGACATCAAGGAGCAGATCCTGGGCGCTTCGGCCATGCGCTATCACGAGCGAATCGTCATGCTGTCAGTGCTCGACGGCCTTTGGAAAGATCACCTGCTGGCCATGGACCATCTGAAGGAAGGCATTGGGCTGCGCGGTTACGCACAGCAGGATCCGCTGGTTGCTTACAAGAAAGAGTCGTTCGACATGTTCGAGGCGATGATGCTGCGCTTCCAGGAGGACACGTCGCGGCACCTTTACCGGATGCAGATCATCGGGCCGGATGGCCAGCCGATCGAAACACCGGAGCAGCTTGCCGCCGCGCAGGATACGCCGCAGCTTGAGGCTGAGCCGGCGCAGATGGAGCTAGTCGGAGCGTCGCAGCGCCAGGCCTCGGCACCCCCTTCGATCCCGATGCGCCAGCCCTCGACGACTATCGATGCGCTCGAGCGCGAGTTCCAGAAGAAGAAGGAGCGCGAGCTTGAGCGGGCGCGGCAGTCAGGGTCCGACACTGCGGATTCAGCTTCTGGTCCGCACCGGTCCGGCGAAAAAGTTGGACGCAACGACAAGTGCCCCTGCGGCAGCGGCAAGAAGTTCAAGAACTGCCACGGCGTGGCGGCTTAGAGAGGACGATGCAACCGCAACAGCATCCTTATGCAGGCGGTGACTACTTCGTGGGCTGAATGCACTGGCGCACACAAGCTGGATGAGTCAATGCCGGCCTTCAAAGCGCCAGCGCTTCCCTTAAGCGTCGTAGCTCCACTTCGGCGCTACGACGTCGTGCAGGTGTCTTTTTCCTGCTTACTTTGCTAGATCGTCGAGCAGAACCTTCGCCTTCGTTGCCAGCTGCGTGGCGCCTTCAGCGTCGCCTGAGTTCAGAGCATCCTGAGCCTGGCGGATAAAGGTGCGGACGCGGTTCAGGCTCTCGCGCTGCTCATCGCTGGTCGGGAACGGAATGGCTGACAGGCTCTTCTCTGCGGCCCCTATAGCATCGGCAGCCTTCTGCTTCTCCTGGGGAGCGGCGTCTCCACCGGCGGTCAGCGAGCCGATGACGGACGCTGGCGGTGGAGCAGGCGGTGCCACGACGGGAGAGGCCGCGGGGGGCACGGTATTGGGCGCGGACGGCGCGGCACCTGTCGTACTCGCGGCGGGAGGTAGGTCGGTAACCGGCGGCTTTTTACGGGTTTTTTTCGGCTTAGGCTGGACGGATGCGTTTGGCAGCGGCACAGGAGGGACAGGCTCTTTTTGCACCTGGGGAGGGTTAGCAGGCTCAGGCGCGGGCACAAGG
>CAXTUS010000069.1:0-17844 GCA_964247475.1 uncultured Acidobacteriaceae bacterium | reverse complement strand
CCCCCGCCCGTCTCCGGAAGCAGAAGCCTTCTTCCTTTAGTTCAGCTGAACAGCACTTTTCGCCTTCGGTGAATTGACCGACACACCATTGATCGTGATCGTGCCGTTCCCGCCAACTTCGCCAACGACGATCGTGTTCGACGTAATATCGTCCCGCAGCGACACGCCATTCACCGAGATCCTGGATGAGCCGCTCTCCGCCCACCAAGCACGATTTGAGGAGTTGCCCTCAGACGAGTCATACAAGGTGAGGTTAGTTTCGGCGATCCCCGATGTGCCGGCATGGTAGAGACCGTAACCTCCGGAGTTGCACGCAAAACCGTTATCGATAGAACCGCCGTTGGTGCCGATAAAGACATATCCGCCGCCGGCTGAGGTCCTGCTGACCGTGTTCTTGAGCCACACGTTGGTTGCAGCGCCCATGGCGAAGCCGACGTTTGGTGCTGCATCCACGGTGACCCCGTTCAGGGTCACGGAGTCCGCGCCTCCATCAATGCGTGCACCGTTGATCAGAGGAAAGACACAGGCGATGTTGTTGAACGTTGAGCCTGCGCTCTTCGATACATCGATGCAGTCCTTGCCGCTGACGACCGGCGAGTTGAAGCGTCCGGAGTTGAGGACTGTTCCATTGGTGAACACGTTGTTCTTGGGCACGAGGGTGGAGAAGTTCGGATCCTGGGCCACGATCAATCCGGAGTTCGCGCTTGTGTCCACGTAGAAGTTCGAGAAAGATCCCCCGCAACCGCCGCGTACCGCGATGCCGCTCGAAAGGCTGCGGTAGATCTGGATGTTCGAGGCGGTCAGACCGCAGTTCACCTGGCCGGTGGACGTGTTGTTCCACTCAAGCGCATCATCGCCCGTGTTCTGAGAGAAGTAGTTGTCAACCACCGCACTGCCGACATTCTCAAAATGCAGACCGTCTGCAGTCGTGTCGTTTACGCTGGTACCGCCCAAAAATTGGACATTGCTGCTCGTCTGGACCCAGATGCCAGGCCCTGGCGAGTGCTCGATCGTGGTGTTGGTCACAATCACATTCTGCGAGTTTTCAATGAGCATCGCCGTGTTTCCGGCATTGTTGCGGTTGAACGGAAGGGCAGAGTCCCCTACATAGCCAATCTCAAAGTTGCCAATCGTCACGTTCGAGGAGTTCACGAAACGGATGCATGATCCTGCGACCGGTGTCGCGATCGTGTCGCACAGAAAACGAGCGCCGTTCTGCATGATCGCTTTTCCGTGGAAGTTGTTGAATTCAAGACCAGGCGTATAGCGGTTATGCAGTAGATAAAGCCCTGCCGGGAAGTAGATCGTGTCGTAAGGATGGGAGTTGATGATCGACTGGATCGCGTTGCTGTCGTTGGTGCTGCCGTTCCCCGCGGCGCCCATCTGGCGAACGTTCGCGGTGGTCGCTGCTGGCAGGGAATAACTGAGGGGCGTCTGAACAAATTTGGCTGGCGCGGTTATGTTCGGGCGATTGCACTGGCTGGGCTCGACGGACTGGGCCACTGCGCCTGACAGGGTTGTGACGAACAGCTGCAGACAAACGAACGCACGGGTGGCGTTGCTCGCGTAGGCATCTTGAATGCGCAAGGTTGAACTCCTTTAGATTGTAGGCGGAGTGCGACAGGCAGGCATTCCCGGAGAACTCACCGTGGGAGTGCGAGCAAAATACTGATTCCTGCTCCCGAGAGGAGATGCGGTCAGGAGAGGATCGCCTCACCTCTTGTCATGAGGCTTCCAAAGAAGCCTCAGCAGAGATAAGTAACGAGAAGTTGATTATGCCCAGATCATAGCATCCTGAGTTGCCTGGAGATGTGAAGATTCTGTTTTTCTTCCGATGACCAGATCGGTACTCGGCCGCAAAGCGTTTGGCTGGATGACACCAGAGGCCCTTTAGACGCAAGCTTGATCGCGACGAGCCAGGAAGCAGGTCGGCTGGGAGAGTCCTTCCCTGGCGGCGTCCACCCTCTGTCCAACAGCTGCAGCGCCAGTCTTGAGCGGGTAAAGCAGCTCTGCGACCGAAGCGCGCGATGGAGTCGCCCGCTGACACCGAGGGCCGATGCAGAGCAAGATGGTACGTCGGCCCCCGCGCCCTCTTCGCGGTGCTGCGGCTGCGCCCGGCTTTACGTAACCATCGAGAGGACCTTAGTTGGTTCGCGCCTAGCGCGTGCCGCCTACCTGGGTGTCATTCGTCGGCTGAGCCTTGGGTGCGAAGTAGTTTTTGTCGTAAAGCGCCCGGTAGAACTGGCCCGTCAGCTCAGCAGCCTTCGGCCCGAAGGTCGGCCGTCCACCCTCGAGGAAGATCACGGTGACGATGCGGCCGTTGGGCGTGTCCGCGAAGGAGCCGAACCATCCGAATCGGGTCCCGTTATTCGAGCATGTGCCGGTTTTGCCCATGACCGGGAACTCGGTGAAGTTCGCCCGCAGGCTGCGCGCCGTGCCGTACTGAACCGCCGCCTGCATGCCCACCTGCATCTCCGGGATCAGCGACTTGATGTCGAGCGTCCGCTTCACCCTGGGCTGCAGGTTCGCAATCTCGTCGACTGTCTGGGGATGCTGCAGGTAATAAAGCGTTCCGCCATTGGCGATGGCTGAGACAATCGCGCCAAGCTGAAGCGGCGTCATGCTGACGCTTTCGCCAAAGCTGCACATACGACCCACGCCGCCCATCGCAGCCGGCAACTCCTGATCCGGATAAACCCCGAGCTGCTCGCCCGGAATGTTGTAGCCGGCGAGCTCACCCAGGCCAAGCTGGTTAGCGTAGTGCTTCACCCGCTCGAAGCCAAGTGCGCGTCCCAGTGTTTCGAAGTAGAGGTTGTTCGAGTGAGCCAAAGCCTCGGTCAGCGTGAGATGGTAGCCGCCACCAAGCGCAACCGGCGTGTCTCGCTTAACCAGGCCCTCCTGCAGCGCCGCCAGCGCAACCGTCAGCTTGATCGTGGAGCAGGGCTCTGCCCCGCTTGAGAGGGCGAGCTTCTGGTTGACCATCGCGAGGATCCGCCCGGTCGAGGGATCAATCGCGAGAGCCGTTCCGTTCATGTTGCCGAGGGCTTCGATCGCTGCGGCCCGTACCGTAGGGTCTTCGCCGGCAGTCAAGTCCCCGAGTACCTGGTTGCCACCGTCGGTAAACGAGCTGGCGTAGAAGCGCTCACCCATGTAGCGTGGATGCGCGGCAACCCGGATCAGGCGTCCATGCCGGCCGCGACGTACCACCACCACTGTTCGCTCGACCCGCACCGCACGTCCGCGCCGCCCCCGGGTTTCAGCTACGGCACGGGTCCGCCCTGCGGCATGGGCCCTGCCGCTCCGCGCGCCAGCAGAGTGCGAACCGACCACGTGGTGCGCGGCAGCAGTGTGCCTGTGGGTTGCGGCGCGCGCCGAGATCGGGCACAAAGAAGCAAGTCCAAGCAAACCAGTGAGCAGAAAAGTTGAAGCGCGGCGCCCCACGGCCGTGAAGATCATGCAAAACCCCCGAATAGCTCGTTCCCGAAGGCGGCTGGAAGACGCCTTCGGTAAACGAGATGAAGCACTCCGACTGCCAAAATCATCTGCAGAACACTTAGAGAACGCTCATAATAGGACGTTCCATCCCACCTTCTCGGATGAGGATCTAGTTTCCACGCCGCAAAAAAGCTGGAATATCAAGCTCGTCGTTTTCCTGAGGCTCATTTCCAGCAAAGGTCGCGGGGATGCGAATGACAGGTTCGGACGATGTGAACCCGGAGCCCTCAGGCTCCGACTGGATCCGCAGCGGGCGTACAGCGTCCGGATGGTCGAAGCCACGAGCAGACGGCATCCGGTGCTCGGAAGCTACCGGCTGGACGGCCGCGGCGGGAAAACGTCCGGTGCGGAAGAAATCGTCATCGAAGACGGAACGTGGCACCGGGACCAACTCCGGCTCAGGAGAGGTCACCACCTGCTCGGGAGGAGCCGGGTGCGTCGTCGCGAGCTGTTCGGAATCGCGAACTGCAGTCGATCGAGCGACGTCCTCAGCGAAGTGCGTGAAAGCACCCGGAGCAGCTGGAGCCTCGATCGCACCTGTGTGGATCGAATCGGCATGGAGACTTTCAGCCTTGATGGGGCCGGTATGGCTGCCGCCGGAGGTCTCCCCTGGTCTCTGCGGCGCCGGCGGAGCGGGTGAGATCCCCCCCGGGGCTTCTGACCGGGAGAACTCGTACCCTGACGTACTCTGACGCGGCACCTCGAAGCGCGAGGGGTCGAACCGGGGCGCATCCTGCCGGGGTGAGATCGGCGCATCGTAGCGGGCGGTCGGCAGCGTCGCTTCAGCCAGCATGCGTTCGCGCCGGGGCTGCGAGTCCTGCTCCTTGAAGCCAGTGGCGATGACGGTGATCTTCACCTCGTCGCCCATGCTTTCGTCGAGCACGGCGCCGAAGATGATGTTGGCGTCTTCGTGGGCGGCGGCTTGGATGATCGTCGAAGCCTCGTTCACCTCGTTCAGCTTCAGGCTGGAGGAGCCTGTAATGTTGATCAGGATGCCGCGCGCACCATCGATCGCGCCGGCCTCGAGCAGAGGCGACGCCATGGCTGCAACGGCTGCATCCTTCGCGCGATCGGGGCCAGAACGGGAGGCCGTTCCCATCACGGCATAGCCCATGCCGGCCATGGTCGTCTTCACGTCCGCGAAGTCGCGGTTGATGACGCCTGGAATGGTGATGATGTCCGATATGCCCTGCACGCCCTGGCGCAGCACGTCATCCGCAATGCGGAAGGATTCAAAGAAGCCCGCATCCTTCGCGACCGCAAGCAGCTTTTCATTCGGGATCACGATCACGGTGTCGACCGCGTCGAGCAACTCCTGCATGCCGCGTTCTGCCTGCATCATGCGACGCTTGCCCTCAAAGGCAAACGGGCGGGTGACAACTGCAACGGTCAGCGCGCCCATCTCGCTTGCGAGCGAGGCGATGACCGGGGCGGCACCTGTTCCGGTGCCTCCACCAAGCCCCGCAGTGACGAAGACCATATCCGCGCCTTCGAGCGCCTCGATGATCTTGTCGGAATCTTCGAGTGCCGCACGCCGTCCGATGTCAGGATTCGCGCCGGCGCCCAGGCCGCTGGTCAACTTGACGCCAAGCTGCAGCTTGACTGGGGCATTCGACACCTGGAGCGCCTGCACATCGGTGTTTGCCGCAATAAATTCGACGCCTTCTACATGCGCCGCGATCATGCGGTTGACCGCATTGTTGCCGCCGCCGCCCACGCCGATGACCTTGATGCGCGCGCCGCGCGGAATCGCATCATCGTAGTGGATACGGAGGTCGTGGTCAGGCGCGGCAGGTGGAACGATCGCATCAGGCGCATCGGGCATGGGCAGGGAGCTCCTCAGGGACGGAAAGATTCTTCCGGAAAGTACGGGTTAATCCTCTCATCAACAGAATAGCTGCGCATCCGCGTTTTCCACTGACCCGTATCCGGGTTGGTTCCAATCTGTGGATTCGTATGTTCTCAATTGGGAAAGCTGCTGGACCTTATTGGGAAAGCTGCTTCTGCTTCCCCTCGATGGTCTCCGTCCACTGCGCGCGCGCGTCTGCATCCATGGTGTTTACCCTCGGCAGAGCGCGCTGGTAAGCCGCCGCTGCCTCAGGCTTGTTGCCTGCCGCCGCCAGCGCATCGCCCAGCGCGATCTCGACCGCAACCTCACCAGGGGCGATCTGTTCAGCCAGCCGCGCCTCACGCAGTGCACCCTCCGCATCCTTCGCCTTCAGCAGGTCTGCCGCTGCCTGGGTATGCCCCAGCGCGCTCGCCAGCGGCACCGGGAAGGTACCGCGAAAGACCAGGATGCCGTGCTGGATCATGGCAACCGGCGTCTGCTGCTTGAACGCTTCGTAGGGGTTCAGCACGCTCGAGCCGAATTCAAAGCCGTTCAGGTCCGCAGCCGAGATCAGCACCGTCCCACTGATGCTGGGCGTCGTGTTGTAACCCTGATTGATGCTGAGCGTGTCGGACGTGGGGAGCAGCCGGCACGGGATTCCGTAGTCGGCGGGCAGCACGAAGGGCGCGACAAAGTAGGCAAACCAGCAATCGTGAATGTTGTTGTTGCGCAGGTAGTCCGAGGTCGCGACCAGCTGCTGACCCCAGTCGGTGTTCGAGTCGCTGAGATAGCGGTAGGTCTTGCTGGGTCCGCCCCACGCTTCGTTCGCATAAGCCATGTAATCGGGTGCCGCGTGCAGCGTGGTCGCAGCGTGCATCAGCAGCAGCACGCCGACCCCGATCGCCCAGCCTCGGCCCTTCTGGAGCAGCGCCGCGGCTCCCGCGCCTGCGATGACACAGCAAAACACCCAGACGGGCAGGATGTGCCGTGCGCCGATGTTCAGATGCGAGTTCATGGCGACCAGCAGGTAGAGCGCAGGCGGAGCGCAGAGGAACCAGAGCGCGCGCAGATCCTTGAGCCAGCCTTTCATCGCTGCGATGAGGGTCAGCAGCAAAATTGCAAGCATGGACAGCGTCGACTTGATCGTAAACAGGACCGGGAAGTAGAACCACACGCCGTGCAGGTAGACCTTGCCGAAGAAGTAGCTGGGCATGCCGTTGGCCATGGCGCGCACATCGGCCAGGCCGTAAAGCCAGCTTTCGGGCAGCGCATGCAGCTTCGCCGCCAGCAGGATGCCGCGTGCCTCTACGCCGGCAAGCGGCCCCACATACGCTGCGAGCGTGGGTGAAAGTGCAAGGCCGGCAGGACGTGCGTTGAAGCGGAAACCATAGAATGCCCAGAGCACAACCACGCCGAAGATCATGATCGCAGCGAGCGCGCCGCCGATGCGTAGAGCGTCTGTCAACCTGTGATCTTTACGCCAGCGGGTGAAGACTTCACCGGATGCCAGCAGCAACAGCATCGGGGCGAGCAGGACTGTTGAGTGCTTGGCCGCCAGGGCCAGGCCTGCAGCCAGGCCGACTACCAGCAGCCGCTGCCATGTCTGCCTGTTCAGGTAGCGCCAGAAGGCGTAGACCGTGGCGAAGATGGTTGCGGACGCG
The DNA here is from genome assembly GCA_964247475.1 of uncultured Acidobacteriaceae bacterium. Lineage (GTDB taxonomy): Bacteria > Acidobacteriota > Terriglobia > Terriglobales > Acidobacteriaceae > Edaphobacter. Next base: position 10,860 of record CAXTUS010000069.1, on the reverse strand, counting down.
GCCATGTCCGTCGTCACGTAGGCGCCATGCGCGAGCAGGTTCGGTTCGAAGCAGAACAGGAACAACGCGATAAGCCCCGCGCCGGTGCCGAACATCTCGGCTCCGGCTGCAAAGACCAGCAGCGCGGCAGCGAGGGTGAAGAGCATCGGCAGCAGGCGGACGCGGAAGATCAGCGTGCGCGCGTCATAGTGGCCGCCATCAGCCGGGCTGTTGCGGAAGAGCAGTTCACGCCCATCGAGGTAGGCTTCGGTTTTGAAGAAGCGACCCTGCAGCGGTGGCACCTTCAGCGGCAGGCTCAGCAGCGGAATGGTTGCGAGCATCTTGACCATCGGCGGATGCTCCGGGTTGAGACCGTAGTCGCCCGTCTTCCAGGTCTGGTAGCCGGCGAAGATGTGGTCGTCCTCGTCCCACGTGAGCGACTGACCGCCGATGGCATGGATGATCTGTCCACAAAGCACCAGCAGCAAAGCTACAACGCTTGCCGCAACCCAGCCACGCTGCATCTTCATGCGCAACAGTCTACGGGAAAACAGGAAACGGAAGCTGCGCCCTGACGCCGTCTGCGAGCAGGACCCGGTTGCCGTTGCCTGTTCGCTTAGAAGCTTCCCGCGAAGATGCTGCGGAGCTTGGCTTTGAGGCCCTGCTCTTCGCCGGCGCGGCGGATCTGGGTGCGGTGGGTGTAGAGCAGCATGCCAATGGCTGCGGCAAACTCCGGCCTGACCAGCTCCTGCGGCATGCGCGAGAGCGGGACTGGCGAGCCGACGCGTGCGGGCACACGCAGCAGCGATTCTGCATTATCGAGCAGTCCGACCAGATTCGCGCCGCCACCGGTCAGCACGCAGCCGGCGCCAAGCGCTTCAAGCACGCCGCCCTGGCGCAGGTTGTCGCGCAGCATGGTGAAGAGCTCACGCGCGCGCGGCTCGAGGATCTCGGCGAGGAACCGCTGGCGAACCAGGCGCGACTGCTGGCCGGCGCCCGAGATACCGGCAATGTGGCCGCCAACTTCGATCTCGGCAAGCGAGGGAACGCTGGTGACGACGCAGTTGCCGTAAAGCCGCTTTAGTTCCTCGGCCTCTTCAACCGAGACGTGCAGCCCGACCGCGAGGTCATTCGTGAAGTGATCGCCGCCGATGGGCAGCACCGCGGTATGTGCGATCGAACCTTCGAAGAAGACGGCGATCTCGGTGGTGCTGGCGCCGATATCGGCCAGGCAGACGCCGAGTTCGCGCTCATCGGCCGAGAGAACCGCTTCGGCAGAGGCGATACCTTCAAAGACGGTGTCTTCGACCTCAAGCCCGGCGCGGTTGGCGCACGTGATGACCGACTGCGCAATGCCGCCCGAGCAGGTGGAAAGGTGCAGGTTGACCTCCAGCCGGTTGCCGACCATGCCGATGGGGTCGTGGATGCCGGCCTGGTCATCGAGGATGAACTCCTGCGGCAGCAGGTGCATGACCTCACGGTCCGGCGGCAAGGGCACCGAGCGTGCGCGATCGACCGCGGCGCGCACCTCTTCGCGGGTGATCTCCTTCATGCGCGATCCCATGGAGATGCCGCCGCGCGAGTTGATGCCGCGGACATGGGTCCCTCCGATGCCGATCACGGCTGACTCGATGACTGCCTTGGCGGTGCGCTCGGCGGTCAGCGCAGCCCGGTTGATGGCCTCGTAGGCGGGGCCAAGTTCGGCAATCAGGCCCTTGCGCATGCCCATCGAGGGCTCGACGCCGTGGCCCCGGTAGCGCAGGACGCCATCGGCCACTTCGGCCACGAGCACGCAGCTCTTCTGGCTGCCGCAATCGAGCACAGTAATCAGATTCTCTGGCTTCTGGTTCATCGAGGACCCGCCTTCGGATGCACAACGAGAGACTTCTGCAGATGCGACGCGTGACTGGCCGGCGCAGGCTTCGGCTTCCATGCGGGCTTCGCTCCAGGCTTCACAGCGAACGGCTTCTTGAGCGCCAGCTTCGCGGCCGCGGCTCTCTTTCCCACTGAAGCAGGGGTCGGCGGGACAGCAGCCTCGGTCGCGACCGGCACCGTCGAGCCGGGTGTCATCTCAAGCACCACCTCGCGCTCGTAGCGCATATCAACCGATGCGAGCTTCGGGTAGCGCGTCTTCCAGTCCGGTAGGTTCTGCAGATAGCGCTGGTAGCGGGCGAGGTAGTCCTTGTCGCCGAAGTGGACGAGGACGTCGGTCCCGCTGTCCGGCAGCAGGGCCTTCACGTCGTCCGGGTCCGACAGATCAACCTCGCTCAGCTTGCCAGAAAGCTTGTCCGGTCCCGCATCAAGCTCGCTGGTGAACTGCTGGTAGACGCGCATCCGCGCGGCGCGGGTCGAGGCGGGATCCTGGTTCGAAAGCCCGGTGACGACAGGAAAGCTGTACCCGTGATCGGAGTCGGGCGACATGTCGAGCAGCACGCCGTGGGCGTCGACCAGGCCGATCTCGTTGCCCTGGCGGACAAAGGCAACCGGGGTCCGCTCGACGATCGAGACGCGGACTTGATTGGGCAGGAGGCGCATGACCGTCGCGTGCTCCACCCAGGGGAGCGATTCAAGCTCGGCACGGCGTGCGTCGAGCGGTACGCTGAGGACGTTGCGGTCCACATCGCCGCCGAAGACGCTGAGCAGCTGAGGGCGCGAAAGGTGATTATTGCCGGTGATCTGGATGGCGCGGCTCGATGGAATATTCAGCCGTGCGTCATGGAGCAGGGCGGCGCGCGCCTCCCAGAGGCCAAACGCGATGCCCCCGAAGCCGGCCAGCACCACGACGCCCGCGACGACGCGCGCGGCAACACTCGTCGGGACCCTGCCCTCAAGGCGGAGCCGGATGCCGCGTGCGCGACGTGCGGCGAGCGCGTCTTCGGCGTCCTGGTCGAACTCGGCGCGGCGGACTACTCCCTTGCCGCTGGGACCGCGGCTGTTGGTGCGCCGTGGGCCATAGTCTTCGCGCAGATCTGGGACCGGGTCGCGACGCTGCGAGGGCGGACCTGAGGCACGCCGGCCATCGTCATCCCCGGGACTGTTGGTGCGGCTTCGCACAGGCGCATCAAGCACCGCTGTCCCATCCTTCACAGTCAATTTAGCTGTTCGCAAGCCCGAGCAAGGCCGCGTCGAATCGCCATCCTCACTATAACGTGGGCTGCTGTGCGCGGCGGGTGGCAACTTGATGGAGGTATCGATGAAGGAACGCGTGGCAGCTCTCAGCTACTAGCCTCCAGCTGCTGGCTCTCGCGTCGCCGCCTGAACATCTGTGCACAGGTAAGAAGGTAGGGACCGACAGGCTTTAGCGCGTAGTGAAATCGAAGGTGAAAAGCTAACAGCTGGGAGCGAGCACCTGCTTCTGAAGCTCTTCGACCATCAGCGGCGCGATCTGCGAGACGTTGCCTGCGCCCAGCGTCATGATCACGTCACCCGGGCGCGCGCGGGCGATCAGGGCGGCGATCGCCGCAGGTACAGAAGCCGCGTACTCCACCAGCTTGCCCGGTTGGCTGGCTGCGATGGCCGAAGCCAGGGCCTCGCCCGAGATGCCCGGGATAGGCGCCTCGCTGGCCGCATAGATGTCGAGCACCTCCACCGTGTCGGCATCGACGAAGGCACCTGCGAACTCCGCCATCAGGTCACGTGTGCGGGTGTAGCGATGCGGCTGAAAGACCACATGGATGCGCTTGTAGGCGCAATCCTTCGCGGCGCGCAGCGTTGCCAGCAGCTCTGTAGGATGGTGGCCGTAGTCGTCGACCACCGTGATGCCGCCGACATTTCCCTTGATCTGGAACCTGCGGTCGACGCCGCGAAAGGTCGCCAGGCCCTTCGCAATATCCGCCGGCGTGACGCCAAGCTGGACCCCGATCGCGATCGCCGCCGTCGCATTCAGTACGTTGTGCCTCCCCGGAACGTGCAGGGCGAAGGGGCCGAGCAGAAGCCCGTGATAGTTGACCTCGAAGCTGGCGTGGCAGTCGGCGCGCTTCGGCAGCATCTCCAGCCGGAAGTCGGCGTCCGCGCTCTCTCCATAGGTATGGACCTTGCGCCGAACGCGGGGCAGAATCGCCCGCAGCATCGGGTTGTCGATGCAGGCGGTGGCCGCCCCGTAGAAGGGCAGGCGGTCCATGAACTCGACAAATGCGGACTCGACATCCTCGATCGAGGAGTAACAGTCCATGTGTTCGCGGTCGAGGTTTGTGATGACTGCGAGGATGGGCGAGAGCTTCAGGAAGGAGCGGTCGCTTTCGTCAGCTTCGGCGACCAGGTACTGGCTCGTGCCGAGTCGAGCGTTTGAGCCCAGCGCGTCAACCCTGCCGCCGACGACGATCGTCGGGTCAAGATTGCCACCATGAAGAACCGCAGCGATCATGCTGGTGGTAGTCGTTTTGCCGTGCATTCCGGCGACCGCGATGCCGTACTTCAACCGCATCAGCTCGGCCAACATCTCGGCGCGCTGGATGACGGGTGTTTTGCGCGAACGGGCTTCGAGGACCTCGGGGTTGGAAGGGGAGACCGCCGAGCTTGCGACCACTACGTCGCAGGCAGCCGCGTTCGAGGCGACATGGCCTTCATAGATGGTGGCGCCAAGGGCCGCCAAGCGGTCGGTGGCAGCGGAGCGTTTGAGGTCGGAACCGGAGACGCTGAAGCCCATGGTCAGCAAGATCTCGGCGATGCCGCTCATGCCGATGCCGCCAATCCCGATAAAGTGAACGCGCTCGGTGGGCGCAAGAAGAATATGTCCCGGAACAAACATCGGCGCGGATCACCCCCAAAATTTAGAGTATCCCAAGCGATGCCCTGGACTCCGCGAAGAGGGCGCCGGCCGCGTCAGGGACGCAGTTGCTTTTGCCCCCCAAAAGCGTCTAATAGAAGGAAAGAACCATCGGAGCAACACCATGAACTCGTATCCTCTCGTCCTTGAAGGTCAGCGCGAAGCCACCACATCGCTGCTTGCCAAGGTCCTCGCCATCACATCGCTCGGCTTCCTGATCACCGCGGTCGGCGTCGCTACCGCCCCCGCCTGGTCGACGCTGCCCGGCCTGATCGCCGTCTTCGCCCTGATCTTCGCCATCAGCTTTGCACGCAAGCAGAGCGCCGGTCTGGCGCTTGGGCTCTTCCTCCTGCTGACCTACTTCATGGGCTGGGAGATCGGCCCGCTGATCCAGCACTACATTCGCGGCTTCGGCATCGGACTGGTCTTCAACGCAGCCGTCACGACGGGCCTCGGCATGGCTTGCATGGGCATCGTCGCGTACCTCTTCAACATCAACTACCGCAAGCTGCTGGGCATCGCTTCAGCTGCGCTGCTGGGCGTGCTGCTGCTGGGGATCATTAGCATGTTCTTCCACTTCCTGCAGCCGGACACGTACTCGTGGCTCATCCTGGGCGTATTTACACTGCTGACGATCGGCGACTTTGCACGCATCCGCGCGGGCGGCGATGGCCAGTCGGCAGTGTCGCTTTCACTCTCGATCTATCTCGACGCGATCAATATCTTCCTCGCGGTACTGTCGTTGCTGTCAGGGCGTCGGCGCGACTAGCTGGAACGGTCTCAAGTGCGTTCCCCAGCCGGACGGACGCCGCATCGTGGGATGGAAGCGCCGCGCGCAGGCCGCACAAGCTGCCGTCAGCAGCTTGCGCGCACAAGCGCTCCCAACCCCACGAAGTGGTCGCAGTCCGCGATCAGGACGCAGAGGCTGTCGCTTCTGTCAGTTCGCTGCGAAGAAGAAGTCATTCAGCACCTGCAGATACTTTTCGGGTTCTTCATACGCGGGCAGGTGGCCGCTGTGTTCGAAGAAGACGAGCTTCGCCCCTGGGATCTTGTGCGCCAGCTTCCACGCCACGATCGGCGCCACGTTCATGTCGTAGCGGCCGGTGATTACCAGGGTAGGAAACCGGAAGTTAACGATTGCAGGGTTCAGGTCGTACCCCGCCCCAGCCTTTGAGATAGCTTCAGCCACCGCCGGCACATAGCCGATGTCGCCCATGTGCGCCATGTACTGGTCGCGCTTCTCCATTGAGTAAAAGATCATGCGGAAGTGGTTCAGAAGCCCAGCCTGTGCGGCGGCTTCAGGCGTGGCCGACAGCCTCTTCTCCTCCGCATCGCCCTGCTCTTCGTAGTCCGGAAAGGTCTGCGGCAGCAGGTGCACGAAGTCCTTCTCTGATGGCGGCGCCGAATCTGACAGCACCATCTTTGCCACGTGCGCCGGATGCTCCGCAGCATAGGCCATCACCAGCGCTCCGCCATAGGAGTCGCCTACGAAGTAAGCCTTGTCGAGCCCAAGCTTCGCCCGCACCGCCTCCAGATCCGCCACCTGTGCCTTGCCGCCCCATGCAGCACCCGGCTGCATGTGCTTCGATCCGCCCGTGCCGCGCTGGTCATAGAGCACCACCAGGCGCTTCTCCGCGACCTTCTGCCACAGGTCATTCTGCATCATGTACGCGTGCGACAGCCCGGGGCCACCGTTGACCGCGATGACTGGCGTTGACCCGCCGGGTGTCCCAAAGGTCTCATAGGCGAGATCAACCTCTGGCGTGTGAACGATGCCGGCGTGATGCGGCGTCTGGGCGATGGCATTGCCGGGAACGGCAAGGACGGCGGCGAGCAGCAGCTTGAACAAGCGGAGAGACCTCGCAGATTTCATTGGACTTTCCGGAGCATAGCACTGAGCGGCTACGTGTATCTGCAAGACTAAGGAGGGAAAGCCACGCAGCGCGGTGGGGGCTGATGCGTGGCTTATCCTGTAAAGCAACGAAGTGGGTGGACTTCGTTAGAACCGGCTCGACTCAACGCAAGCGCGAGGAGCCATGTCCTAACCTTCAATTTACCTTGGATTTGGTGACGGCGTCAACGAAAAGTAACAGTCACTTCATCCTTATTGCGGACGGCGGCCACTTCGTGGTGCGGAAATGCTGGCGCACGTTCTGGAGTGAGAGCCGCCCCCAGCTTTCTACGCGCGACAGCGCTTGGATCCCACGAAGTGGCGCCCGTCCGGCGTAAGGACGTGGTTGCTGTTGCTCTTCGTGTCACAGCCGGCAGATCAGCAGTTCGCGTTCGTAGATCATCTCTGCCGGCAGGTGGTCGTGCAGAGCGAGGAAGAGCTCTTCGTGGCCGATCACCTCGTGCTTCCAGGCCTCGCGGTCGACGGCCTGCAGGCGCTGGAACTGCTCATAACTGAACTCAAGCCCGTCCCAGTTGATGTCGTTGTACTTCGGGGTCCAGCCGATCGGCGTCTCTTTCCCGCGTACACGTCCACGCACACGGTCGACGATCCACTTCAGCACGCGCATGTTTTCGGAGAAGCCGGGCCAGAGGAAGCTGCCTTTCTCGTCCTTGCGGAACCAGTTCACGTGAAAGATGCGCGGCGTTGTGGTGAGCGCGCGCTGCATGCGCAGCCAGTGCCGGAAGTAGTCGCCCATGTGGTAGCCGCAAAAGGGCAGCATGGCCATGGGATCGCGGCGTACCTTGCCGATAGCGCCCCCGGCGGCGGCCGTTGTCTCTGAGCCCATGGTGGCGCCCACGTAGACGCCGGAGCTCCAGTTGAAAGCCTGGAAGACGAGCGGCATGGTGGTCGGCCGGCGGCCGCCGAAGATGAACGCCGAGATCAGAACGCCATTCGGGTCCTCCCAGGATGGATCGATCGTGGGGCACTGCGCGGCAGGCGCGGTGAAGCGGCCGTTCGGGTGCGCGGCGGGCGTGGTCGACTGTGGCGTCCACGGATTGCCACGCCAGTCGAGCGCCTCGGCCGGAGGCGTGTCCGTCATACCCTCCCACCAGATGTCGCCGTTCGGCATGCCGTCTTCAGTAATCAACGCGACGTTGGTAAAGATGCTGTTGGCGCGGAGTGTCGCCATGGCATTCGGGTTGGTCTTCGCGCTGGTGCCAGGCGCGACGCCGAAGAAGCCAGTCTCGGGATTGATCGCGCGCAGCTGTCCCGATGCGTCAGGTTTGATCCACGCGATGTCGTCTCCTACCGTCCAAACCTTCCAGCCATCGAAGCCGGCAGGCGGAATCATCATGGCGAAGTTGGTCTTACCGCAGGCCGAAGGGAAGGCGGCCGCAACATAGGTCTTCTCGGTCTTACCCTTCGCGTCCGCGGGTGATTCGACGCCGACGATGAGCATGTGCTCGGCCATCCAGCCTTCGTCGCGCGCGATGTTCGAGGCGATGCGCAGCGCGAAGCACTTCTTGCCGAGCAGCGCATTGCCGCCGTAGCCTGAGCCGTAGCTCCAGATCTCGCGCGTCTCGGGAAAGTGGACGATGTACTTGTTATCGTTCGAAGGCCATGGAACGTCTGTCTGCCCAGGCGCCAGAGGAGCGCCGACCGAGTGCAGGCAGGGCACCACACGCTTGTAGTCCTTGTCGATCTCGGCGTACACCGGCGTGCCGACGCGCGCCATGATGCGCATGTTGACGACGGCGTATGCGGAGTCTGTGAGCTGCACCCCGATCTGCGCCATGGGGGAACCGACGGGTCCCATCGAGAAGGGCATGACATACATGGTGCGTCCGCGCATCGCGCCCTTGAACAGGCTCTTCAGCGTCTTGCGCATGACGAACGGGTCTTCCCAGTTGTTGGTCGGGCCTGCATTGTCTTTTGAGAGCGAGCAGATGAAAGTGCGGTCTTCCACTCGTGCCACGTCATTCGGCGAGGAGCGGGCGTAGAAGCAGCCCGGCCACTTCTCGGCCGAAAGCCGGGTGAAGGTCCCGGCTTCCACGAGCGTGTCGCACAGCCACTGGTTTTCGGCCTCCGAGCCGTCGATCCAGTGGATGCTCGCGGGCTGGCAGAGATCGGCCATCTTTTCAACCCAGCGGATCAGATGGCGGTTTGATGTCGGAGGCGCGGCGTTCGATGTTGCAGCGGGCGAGGGTACGGCTTTTGTGGTCATGCTTCCTCAGGCTCCAAGTCTTCCCCCTCGGCATGATGCCTGTCAATATGCAGAACAGAAGCAAACGGCAACCGCGTCCTTAGGCAGTATGGGCGCTACTTCGTGGGCCGGGAACGATGCGCGCATAAGCTGCTGAAGTTGTCTGCGAAAGCGTGCCCATGCAGCGTCTCCACCTCACGAAGTGGCCGCGGTCCGCGGTAACGAAGCACGTGCTGTTGCCTTTGCTCTCGCAGGCTTAGAATGCCGCCATGGAGAGACGAGCGATGTTGAAGGCAACGGGAATGGGCGCAATGCTTCATGCGATGGGAGGCTTCAGCGCCTCAGCAGAGGCGCCAGGGACGATCTTCGAGCTGCGCGTGTACCACACGGCTGACGGCAAGCTGCCGGCGCTGCTGAAGCGGTTTCGCGAGCACACCATGGCGCTCTTTACGCGGCACGGCATGACCAGCGTCGCCTACTGGACGCCGACCGATGAGCCGCTGAAGGAGAAGACGCTGTTCTACATCCTGAAACATCCCAGCCGCGAGGCCGCCACGGCCAATTGGAAGGCGTTCGGCGACGATCCCGAGTGGCAGAAGGTGAAAGCGGAATCGGAGGCTCCTGGCAAGATTGTCGAAAGCGTCGACTCCACTTTCCTTGAACTCACCGACTTCTCGCCGAAGATCTAGAAGCAACGGTCAGTGTGCCCGACGGGGACGGCTCCCCCCCTTCATGGGGTACAAGCGCTCGCGTGCATCCGCAACTGGAGCCCGGCTACGCAACTCTTTTGCGCAACGCACCTCACCCCCAATCAGTGGTCGCCGTTCGCGATCAGGACGTACTTGCTGCTGCCTGTTCTTTGATCTTCAGAGTGAACGGCACCATAGGGTCTTGAGAAGACTACCTCCGGGGCCGCCTGCTGCACCGGACAGCTGCGTCTGAAAACTCATTGCCGCCGGTAGCGAGTCATCGAGCGTACTCAGGCTCCTGCTCGTCACCTTTATGTGCCTGGCACGGATTCCGAGTTGCTTCTCCGCCTCAAAATTGACACCTTTGCCTCCGAGCGCGTTTACGTGTGCGCCATTTACATTGGATGAAGGCGCCCAAAATGGGCTGAGCTCCGCCTGGAACACGCTCTCGCCATGATCGTCCCAAGCAGGCTGCAAGGGCAGTCGTCATAACACTGCTGGTTGTCAGGTTCAGCGGTGCGAGGCCGTCCATCTCGCGCTGAGCGCGTACGACGAGATGTCAGAGTACAAACCCGATTGCATTTTCCGGCGCACCAGGGGGCACGCCCTCGAACATCTGCTGGATTGCTTGCTCCTGATCATCCACGAAGTCGAGCCTGACCAGGGCATGATTGCCGGTCATCGCATTGATGCCTCGCAGCTCGCACAACCTGCTCCCTCTCAGGATCTTCCTCGGCCTGGCCTCACCCTTTGTTGCGAATCCCATCTTCCCCAATTACGTCTTCCGCCACTCCGCGAACTACTTCCATAACGCAAGCGGGATCGACCGACCCGGGAGACCTGAACGGCAAGACGAGCGGCGACTCGACACTTCGGAGCCTCGATGCAGGCATCACGCCTGAGGTCTGCTGACCAACCAGCACGGCTTCGGACCCGAGACGAGCCGCTCGATCATCGGCGGATTGGGCTGTCCGGTGAAGCCGCTCGACGCGTGCCACACACCCGCCTGGCTAACGTTCAGGGTCTCGACGCTTCCGAAGGCAAAGAAGTTGGCGGGTTGCGTAAAGCGAGTGAGATCAACGACTTCATCTCTGCTGATTACCCAAAAGCCTCCTTAAGCAATCACCAGGGTCGCGCGATGATATGGCCCTTGCCCGGGTGACGCCAACTACCCGGGCAACACCAACTATCCGGGCAACACCGACCATCCAGGCTACATTAACCATCCAGGCAAGGAGCGTGAGTACTTCAAGTAGGCCAACATCTTCCCGATGATGCTCCTGAAGAAGGGTCTAACAGGGCGGGCTCCAAATGAACCACTTCCCGGGGC